>JAUMBL010000119.1:0-4025 GCA_032115775.1 Saprospiraceae bacterium | reverse complement strand
GCCAACTCCGGCCTGCGGCCGCTTTCAGCAAAGAAATATAAAAGTTCACAAAGGGGTTCTGTTAATTGCTTCCGTTTCAAATCGGTCTCCACTTCGATATCTACAGCCGCCTTCATTTTCTCTAAGGCCTCGGCATGATCTAATGTGAAGATCAAGCGGGCACCGAGGCTTGCAAAAGCTTCGAAGCTTACACGGTTTTTCTCTCGAATATCCTTCAGCGCTTTATCCGCTCGTTCTTTCTCCTCCAGCGCCTCCGTCGTTTTCTGATCAGCCCGCTTCTTTGCCGCTTCCGCTTCCTTTCTCAACCCCTCAATCCTATCAAACACCGCATTCACCTTCCCCTTCACCGCCTCCTTTTTGGAAGGGTCGAACGCTTCGGCGGCGAAGAATTTGTTGATGGCGGTTTTGTATTCGCCTTTGGCAAAGGCTGCATCGCCTTGCTGGATGGCCTCGGTGTAGTTGCGCTGGGCGGCGGCTAAGAACGGAAAGGCGAACAGGATGAGCGGCAATAGTCTTTTCATCTGCAATCAGTACTTTTTTGTTCAATGGATTGGATTTTTTCTTTCAATCGGGTGCTGTCGGGATGCTGGCCGGCGAGGAAGCGCATTGACGGAAATAATTCGTCAGGGCAGCCGCCGGCCTCTATGATGATATTAGCACGAGTTTCTGCATTTTTGAACTCCAACAGCGCTTTTTCGGCCTGCGCCGCGCGAAAGTTAGCAAGGGCTTTTTCGGCAATCGTCTTTTGTCGCTCCGCTTCATTCTGCTGCCCCAAAGCCCAAACCGCCAGCCCCACCGCTCCTGCGGTAAGTGCCAACAGTAGCATTACGCCCAAAAACAGCCGCTGCATGCGCCGGGCATTGGCTGCACGCTCTTTAGCCTCTATTCGGACTTTGCGCGATTTCATAATTGGCGCCAACAGGGTGTCGTGGCTGATTTCATAATTGTAGCCGCCCACCGTGTTCAGTTCCCGCCGGATGAGGTAGGTTTTTTCCAGATCGTCGAGCAGGTTTTCGCTCAGGCCCATTTGGAGCAGGTCGAGGCGATCCACGCTTTTGCGGCGGCCTTCGCCGGTGGCGGCGTCTTCGGCTAAGAGCGCATCTTCCAGTACCTGCTGGGCTTTTTCACGTGCGTCGGCAAGCAGTTCGTCGAGTTTACGGTGGTAGTAGTTTTCATAAAGGGTATCCATATCCGGCAGTTCGGCCTCTGCAATATCCAGCAGGCTGTTGCCGTCTATATCCTGTACCAGGCCGTCGCGTACACGGCTTTCCAGGTATTCGCAGATGATCTGGAGTTGGAACGCTTCAATGCCGGCGGCGCTATTCTTGCCCGCAATCGTCTTGCTGGTTAGGGCTTGCAGAATAGCATTCAGGCCGCCCTCTGTGTACTCAAAGGGAGGGGAGTTGAACTCTTTTCCTACAATACTAGCCGGCCGTACAATAGCTTCGCGGGCTTGGGCGGGCGTCAAAGGACGCAATTCGTAGCGCTTGTGCAGGATGGCCGGCAGGGCGTCTTTCATGGAGTCCAGCTGGCTCATGCGGTCGCTGCGAATAGCAAATACAGCCTTGATATTCATGGAGCGGACCAGATATCGACGATCATTTTCGCTCAGAATATCCATATGTGCCCGCAGTGCCTGCGGAATATCGGTGTACAATAATTCGGCTAACTGGCGCCGGAAAGCCTCCTGCTGGTCGGCCGGATAGGAAAAAAACTCCTCAAACTGGTCGAAAAGCAGTACGAATTGGCCTCCGGTGGCCGTCTGCCGGCGCTTAAACTGCAACCAAAGCGTATCTTCCAAGCCCGTACCGGCCAAAAAATCGGCATCATTGTCAACCGGAATGGCGCTCAGTAAGCGTTTCAGGGTTTCCTGCGGGGAAATAGAGTACTTTTCGTCGTAATCCGTAAACCGTACTTCGATGGGGCGATAGCGAAAGGCCACGGGCTGCTTTTCGTCTAGCAGCCAGGGTATGACGCCTGCATTGAGCAGTGAAGATTTGCCGTAACCGGATTTGCCGAACAGCACGACCATCTTTTCCAGCAAAATAAAATCGTGCAGGTTTTCAATATCCTCATCCCGGCCGAAGAATATATGGCGATCGCTCGTTTTGAACGGCTGCACGCCAAGGTAACGCGATTTGGTAGCAGCCATGGGTTAAGCGATTTTTTTAGCCAGATCCAGGATATTATTTCGGACTTTCGCGAGGTTCACATTCAGGTGTTCGGTCAACACGGCGCCGCCATCCTTGTCGGCGAGATATCGGTTGTAATCTGCTTCCGTCGCGATCAATTGAATTTGCTCGTCGGCGTACAATTGGCTTTTGAAGAGATTAAGCATGGAAATGGCCGACGCGTATTCCCCCCTAGCTACCAGCTGGCTAACAGCAGCGGCGGTAGGCGACAACTGATCAATCAGCCGGCGCATTTTTGCCGGGTATTTTTCCGCAAAACGCCGGTGCAATTCCTCAAAAAAGGTCCAGTCAGCCCCGATGTACCGGACGTTGAATTGCTGGAGAAAAAAGCGCTCCATGTCGGTATCCTGGAAGGTGGTTTTCAGCACATAGTTGCGGCTTTTATTGCTGAACCGGTTGTCGTTCATGTTCAGGTAGCGCAGGAACAACTGCGTGTACCAGCGCTCAAAATGAAAACCCACGAAAATGTAGGTGGTGGCTTTCATCAGAGGCAGGCGAATCTCATTGGGTATTTTGAGGTCGGCCAGCAGGGTCTTGAGCATTTTAAACAAGTCGTCGTAATCCAGGATCAGGGATTCCTGGTCTTCCACGCTGCCGCAGAGGTTGTAGAGCAGGGGGTTTTCCTCGGTAGGGCGAACCACTTTATAGTCCTGTTCTTTGTGGTTGCTGGAAAAATAATCGAATTGCAGGCGCAGTTTGTACTGTGCGAAGGTATCCGGCAGAAACTTATCGGGGTTCGCCGAGACCATCAAGCGAAAGGGCATTTCTGCGATTTTTTTCAGGATTACCTCGTCGGGCACATAGTTCCGGTAGATCCGGGCTGCTACCTGCTGCGCCGTTGTTTTCGTATCGCCGCCGTCCCGGAAAAGAAACAGTCCGTCGCGGCCGTGGAAATGCTGCAATTTATCGCCCAATTTGTCATTCAGGGCGGCGTGCAGTTGCTCCTGGGCGCCGGGCAGGAAATTGTGGCCGAGGAGTAATACCGCCTTTTGCTCGGCGATATCTTCAAGGATGTCGTCCCAGTCAAATGGTTCCATCGCATAGGTTTTTTTTGAACGATGATTGATTTTGATTGATGCAAAGACTTCTTACCACACCCACGCGCATTTGCCGCCGGATATCGCTAAAACGCGCCGTTTGCAGGATCACCTCATCTAATCTCGGCGAATGTTCCAGCAACTGGCGGAGTTGCGTCAGGGCGGCTTGGAGCTCATCGCGGGCGATGAGCTCGCGTATTTGGTTTGAAAAATTGGCAGCAGTCATACATTTTTCGGATTTTCAGGCCGAAAAGTACTAAAAAAATGGAATTGCGCAGCAGGCGGGGAATAATTATTCCCGCGCCGGGCGCCGGGTAGCCTGATTTGTTGCGGCCAATCGGCGCCCTACTTCCTGCACGGCAAATCCGAGCGTCCCCTGGGGGGCGCCACGATCGTTGCTAATCGAAATCGGCCGCCCCCCAGGTATTAAAGCCCTCCTTGTCATCCCGAAGGGACCCGTCCGCTCTACGTGGGCTCGCTTCTATTGCAGGAATCGGCCATGCTATAACCACCCTTGTCATCCCGTAGGGATCCGTCCGCTCTACGGGGGTTCGCGTTTATTGCAGGAATCGGCCATGCTATACTCACCCCGGAATTGTGTCACAAGTATTTCGCCGCCGGAGGCGGCGAAATAAAATGATGTTTGGGGCGCTTGTTTTTTGATTTTTTTTTAGAAAGGGTACACATTTTTCAAGTAAAAATGGCATTGAAGTTCTTTGATAATTCGGAAAAGAAAGTAAAGACACACTCGCAGTTACGCCTAATGGCGAGTTGAGCGATCGCAATAGGGGTGATT
>JAUMBL010000118.1:0-66301 GCA_032115775.1 Saprospiraceae bacterium | reverse complement strand
GTCCCGCTGCCAGGTGTTCCTGAATCTGGCGGTTGAACTTCAGATCCGAGTTGAAGAGCGGATAAGAAAAACCCAGATACGTCTCGTGGAAATCGTCGGGCAAAAACTGGATTTGCTGGTTGGGCAGGACAGGAAACTGATTGCTTTGCGTCAGTTGGTTCAGCGTACCGTACACGGGGTTCAGTAAGTCGCCGATCGGAAAGTCAATTCGCCGGCCACCGGCCGCGCGGGTATAGGCGGCGTTGAATTGCAGGGTGGGGTAGAACAGCGCCTTGGCCTGGCGGACGGCCGCGAGGCTCCGCTGCCAGTCAAGCTGTTGCTGTTGCAGCGCCAGATTTTGGGCGAGCCCCGTTTCGATATATTGATTTAAAATCGGCGTGTTGACGGATTGCGCCGCAACCTGACGCCCGGCGCCCGGCGACAGGAGAAAGAGCAGGAAGATGTAAAAAGGATGGTTCTGCATATTGGAAGACCTTTGTCTGGTGCTGCAAAGTACGCGTCCCTTTTTTGCTTAACCTATGTATTTCCCGTGAGTGGTTGAAAAATAAACTTGAATCGTACAAATTTGCCGTTTTCATACCTGTTCCAGAGAGGGTATTCGATGGAAACGGCCGGGCAGCGATTCGCGCCCTCATAAAGGAGATAAGTGCAAAAAAAACGCGCAAAAATCTGAAAAACAGATAATTGCGCGTAATTTTCGTGGAGCTGGCGGGATTCGAACCCGCGTCCGGACAAAGCGCCGCAACGCCTTCTACATGCTTAGTTTCTGATTTGGTTTTCGAGTGTGGGATTGGCTCAGAAACGGGCGCATCCACACCTTATCCTTTTTGTCTTACCCAGCCTTAAAGGCGTCGGTCGGGCCAGCTCCAGGGTTTTGATACGCGGCGCGTTGTGTATGGAGCCTCAAACGCACGGCATAAAGGCATTGTAATCCGACTTGGATTAGGCTGCCATAGCAAACTGAGTGTTGCCAGTCATTGTTCGAACGTTGTTTTTTACGGAGTAACCGCTCATGCTCCGGCATGCTTACGAAACGACTACACTTTCCCGTCGATACCAGACAGCCCCGTGTTGTGTTTCCCTGTTTTCAAACCGTTGTTTAAAATTACAGGACGCAAATATAACGGCATAGCCTCTAATAAAGTTTCCGCCGTGCAAACTAAATTTAATTTTTCCCCGCCGTCGCCGCCCCGGAAAATGGCTACCTTTGCGGCGCAGCCGAAACGCCCGGCAAAACGCACGTTCTAAAGCCTGTAACCATGTATAAAATCGGTATCCTCCGCGAAGGAAAAATCCCCACCGACGCCCGCGCGCCGCTCACACCCAGCCAGTGCGTCGAAATTCAGGCGCGTTTTCCTGTGCAAATGGTCATCCAACCCTCGCCCCTTCGCAGCTACCACGATACGGAATATATCGAACAGGGTATTCACCGACAGGAAGATTTGAGCGATTGCGACCTGATCCTCGGGGTCAAAGAGGTGCCGATTGACCAACTGCTGCCCGGAAAAACGTATATGTTTTTCTCGCACACCATCAAAAAACAAGCGCACAATCGCCGGCTGCTACAGGCCGTCTTGCAAAAGGGCATCCGCTTGATTGATTATGAGGTGCTGACCGACGAGCGCGGCGACCGCCTGATCGCCTTCGGCTATTACGCCGGGATCGTAGGCGCACACAACGGCCTCTGGACTTTGGGGCAGCGCACCGGCCTGTTCGATCTGCCGCGTATGGTTCAATGCCACGATTACAGCGAAGTCAAATCGCACTACCGCAAGCTCGCGCTGCCGCCGCTTCGGATTGTCCTCACCGGATCCGGCCGCGTAGCCACCGGGGCCATCCGAAACCTGCACGATTTCGGTATTCCGCAGGTTTCGCCCGCCGATTTTCTGCACAAAGATTTTGAACACCCGGTTTTTACCCAACTTTTTGCCCAGGATTACGTGCAACACCGCAGCGGCCAACGAATTTTTAATAAAGAACACTTCTACGCCCACGGGGAAGAGTACGTCTCTGTTTTCGCGCCTTTCGCCCGGCGGGCCGATATTATGATGAACGCCATTTACTACGATAAAAAAGCGCCGATGTTTTTTACCGTAGCCGAGATGGCCGCGCCCGACTTTGCGATCCAAGTCGTCGCCGACATCTCTTGCGATATCGCGCCGGATGCCTCCGTGCCTTGTACCCTCCGCGCCAGTACGATCGCCGACCCGGTGTTCGGTTTCGACCCGCACACCGGCCACGAATGCCCGCCTTTTCTCCCCCATGCCGTGGATGTGATGGCTATTGACAACCTGCCCTCCGAACTCCCCCGGGACGCCACTGAGTATTTCGGCCGCCAACTGATTGATAATATCTTGCCGGAAATTCTCCGGCAAGACGCCAGCGCCGTCGTTCAACGCGCAACCATCGCCGAAGCCGGACAACTCTGCGAACGCTACCGATATCTGCAGGATTATGTGGATCACCCTGCGTGAAGCCGCCGCAGATCAAAGCGCCGCCTTGCACAACCGATCGCAGCCAAGCGGCTGGAAGCATCCGAAAATTAAATTTTCGGAAAATCTTAATTTAACCCCTTTGTTTTAAATTTTTTGTTTTTTACTTTTGTCCAAACAATCACGTTGTTCATCTGGCAAAACGAAGTAAAAAATGAAGATTCCTCTATGGTTAATTGGCGCCGTATTCGCCGGGTATACTGTCTGGGCCGTCAATTACTGGCATTGCTATAAATGCCAATGCTGTGACGCGCAGCCCGCGATCGTAGCGCAACCGGGAACCGGCGAGCCGAAGTTTTTATGGAACGCCGACCGCCCGGTCGAAGATCCGCTTTTCGCCACCTGGAAATCGCGCCTGCTCAAAAACGGCGGCCAGGGGGATACCCTGCTCATCACCGGTTTATATCGGGCAGACGAAAAAGCGCCCGCCGGCGCCGGCAACCTGGGCTTGGCCCGCGCCGCCGCACTCAAGGCGATGATGCAACCGGAACTGCCCGATGTCCGGCTCCGGATCGCGGCCGACAATACCGCCGACAGCCTCCGCGAAGGCGGCCCGCCCATGCCCTCCGCCGCGCTCTCTTGGATCAAAATGGTGCTCAAAAAAGAGGCAGGCGCTATTATTGAATCGGATAAAGACGTCATCTTCCTGTTCCCATTCAATTCCACGGAAAAAGACAGCAACCCGGAGGTGGACGCTTACCTAAAAAAAATGGTGGACAAACACAAAGCCTCGAAAGCCAGTTTCGTCGTCACCGGACACACAGACGACGTCGGCGCCCCGGAACGCAACCGCCAACTCGGCCTGGGCCGCGCCCAATCCATCGCGAATATCCTCAAAAGTAATGGAATAGCCGCCGGACGTATCCAAGTTATTTCTAAAGGCGAAACCGAACCAGCCGTAAAAAATGATACCGAAAACGGCCGCCAACAAAATCGCCGTGTTGTCCTCACGGTCAATAACTAATTACTCAAATTAAATATTCTATGCAACTATTATACATCCTGATCGCCTCCTTTATGGAGGATCTGCCCACCGGACTGGCACTCTGCATCGTCCCGTTTATCCTCGGCTGGCTCGCCGCCCTCGTGTTCTATAAAGTAACGGCGCTGCGTACGCAAGTGCAGGAACTGACCGCCTCCAATAAAGACTTGTCCGCTAAACTCGACAAATCCGCCTCCGATAACACCGACCTCCGCGTGAAAATTACGCAACTGGAAGCCGACCTCGGCATGAAAGGCGACCGGATCCGCAAACTCGAAAATGAACTCATCATCTGCGAAGCGGAACGCAATAACCTGCGCATCGAAAAAGACGGCAAATCCGGCGCTAAAAAAGCCCCCGCACCTGAACCCGCCCCGGTCACTTTCAATAATAAATCCTACGCCTTCAATGCGCTGGACATCGTGGAAGGAATCGGCCCGAAAATCGCCGAAGTCCTCCATACCGCCGGTATCCATACCTGGCAACAACTCGCCGAAACCTCCACCGAAAAAATCCGCGAAATCCTCGATGCCGCCGGTCCGCAATTCCAAATGCACGACCCCGGCAGCTGGCCGGAACAAGCAGGCATGGCCGCCCGCGGCGACTGGCAAGCGCTCGAAAAATTCCAGTCGGAATTGCTGGCTGGGAAATAATTGATTGACGCTTAATTGCTAAAATAAGTCTCGCAGCCCATAAAAAAGGACGCTGCGAGACTTTTTTTATCACAATCATCCGACCGCTATCTTGTATGAGGTGATTAACCGGTCACAGTTGAGTCAAAAAACGCACCGTTTTTTGCTCAATATCAAACCAGATACGTAATTACAAGTATAAAAATAATACCTTTGTACTGTTGCTTTTAAATTACGTCTATTACCCTGCTGAACGGTGCGCCCTGACGCACGACCTTGTTATATGTCTGAGTCCTTTAATTTTGACCGTCTTTTCAAAGAATGGATTGAAAACACTTGGATCGGGTACGCCCAAATCTTAGGAGATCCTGCATTCCCGGACGCAAAAACCTTCGAAGCGCTGCTGACGGGTCTGCGCGATTTTAACCTTCGGCATCCGGACATGGCCTTCTGGCAAATCATCTCTATGAAAGATTTAACAAGCACTGCCTCCGGAGGTGATTCGCAGGTTTTTGGCGCGCCTGTGCGTACTTACCGCGATTTTCTCCGCTTGATCCATCCGGATTATTTACTCCCTTATTTGCAGTGGCGAAATGCCGCCTATGCGGCGCGTGAAAAAACGAAAATAAAAATGATGCCTATGGAGGGTTCTTTTCGAACTTCTCTGCCCATGCGTACAAAAGAAGGAGCTTACCAATGGTTCTCGCACCATACCACCATCGCGCAGACAGACACCGAAGGGCGTATCCTGAGTATCCTGCATACGCTGTATCTGGAAGGTAAATGGAGCCCACACAGCACGAAGCCCTTCGTCGGCTTTTTACATGGTTCCATCCCGGACACCGAGCTAGAAGATATGCTGCGCGCCCAAATCGTCCCCTATATTCTGGACGCACTCACCAACGGCGAACTCGACCTCATTTCGCTGTACGCCAATGATCAATCCTCCGAAGAAATATGTCGTCAAAAAGGCTGGACAAAGCACACGTTGCATGAATATAACGCGAGCGTGCTTAAAAAAGCAAAACGCCTTTTTCAGTTTGAATTCCGAAATGCCCGGGATTTCGCCGCTTTCTGCCTCGACCGGGGATTTATCTACAAAAAAAATATACGAAACCCCTAAATGGGGGTTTACCCCCCTTTGAATCCGGATTATCTTTGCCATGTCAAAACACGCTGCATTAAAATATTACACGTCTTCAATTGGCTCTTTCGAACTGCTTGTTACCCCGGTAGCAGGTAGTTTTTTTATTGCGGAGTACGATGTATGAACTGTAAATCGCAATCCTCGGCGCGAACGCCCGCCTTGCGAGCCGCCTGCACCCCGTAAACCAGATCATGAATCCCCTCTTTACTGTGCGCATCCGGATTGATGCAAATCTTGATGCCGCGGCGGATAGCCTCTGGAGTCAGCGTGTAATCTAGGTCAAGTCGGTGCGGATTGGCGTTGATCTCAATGGCAACCCCGTGGCGCGCGCAGGCGTCGAATACGGCGTCCCAGTCGAGCGGATACCCTTCCCGACTCAGGAGTAAACGACCGGTAGGGTGCCCTAAAATACGCGTGTAGGGGTTTTCAATCGCGCGAATGATCCGTTCGGTTGCTTTTTCTTTCGACATTTTGAGGTTTGAATGCACGCTGGCAATGACGAAATCAAATTGCGCAAGCAAATCGTCGGAATAATCCAGCGAGCCGTCGTGCAAAATATCGCTTTCAATACCCTTGAGTACGCGAAACGGGTGGAGTTCCGCATTCAACTTGTCTATTTCCGCCATCTGCGCCAATACGCGATCGGGCTTCAGCCCGTTGGCATAAAAGGCGCTCTGGCTATGATCGGTAATACCGATATACTCATATCCGAGGTCGCGGACATAACGGCACATCTCCTCCAGGCTGTGCAGCCCGTCGCTCCAGGTGGTATGCACGTGCAGCACGCCGCGGATATCGCTCAGTTCAATCAGCTTGGGCAGGGCACCCTGACGCGCCTTTTGCAGGATGTCGGCGGTTTCTCGTAACTCCGGCGCGATGTAGGGAAGTCCGGCTTTTTCAAACACTTCCTGTTCGGTGCGCAACCCCTTGAAGCTGAGGCCGGGATTGTCTTTTACAAAAGCCTGAATAAAATCGGGATGACCGGTTAGCTGAAATAGTTTGGAGCCGAATTCCTCCTGCATGCATCGGTGTATATAAATATCGGTGCGGTTTTCAAGTCGGGCTATATACAGCGCAGTGCCCTCCGCGCGCGTCAACGTCAGCATGTCTTCGTCAAATGCCCCACTGAGATCGCCGTTGTACCCCGTCAGGATTTCAATGCGCGATACCACCGGACAGCACCGGCGGATATCGCCGACCGGACTGACGAACGCGCCCGGCAGCCGACCGGTCAGCAAGGCGCAGACGAAATCAGCCTCCTCGGCCGCCGCATCGCAGTGCATCTTGTCGCGGCTTTTCAAATAATACTCGATCTTGGCCTTTAGGTCTTCCTGGGTCTTGAATCCAAAACCCTTGAAGGTTTCCAGTCGGTTCTCATTGCAGGCATACCACAACTCGCCCACGCTCTCGATCCCCATCTCCTTCCAAACGATACGCACTTTTTTCGGCCCGAAGCCGTGCACGCGCAGCATTTCCACCACGCCGGGCGGCGTTTCGGCGCGCGCCTCCTCCAACACCTTCATTTTTCCGGTGCTGAGGAGCTCCCGGATCTTGGCGGCGATAGCCGGCCCAATGCCTTTGATCTCCCGGATCTCAAGGTCGGTCATATCGCGGATCGGCAGTTCCAGCTTCCGCAGCGTGAGATAAGCGTTTTTGTAGGATCGGATCTTGAACTCGTTGTCCTCATGCAACTCCAGGAGATTGGCGAGTTCGTCAAAAGCGCCGGCAATTTCTTTGTTCGTCATGATGCAGACAGGCTCCGGTTTCCCGGAGGCGGTTTATTGCGCATAGAGCAGCCACACGAATGCGCTGATCCAGGCAAGTAAAACAATTTTTAGAAAACCGTCGCGCAAGAGGGCGCGGGTGGGGGATTCGGTTTTATTGAACACCAGCGTCAGTTGCAAGTAGCGCAGTACGCCGAGTACGACAAAAAAGGCGGTGTAGTAGATTTTTTCGTTTCCGATCCGTTGGGTGACTTCCGGGGAAAAACAATACATCAAATAGGCCACCACGGCAACGGTTGAGCAAACAACCATGCTCATATCCAAAAAGGGCAGGTTGTACCCCTCTAACGCTTTCCGAAAAACCTGCCCTTCCGTGGCAATCAGGTACTCGCCCCGCCGCTTTGCCAGACCTAAAATCAGCGCCAACAAAAAGGTCATCACCGTGAGCCACTGGGAAACCGCCACACCGGTCACTTCCCCGCCCGCGTACACGCGCATCAAAAATCCGATGCCAATCAGGGAAATATCCACCAGCGCGATATGCTTGAGATAAAATGAATACAGGAGGTTGTTGAAAAAATAAATGAGGGTGATCAGCAACATCATGTTGCTCAAATAACCGGCCAATAGCGAGCCTGAAATCAACAGCCCCGCTAATACGATGATTGCCTGCCTGCTGGAAATCGCCCCGCTGGCGATCGGCCGCCGACATTTGTCCGGATGATTCCGATCCTGCTTCGCATCTACCAGGTCGTTCAGGACGTACACCGCAGAGGCAACAAGTGAAAACGCAATGAAACCCGCAACGGCGCGCAGCAGGACGCCCTCCGCCAGCAATTTGGCGCCGAAAAAAGCGGGGATGAAAAGAAACAAATTCTTCACCCAATGCTCAATCCGTATCAAATGGAGTAGATGCCGAACGGTCATGGAGCAAAGGTACGCATTTCTGCGCGGCCGCGCTACCCCGGCAGTTCGTTTACCAAACGCTCCACAAGCTCCGGGAAGTAGCGGTGCTCCAATGCCAGTACGTTCCGGGCAATCATATCCGGCGTGTCGTCCGGGAGTACCGGACAGGAGGCTTGAAATACAATGTCGCCCTCGTCGTATCGCTCGTTTACATAGTGAATGGTCATGCCGGTTTCTGTTTCGCCCGCAGCTTTCACAGCCTCGTGAACATGCCGCCCGTACATCCCTTTGCCGCCGTATTTGGGCAACAACGCCGGATGGATGTTGAGGATGCGTCGCGGAAACGCTGCAACGAGGTAAGTAGGCGCCAACCAAAGAAAACCGGCCAGTACCACGAAATCCACGCCCCGCGCGCGCAACTCGCCCAGGAGCGCCTCTGTTTCATAAAAATAAGACCGGTTGATCACGAGGGTGTCCACGCCAAACTCCGCAGCAACGGCCAGGACGCCGGCGTCCCGCTTGTTGGAAACAACCAACACCACGCGAATGTCCCGGTGGCGCTGAAAACGCTCCATGATTTTTCGGGCGTTGCTGCCGCCACCCGAAGCAAAAATGGCAATATGTCGCATGCAATCAGATCAGAAGGTCTAAAATAGCCAGTGCGCCGAAAAACAGGCTGGCAAATCCGTTGGTGGTAAAAAACGCAAGGTTCACCCGACTCAAATCATCGGGACGAACGATCGTATGTTGATAAAACAATAATGCCAGAAAACCGCCGGCGCCAATCCACAGCAGCCAGCCGGTGACGCCCGGCAAAAGTGAGGCTGTCGCGCTGACCGCCAAGACCATGCACGCAGCCGATACGAGGTGCAACCATTCAGATAAACGCAGCGCCCGCGCCTTGCCCAATCGGGCGGGAATGGAATGCAGCTGCTGCGCTTTGTCAAAATCCTCGTCCTGCAGCGCGTAAATAATGTCAAAACCCGCCGTCCAAAACAATACGGTCAGTCCATACCATACCGCCGCTATCCCAAACCCGCCGGTAACAGCTATATACGCGCCCACCGGCGCCAATCCAAGCCCGACGCCTAATACAAAATGACAGAACCAAGTGAAACGCTTGGTGTAACTGTAGCCCAGCACGACCGCAAGGGCAACCGGCGACAGGTAAAAGCAAAGCGGATTGATGAACCAGGTCGCCGCAATAAACAACGCACAATTGACCAGTACAAAGACCAGCACCGCCTTCGGATGAATGGCGCCGGAAGGAATCTCCCGCATTTTTGTCCGCGGATTCAGGGCGTCCACGTCACGGTCTAACCACCGATTGAAACCCATGGCGGCGCTCCGCGCAAATACCATGCACAACAGCACCAAAAAGAACAAACGCAAGGGAACCTCGCCCGACCGCTCGGCAAAAGCAAGGAAGAAGCCTACCAAGGCAAAGGGCAGGGCAAATACCGTATGGCTGAATTTTATCAGCGAAAAATAACGCTTCATGCCGCAAATGAACAAAAAAAACGCTGTGCCGCCACCTGCAGTGGAACCTTTTTTTCCGAAGATCCGCAAATGCCTCCGAATCATGAAACCCAGATAGGCGCTCAATCGCACAAATAACTACCTTTGCGCCGTTTTTGATCACGCGATACGCCCTGCCCGCCACCGTTGCCCCAAAAGGCAAACCGGCCAGGTCGTACTAAACACCTATTTCAATATGACGCACAAACTACGAGCTGCAATCACCGGGGTGCAAGGCTGGACGCCGCCGGATAAACTCACCAATGCCGATCTGGAAAAATTGGTGGATACCAATGATGAATGGATTTTATCCAGAACCGGTATCCAGGAAAGACGCATCCTGCGCACCCCCGGATGGGCCACCAGCGATATGTGCGTGGAAGCAGTCAAAGGGCTGCTCGAAAAAACCGGTACCCAACCGGAAGAAATTGATCTGGTGATCGTCGGCACCATCACGGGCGATATGGTTTTCCCCGACACCGCCAATACGGTTTGCGATAAAATCGGCGCCAAAAACGCCTTCGGATACGATATCAATGCGGCCTGTTCCGGCTTCCTGTACGCCCTGTCCACCGGCGCGCAGTTTATCCAAAGTGAAACCTATAATAAGGTGATCGTGATCGGCGCCGATATGATGTCCTCCATCATTGACTACCAGGATCGCAATACCTGCGTGATCTTCGGCGACGGCGCCGGCGCCGTGCTGCTGGAACCGCGTCGCGATGATACGGGGGTCATGGATTTTATACTGCGCGCAGATGGCGCCGGACGGGAGTTCCTTCATATGAAAGCGGGCGGCTCTAAAAAACCGGCCACGGCAGAAACCGTGGCAAACCGCGAGCATTTCGTCTATCAGGAAGGAAAACGCGTGTTCAAGTATGCCATCGAAGGCATGACCAGCGCAATTAACGACCTCCTGCACCGTAATAATATGGCCATCGAGGACGTCAACTGGCTGATTCCACACCAGGCCAATATGCGCATTATCACCTCCGTGGCAGAACACCTGAACTTCCCCATGGAGAAAGTAACGGTCAATATCCAAAAATACGGCAATACGACCGCTGCAACCCTGCCGCTCTGTATGTGGGAATATGAAAACCAGTTCCAAAAAGGAGATCATATCATCCTGACGGCCTTCGGCGGCGGATTTACCTGGGGCGCGCTATTGCTTAAATGGGCATACTAATAAGAACTAAAGCAAAATTTATTTTCAATCTAACCCAAAAGTAAATTCAACTAAAAAACGCTACTTTTGCGGCGCTAAAACGCCCCATTCCGGGCAAATTATCTAAATCAAGACATAAGTTTATTATGGCAACAACGGCGGATATCCGAAACGGCCTTTGCATCGAATTAAACAACGACATTATGAAAGTGATTGATTTTCAGCGCTTTCAGGTAGGCCGAGGGAGCGGAAAGGTCTGGACAAAACTCAAAAGTACGACCTCGGGAAAGGTAATCGAACATACCTTCCAGAGCGGACACAACATCACGGAAGTACGGGTGGAGCGCCGCCCTATGCAGTTTCTGTATCAGGAAGAAAACGGCTATGCACTGATGGATCAGGAATCCTTCGAGCAGATGACGCTGCCGGAATCCATGATCGACAACGGTCAGTTTCTGAAAGAAGGCGATATTGTAGATTTATTGTACGATGCCGCGAAGGATCTACCACTTTCCGCAGAATTGCCGCAAACGGTCGTACTCCAAATTACTTATACCGAACCTGGCTTGCGCGGTGATACCGCCACCAATACGCTGAAACCCGCAACCGTCGAAACCGGCGCGGAAGTACGCGTGCCGCTTTTTTGCGACACCGGCGATTTTATCAAAATTGATACGGCCACCGGCGCATATATGGAGCGGGTCAAAAAGTAATTTGAACTTTTTTTTGAGATTTTGGGGGAGCAGGGGCAATTTTTTCAAAGAAAAATTTTTCCTTTACTCCCCCAAATTTTTTTTTCTCCGTAAATTAATTTGCCTGTATGGACTTTAACCAGATACAAGAGCTGATCCGCTTGGTCAGCAAACACAAACTGGCAGAATTTAAGCTGGAACAGGACGACTTTAAACTGGTCATCCGCAATCAAAACGGCGCCGAAACAGCGGCCGCTCCCCTTGCTCCGGTTGTTCTCCCCGCCGCCCCCGCAGCAGTTTCCGTCGCACTGCCCGCCGCGGCGCCCGCCGAAAGACCCGCTGTCGCCCCGGCCAGCCCGGCACCCGCTCCGGCCGCTGATGAAAATGCCAACCTGATCGCGATTAAATCGCCCATGGTCGGCACTTTTTATCGCAGTCCCTCGCCGGATAAAGGGCCGTTTGTGAAAATCGGCGATACAGTCGGCGTGGGTAGCCCCGTTTGTATCATCGAGGCGATGAAACTGTTCAATGAAATTGAGTCGGACGTAAAAGGCAAAATCGTGAAGGTGCTCGTGGAAGACGCCGCTCCGGTGGAGTATGACCAACCGCTCTTCCTCGTAGATCCCGCTTAGAGGATGTTTAAATTTCAGTGCCGAGGCGAATGCGCGCAAATTTTGTTTTTATCAAGGCAAATTTTGCAGTCGAATGCGTACTATCCGGCGAAAAATTTAACGCTGCAAAAAATAAAATTTGACGCTCGCAGCCCGGCGACTGAAATCTAAACATGCTCTCATAGTCGCCGCCGCGCGCTGAATCTAACGCACAACCGTATGTTTAAAAAAATACTCATCGCGAATCGCGGGGAAATAGCCCTGCGTATTATCCGCACGTGTAAAGAGATGAATATCAAGACTGTGGCGATCTACTCCACAGCTGATCGCGATAGTCTGCACGTGCGCTTTGCCGACGAAGCCGTTTGTATCGGCCCGCCGGCCTCCGCAGAGAGTTATCTCAATATCCCCCGCATTATGGCGGCGGTAGAAATCACCAACGCCGATGCAGTGCATCCCGGATATGGCTTTTTGGCGGAAAATGCCGACTTCGCAGAGGTCTGCCGCGAATACGGCATCAAATTTATCGGACCAACGCCGGAACAAATTCGTTCCATGGGCGATAAAATAACGGCTAAGGAAACAATGATCAAGGCTAATGTGCCTTGTATCCCCGGCTCGGAAGGATTGCTGCGCGACGTAAAAACCGGCCTGAAATTAGCCAAAGATATTGGATACCCCGTGATCCTGAAAGCGACTGCCGGCGGTGGCGGGAAAGGAATGCGCATTGTCTGGAAAGAGGAAGAATTCGAAAAACAATGGGAAACCGCCCGCCGGGAGGCTAAAGCTGCTTTCGGGAACGAAGGGATCTACATGGAAAAGTTTATCGAAGAACCGCGCCATATCGAAATCCAGGTCGCCGGCGATCAGTTCGGAAAGGCCTGTCACCTCTCCGAACGCGACTGCTCGATCCAACGCCGCCACCAAAAATTGGTGGAAGAATCTCCCTCGCCCTTTATGACGCCCGAATTGCGTGCTAAAATGGGCGAAGCGGCCGTGAAAGCTTGTGAGGCCATTCAGTATGAAGGCGTAGGCACGGTAGAATTCCTGGTGGATAAATACCGGAATTTCTATTTCATGGAAATGAATACCCGCATCCAGGTTGAACATACCGTGACGGAAGAAGTCATTGACTTCGATCTGATCAAGGAACAAATCAAAATTGCAGCCGGTATCCCTATCAGCGGGAAAAACTACTTCCCGGAAATGCATGCGATCGAATGCCGGATCAATGCAGAAGACCCGTTCAACGATTTTCGACCCAGTCCGGGGCGCATCACGTCTTTCCACTCGCCCAAAGGGCACGGTATTCGGGTGGATACGCATGTGTACGCCGGCTATACCATCCCGCCGTACTATGACTCGATGATCGCCAAATTGATCGTGCGCGCACGCACACGCGAGGAGGCTATTCAAAAAATGGAGCGCGCACTCGACGAATTTATCGTAGAAGGGATCAAAACTACCGTGCCGTTTCACCAGCGCCTGATGCGCAATGAGGCGTTCCGAAAAGGGGATTTCCATACCGGCTTTCTAAATACCTGGGATTTTAAAAACGAATCGCTGTAGGCGACGGAAACCGGCCGCAAGGCCGGCCGCGGTTTCGCCCGGCGTCCGACTGCATGCTGCAACTCCTTCGCTATTTCCTTCCATACAAACGCCTGCTGCTGCTGGCCGTCTGCTGCAATGTGCTAATGTCCCTGTTTATGGTCATTAGCATTCCCGCACTATTGCCTTTCCTGCAAATCCTGTTTAACCGCACGCCCGCCTCGGCAAGCTACCCGCCGGAAGGCCTCCAGTGGCATACGGTAGAGGCTTATACAAATTGGTTCTTCGCAGAATTAATTCGGCAACACGGCCGCGAACAGGCGCTCGGATTGGTTTGCCTCGTCCTGGTGCTCATTTTTCTGGGTAAAAATCTCTTCCGATACCTGTCGCTCTATTTCCTCGCGCCCGTCCGAAATGGACTGGTGCGCGATCTGCGCCAACAATTTATCCAAAAATCGCTCGCCCTGCCGCTGGCTTTTTTCTCGGAAGAACGCAAAGGGGATCTGATGAGCCGAATGACCACCGATGTGCAGGAAATCGAGTGGAGTATCATCGGGGTGATGGAGGCGATTGTCCGCGAACCTATTGTAATTCTGGGGAGCTTGACCGTGATGATCGCATTCTCGCCAACGCTGACGCTGTTTGTGCTGACGCTCCTGTTGTTCGCCGGCGTGGTAATCGGTCGGCTAGGGCGAAATCTGCGCCGGCAATCCGGACAGGCACAGCAACAATTCGGCGCGCTGGCCTCGCTGATTGAAGAAACATTGGGCGGCCTGCGGATTATCAAAGGGTTTAATGCGGAAGCATACCAGCGCGCGCGTTTTTACCGGGAAAACAGCGCGTACGCCCATATGCAAACACGCATCTACCGCCGCCGCGATCTGGCTTCGCCGCTGTCGGAATTTCTGGGGATATCCGTTGTGGCCGTGCTGCTGTGGTTCGGCTCAGCCAAGGTGTTTTCCGGCAGTTTGTCGGCAGAAACGTTCATCACTTTCCTGTACGCTTTTTACAATGTGATTGATCCGGCTAAAGCCTTTGCCTCGGCGTTGTACAGTATCCGCAAAGGGATGGGCGCCCTGGAGCGCGTGCAACGCGTGCTGGATACGCCGCTTCAAATTCAGGACGCGCCGGATGCCCTGCCCGTAGAACGATTCTCGGACGCCGTGGAATTTCAAAACGTCTCCTTTCAATACGCCAACGCCGAACGACCCGCCGTCAAAAATATCAATATCCGCCTCCCCCGTGGAAAAATCATCGCGCTGGTCGGCGCTTCCGGCGCCGGAAAGAGTACGCTGGCGGATCTGCTTCCGCGGTTTTACGATGTGCAGGAGGGCGCTATCCTGCTCGACGGCGTGGATATCCGCCAATTGCGACTGAAAGATCTGCGGGAACAAATGGGCATCGTAAGCCAGGAAGCCATCCTGTTCAACGATACGGTCGCGAATAATATCGCTTTTGGAAACGACAACGCCACCCAGGCGGATATCGAACGCGCTGCCATGGCCGCCAATGCGCACGACTTCATCACAGCCCTGCCGGATGGATATCATACCAATATCGGCGACCGCGGCACGAAACTCAGCGGCGGACAACGGCAAAGGCTCACCATCGCCCGCGCATTGCTAAAAAATCCCCCTATCTTAATTCTCGATGAGGCAACCTCGGCACTCGACAGCGAGTCAGAGAAACTGGTGCAAACGGCGCTCGATCGCTTGCTGACTAATCGAACCGCCCTGGTCATCGCCCACCGACTTAGTACCATCCAACACGCCAATGAAATACTCGTGCTCGATGCCGGCCGAATTATCGAACGCGGTACCCACGATCAACTCATGGCGCTCGGCCAGGCTTATCGACGGTTGGTGGAGCTGCAAGCTTTATAAAGTAGTCTTTAAACGACAAAAAAAAGGATTCCTCGGCTTTTTTTGAAGATGTTTAAAATATCCGGCATACCTTTGAAGCGAAACGATATTTTTGCCGGGTTTAAGTTGTCTTTCTAATCGAAATTGCCGGTCAGCGTGCATAGAAACTCGTTACACCTTTAATCTTATTACTAATTTAAGCACAATCCAATGAAAAAAATGCTACTGGCTATTTTTTCCGCGCTGTGTTTCGGCGCAAGCGCCCAAATTACCGTAACCGCCGCCACATTCCCCACAGCAGGCGATACGCTCCGATTCGCTGTGGATACCAGCGTTGGCAATATCAGCCTGGCGGTTACGCCTGCGGGCGGAAATCAATTGTGGGATTTTACCGCGCTCCAGGCCGCGAATACGTTTACCACGGTGTACCGACCGGCGGCATCGGGTATGAGCTTCGGTAGTTTTCCAGGCGCGGAACTGATGGTCGCCAACCAACAAGGCGAAACCTTCTTCAACGTGACTAATAGCGTCGTCGAAAATATGGGCTATTCCGGAAATGATCCGGCGAACTTGAACCTCGACGTGCTCGCTAAATTCCAACCGGCTATTAAGGAACGCCGCGCACCGATGAATTTCTTCGACTTCAACCAACAGACGTCCAATCTGAGCGTCCCGTTCTCGACCGAAAATATCCCGGATACGCTTTTCGCCGGCTTCCCCTTTGTGCCGGATTCCATCCGGTTTCGGGTTTCGCTTCAACGCCTGGATATTATTGACGCCTGGGGTACCTGCCAAATCCCCGGCGGCCAATACAATGTCCTGCGCGAAAAACGCACCGAATACTCCACGACCGGCCTCGATGTAAAGGTACCCTTTCTCGGCTGGATAGATGTGGGCACTTTTATCCCCGGTGGCGGTGGCGGTGGCGTCGGAGGTTTCCTCGGCACAGACACCACCGTAACTTACCGCTTTTACAGCGGAACGGAAAAAGAAGAAATCGCCGTGGTGACGCTCGATAACAACCAAACCCAGGCAGTTTCTATCCGGTATAAAAATAATGGCACCACCTCTGTGGATGAGGATCCGGACGCGCCCGGAAAGGCCGCGATCGCCGCTTTCCCCAACCCGGCCGTGGAGTGGGTGCGCTTCGACTGCAGCAACCTGCCACCCTCCGATTACACACTTAAAATCTTTAACATTGTTGGAAAAGTGGTCTGGGAAGAGCAATATTTCATCTCCGGAAATAAATCCATCCGCATCGAACTCGATGATTTCAAAAAAGGTACGTACCTCTACAGCCTGACCAATAGCGAAGGCGCGGTCATCGGAACCAAAAGACTGGTGGTGGTAAAACCATAAGGCATTTGTTCAGATTTTAATTTCCGGGCAACTACAGCCCGGAAATTAAAATCTGAACAAACGATCTTACGACTCTTCTCGCGCTCCAAAATCATTTAGCGTATGCAATTTATGACCAAACTGTCCGCCGCCGACTACATCGAACTGGAGGATAAGTACAACGCCCACAACTACCATCCGCTCCCCGTCGTGTTGGAGCGCGGCGCAGGCGTGTACGTCTGGGATGTGGAGGGAAAACAATATTTCGATTTCCTTTCTGCGTACAGCGCGGTAAATCAAGGACACTGCCATCCGCGTATTATCGCAGCGCTGTCTGCGCAGGCGCAAAAACTGACGCTCACTTCCAGAGCATTTTACAATAATTTACTGGGTGAATACGCGGAGTTTATCACGCAATATTTCGGATATGACCGCGTGCTGCCCATGAATACGGGCGTGGAAGGCGGCGAAACGGCGATCAAACTCGCCCGCCACTGGGCCTACCGCGTGAAAGGGGTTCCGGAAAATAAAGCGAAGGTTATTTTCGTAGAAGGCAATTTCTGGGGCCGCACGCTTGCCGCGATCTCTTCGTCCACCGATCCAAGCTCGTACAAAGATTTCGGACCCTTTATGCCCGGCTACGAAATCATCCCGTATAATGACCTGCCGGCGCTCGAAAAGGCGCTACAAGACCCTCATGTCGCTGCATTCATGTTTGAACCGATCCAAGGCGAGGCCGGGGTGGTTGTGCCCGACGACGATTATATCCCCGGCGCACGCGCGCTGTGCACCAAGTACCGGGCGCTCCTGATCGCCGACGAGGTGCAAACGGGGATCGCCCGTACAGGCCGCCGCCTCTGTTGCGATCATTTCGACGTCAAACCAGATATCCTCGTGCTCGGAAAGGCTTTGTCCGGCGGCGTGCTGCCCGTCAGTGCCGCACTCGCCAACGATGAAGTGATGCTCACCATCAAACCCGGCGAACACGGCTCCACCTTCGGCGGCAACCCGCTCGCCTGCGCCGTCGCCATGGAAGCGCTCAAGGTTGTCGAAGAGGAAGGGCTCGCCGAAAATGCAGAACGCCTGGGACGCATGTTCCGCGCGCGCATGGACAGCCTTCAATCAGCCAGACCCGACCTCATTACACTTGTGCGCGGGAAAGGCCTACTCAATGCGGTGGTGATCAATGATTCGGAAGACAGCAAAACAGCCTGGAACATCTGCCTGGCACTGGCCGAAAACGGTTTGCTCGCCAAACCCACGCACGGCAATATTATCCGCTTCGCGCCGCCGCTGGTGATCACGGAATCGCAGATGGATGCTTGTTGCGGGATTATCGAAAAGGTGATGCGGGCGTTTTAGTGCCGCGTCCAGCAAATAGCGTATGAATTGGGTCGCCATATTCATGCGCTATTTGCTGGACGTGGCACTAGTAGGGATATTTATCCTTCCACTGTTCTCGTAAAATCTGCGCCGCCCGGTCTTCCGCAGGGTTCTTTCCGGGCTGATAGAGTAACTTCCCGTCCAGTTCGTCGGGTAAATACGGTTGCGATACAAAGTTGCCACTGAAATCATGGGCATATTGATACCCGGCGCCGTAGTCGAGCGCTTTCATCAACTTGGTAGGGGCGTTGCGCAAATGCAGGGGTACAGGCAGGGCGCCGGTCTTGCGCACGGTATCCCACGCATGGTCAATCGCCAAATAGGCGCTGTTACTCTTCGCGGAAGTCGCCAGATAAATGGCGCATTGCGACAGGATGATTCGCGCTTCGGGCATCCCGATCATGCGAATCGCGTCCATTGTCGTAGTAGCCAGTAGCAACCCGTTCGGATTGGCCAGACCGATATCTTCGGCAGCCAGAATCACCATGCGCCGGGCGATAAATTCAATATCCTCACCGCCGTCGAGCATGCGCGCCAACCAATAGACGGCGGCATTCGGGTCACTCCCGCGCACACTCTTAATAAAAGCGGAAATAATGTCGTAATGTTGCTCGCCGGCCTTGTCGTACAAGGCGGCGTTTTGCTGAATGAACTCCGCAACCAGCGTGTTGGTAATGTGGAACGTTTCCCCGGGTTTGCGGTAGTTGCTCACCAGTTCAAGCGCGTTGAGCAGCCGACGGGCGTCGCCGCCGGAGTAGAGTAGGAGGGCGTCGTATTCATCCACCCGGATGTCGGCAGCGCGCAATTGCTCGTCTTCTTGCAAAGCCCGATCAACCAGTCCAATCAACTCGTCTTTCTCCAGATGCCGAAGCACATATACCTGGCAGCGGGAGAGCAGCGCGGGAATCACTTCGAATGAGGGGTTTTCCGTGGTTGCACCAATCAAGGTCACAGTGCCTTTTTCTACCGCGCCCAGCAGTGCATCCTGCTGGCTCTTGCTGAAACGGTGTATTTCATCAATAAACAAAATAGCGCCGCGCTGCTGAAAAAGCGTCTGCTTTTCAGCGTTTTCTATGGCGTCGCGGATATCTTTAACCCCGGAATTGATCGCGGAAAGCTGAAAAAACGGCTTTTTTAATAAGGTTGCGATGAGCTGGGCTAAGGTCGTTTTACCCACCCCGGGCGGCCCCCACAAAATGAAAGAAGGAATTTTCCCGGATTCAATCGCCTGTCGCAAAACAGCGCCTTGGCCAATCAAGTGCTGTTGACCTACATACTCTTCCAGCGCCCGCGGGCGCATGCGCTCAGCAAGTGGAATCATGATGCAAAGATGCAAAAAAACTACTAACTTTGCGCGCTGTATAGGTCTTTTCAAGTACTCGAGCTGGTTTAACCGACCGCGATTCCGTATCCGGTTGGTGTACGCTTGTCAGCCTGTTTCCGTTAAAATCAGGAAATTTTAATCATGCTCTAAAAAATCAAGCGGATCATCGTACAAATACGCTCTTATGCTACGCAAAACGACCCTGCTATTCGCATTTATGGGTTTATTTTCATTCTGCAAACCGAAAAAGTACCTCGAAATTCCCCGTCCGCCGGAACACTATAACTCGGCCTGGAAGGAGGCGCCCTTGCATTCAGCAATCGCTATTCCTGTTCGTATCGAAATAGACGATCTGCTGGAACTCATCAATAACCGCCTCAGCGGTACCCTCTACGAGGACTATTCCTACCGCGATAACGGGGGCGACGACCTGATGATGAAGGCTGTCAAAAGCGGACAAATCACGATGAACCTCAGCGGCCACACCCTCAAATACCGGGCGCCGCTCAAGTTGTGGTTCAAAAAAAATCTTTTCGTGACGGATGCAGAAGCAGAAGGAGAAATCGCACTCGGATTTAAAACAGATTTTGCCATACTGGACGACTGGTCGCTCAGTACCCAAACCGAAATTGAATACCACGAATGGATCAGAAAACCCGTGCTTAAAACCGGGCTGGGCGATATCAGCGTGGAAGGTATCGCCAATATCTTCCTCAACCGGAATAAACGCACGCTCAGCCAAACGATAGACCGTATTGTGTCGCAACAACTTAGCCTGCGACCCTATGCCGAAGAAGCCTGGAAAGCGCTTCAAACACCGGTTTTTCTTTCTGACACCTATCAATTGTGGGTAAAAACGACCCCTACTGCCATCGGCATCACGCCAATCACAACCGACAACCGCGCGATCCAAACAACGATTGCCGTCGAAACGCTCAACGACGTGGTCTTCGGCGCCCAACCTGCCTTCCGCGCCGATACGCCGCTCCCCAACCTCACACAAATCTATGATGCGCCGGAAGACTTTCAAATGCGTTTCATGACCAATGTGCCCTTCCCGGAAGCGGAACGCCTCGCCAACGGGATTATGGTCGGTCAGCAATTTGAATCCGGCGGCCAAAAGGTGCGGGTAGAAGATATCCGACTTTGGGGGAACTACGATAAAGTCGTAGCCGGCGCCCGCGTCTCCGGGTCTTATGACGGCGAAATTTACTTCATCGGCCGTCCCGTTTTTAACACGGAAAAAAACCAGATTGAAGTGGAAGACTTGGATTTCCACGCCCAAACAAGCAATGTGCTGCACAAATCAGCCGCCTGGCTTTTTAAGGGCGCCATTCGCAAAAAAATGCAGGAGTCGCTGGTGTTTCCTGTCCATCAGAATATGGCGGATCTCCAGATGGCGGTTCAAAAATCTCTGAACCGTTATGAAATCCGCCCCGGCGTCGTACTCAGTGGGGTGTTGGATTCGATGTCGGTCGAGGATACAAATGTGACGCCCGACGGTCTGCGGGTAGATCTTTTTGCCAAAGGCAAACTTCGGGTAGATATTCAGGCCTTGCAGAAATAATTATCTGCAGACGGTTTCTCAGTTGAGGGCCATGCTGAATTTACGCCGATAGGCTTGCGTCAGCGCATGCTGCTCGCCCAGTATCCGGAATAAGGCCACGGCAGCCCGGCGTGCTAGCGCGTTATGATATGCCTTATCCATCGAAATAGCCTGGATGAGGGTTTGTAAGGCTGTTTCCTGTTCGCCGGCGCGCAGCGCCTCAGCCGCCGCCTGCAGAAGCCGGCCAATTGGCGTAGCCGCCGATTCTGCGGATAGCTCAAACAAATCCGCCAGCGCCTCCACATCGCGCGCGAGTTCATGATAGCGGTCGCCCGCCGGAATCCTGGCTGCCAAGTTGCGGGCAGCAGCCGGATTGCCTGCAACGGTGTGCTGTGCGAGCGCAATCTCGGCAGCGCGCAAACCGGGATGCTGCAGCAAAAAATGTTCTAAAGGCTCCATCAGCCCGATATCGGGCCATCCCCGGGATTGTCCGAGGAGGGCGTCCAACTCCTCGAGCGCCGGATTGGGCAGGTGTGTTTCCAACCACCGTTCCAGCATCGGCTTGGTCAGCGCGCCTGTGAACTCGTCAATGACCCGTCCTTTGTGAAAGAGCTTGCAATTTGGAATGCTCTGCACCCGGTACTGCATCGCCAGATCCTGGTGCTCCTCGGTGTTCACTTTGACCAGTGCCCATTTTTCAGCCTGCTCACTTGCCAAGGCTTCGAGCACCGGGCCGAGCATGCGGCAGGGGCCGCACCATTCAGCCCAAAAATCCACCAAGACGGGGGTGGTATGGCTGCGTTCAATAACATCTTTCTGAAAATCCATAATGCTTGTTTTAACGCGCTAAAGATGCGATCGGTGCGATTGTCACAGATTGTATTTTTCGCGTGTAATATGGTGTTTTTTGTTTATTTTTAGCAACTCAGGGTCATCTTGCATCCAGGATGGCCGCCATCTCTTTTTGCATTTTTTCTGCTTCTGCGCGCGCCGCCGCCGCAAAATCCGTGCCGCCCGAGGCGTACAGGATACTCCGCGAGGCATTGACGAGCAAACCGACGTCGGCGTTGAGTCCATACCGGCAGATATCCTGCAAATCTCCTCCTTGGGCGCCTACGCCAGGTACAAGCAGGAAATGATCGGGCGCAAGGCGCCGCACTTGTTCAAACGCTGCCGGATGCGTAGCGCCTACGACGAACATTAGGTTATCCGGTCGGCCCCACGCCTGGCACCGGCGGAGTACTTTTTCATAGAGGTTTTCGTGGTTGTCTGCCTCCGCGACCTGCTGAAAATCTTCGCTCCCGCGGTTGGAGGTGAGGGCTAGGACAATGGCCCATTTACCCGGGAATTCGAGGAAAGGTTGTACGCTATCCTGACCCATGTAGGGCGCTACCGTTACGGCGTCGCACCCGTACGAGTTGAAAAATGCGTCGGCATACATCCGGCTGGTATTGCCGATATCGCCGCGTTTTGCGTCGGCAATTATGAAATGATCCTGGCCGATAAACCGGAGCGTTTCTTCAAAAACCTTCCAACCCGGCGGCCCCATGGCCTCGTAAAATGCCAGATTGGGTTTGTATGCCACACACAAATCGCGTGTGGCGGAAATAATGGCCTTGTTGAAGGCCAGTGCGCCCTCCGGATTGCGCGGCAGATGTTCCGGCAGTTTGGAAAGTTCGGTGTCGAGCCCCACACAGAGGAAGCTGCGCTTTTGGCGAATAGCAGATATCAGATCGTGGCGTAACATCATTCAGTTTGCAAAGATACGGAAAAACTGCTTTCCCAGCGCCGCAAAGTGCGTGCGCTCCGTATTTCTTCCTATTTTTGCCCGATGAAAAAATTGCCGATATTTTTGTTCCTGTTGGTCGCTAATTGGCTAAACGGTCAGGCTTTTCAACCTGTTTTTCCCGGCCTGAGCGGACAAACGCTGCTCGACAGCCTGGCGGCGCGATACAAACCGGATTCTGTGCTCAATTACGCACAATCCCGAGATACGCTCTACGCCAAAGTGTTGGCCGTTGACGACGACAGCCTGCGCTGTATCTACTCCGATCACGCCTTATACCTGGATCCGACGCAGGATCCGACACAGTATGTCTATTTGGGTGGCAGTACCCTAGGCATCAATACGGAACACGCTTACCCGCAGGCAAAAGGTGCGGCCGACGGCAACGCGCGCAGCGATATGCACCACTTGTTTCCGGCACGAATCCCTGTGAATGAGGCGCGGAGCAACTGGCCGTACCGGGAAATTTCGGATAATCAAACGGAGCGCTGGTTTTACAAAGCGCAAACGGTATTCAGCCCGCCCGCCCAAAACCGGGATTGGTACTCCGAATCTGTAACCGGCGGCTTCGAACCCCGCGAATCGGTCAAAGGCGATGTCGCTCGGGCAGTTTTCTACTTTTATACCATGTATAAAAATCAGGCGGATGCGGCTGATCCGACTTTCTTCGAATCGCAACGCGCGGTTTTATGCAACTGGCAGGCGCAGGATCCCGCCGATTCCGCCGAACTCGTCAAAACCTGGCGCATAGCACCCTATCAGGAAAACAAACCCAATCCTTTTATTCTCGATTGCACACTCGCTTTCCGAACCTACTGCCCCAATACGCCGCCTAATTGCCTCGTGCAAACGCAGGATAATCGGCGTCTGCCGCCGATGGACGTGCGTGTTTCGCCCAATCCGTTCCCCGGCGCCGGCGCCGTGACTTGCAGTCTGCCCGAATCCGGCCAACTGCGTTTTCGGCTGCTCGACGCACTGGGCCGTGAACTGCAGCGCTGGGAGCTGTCAAATGTCCCGGAAGGCGCCTATCGCTATCAACTGGAAGCCGCGCAACTGGAAAATGGCGTGTATTGGCTGGAAACCGAACTGCAAGGGAAAATTGCGGTCTCCCGCGGCATCACGCAGATTATGGTGCTCCGGTAATTGAGTGCGCATGTTTGGAATTTTCTAGCAGCATCAAAAATGATCCTATTTTTGCCTTCGGTAGAAAATACTAGACATGCTTTGAATTATTGTACCTTTGGAGCCTGTTCAGGCAATCAAAAAAACGCAATTTTATGATGGAATTACTAACCCAGGCGCTGGATATCCTGCGGCATCTCGACGTGCATTTGGAACGAATTATGACGGATTATCAGGTGCTTACCTACCTGATTCTGGCGCTCATCATCTTCTGCGAAACCGGCCTGGTCGTGACGCCCTTTCTTCCGGGCGATTCGCTGCTCTTCGCCGCCGGCGCCATTACGGCCAAAACCGGCATCCTAAATGTATGGTTGCTCATCCCTATTTTGTTTTTGGCTGCCATCCTCGGCGATAACACCAATTATTTCTTTGGCCGATACCTAGGCAATAAGGTTTTTACCAGGGATTACTGGTTTTTGAAGCGCCAATATATTGACCGGACGCAGGAGTTCTATGAAATTTACGGCGGTCGAACCTTGGTAATCGCCCGCTTCGTGCCGATTGTGCGCACCTTTGCGCCGTTTGTCGCCGGGGTTGGAAACATGACCTACCGTCGTTTTATCAGTTACTGCATCGGCGGTGGAATGTTGTGGGTCACTTTACTGACGCTTGCCGGTTACTACTTCGGTCAACTGGAATTCGTGAAAAAGAATTTCGAAGTGGTTGTTTTTGCCATCATTCTCATCTCGGTGCTGCCAATTTTGTTTGAAGTTATAAAGGCAAAACTAAAGGCAAATTTGCCCCAAAAACCTTGAATGCGCCGCTTTTAAATCGCATGACTGCCGAACAAAAAAAAGAAATGTTCGCCAACCGGCTGCGCAAAAATAGTCGCCATTTGCGCAAATGGGCGGCACGACAAAACATTAGCTGCTACCGGGTCTATGATAATGATATGCCGGAATTTCCGCTGTCCATAGATCGCTATGAGGAAGTCGTGCACGTCGCCGAGTACGCCCGTGAACACGGTATGGATCCCGATGCGCATGCCGCTTGGCTGGAATCCTGCCTGGAGGTCATCTCGGACGTACTGGAGGCGCCCTCGGAACGGATATTCCTGAAATTTCGACAGCGGCAAAAAGGACTCCAACAGTACGAGCGGTTTAATCGGGTCGGCGCGGAGTATATCGTCCGGGAAAATAACCTGCAATTTATTATCAATCCCGCTGATTTCCTGGATACCGGACTTTTCCTGGATCATCGCATCTCCCGAAAAATGGTGCAGGACTTGTCTGCCGATAAACGGGTACTCAATCTGTTCGCATACACGGGCGCCTTTTCCGTGTATGCCGCCGCCGGCGGCGCGCGCACAACCACCACGGTGGATATGTCGAATACTTACTTGGAATGGGCGGGCAGAAATCTGAATTTGAACGGATTTGACGGCCCGGAGCACCGGCTTCTACAGGCGGATGTGCTTCAATGGCTCGACACGCCCACGGCTGAGCGCTGGGATTTAACTATCCTGGACCCGCCCACATTCTCCAACAGCAAACGCATGAAAGGCGTGTTGGATATCCAGCGCGATCATGTCTGGCTGCTCAATCAAACGCTGCGCAGGATGACGCCCGGCGGTGTTATCTTTTTTTCTACTAATTTTCGGCAGTTTAAACTGGATCGCGCAGGCATTCAGGCAGCCGATATCCGGGATTTGAGCGCGCAAACCGTACCGGAGGATTTTCGGAACAAAAAGATACATCAGAGCTTTTGGGTGCAGGCGCGCTAATATCACAACTGCGTCTCCGATGAATAAGTCCGTGAAAGCCCTGTTAAGCAAAAAAATATTTTGTTTGGTTGCCTGTTTTTTTGATTTTTTTAGAAAAAATCAAAAAAACAGGCAACCAAACATTATTTTATTTGGCCGCCGGAGGCGGCCAAATGCTTGTGATACACCACCAATCTATTATTTGCTTGTGCGAGCCGACGGGGGGCTTTTCCCCCGACCGCTATCGCCTCATTTCTGCCTGGCAAAACAAATATATTCCGATTTCGCCACCAGCGAATTAGACACCGGATCGAACATTCTGCGCTGCGCATATCCGCAATCAAGACCGTCTTTCACCCACTGGGCACTGTCTGGGCAGGCCGGGAGTTCTCGCACCGCCATTTTGTCTATGGGCGTCCAAAACCAAAGTTTGCCGTTTGACGACAGGAAAAGCGAGTCGCAGTACGTCTCCTGAAAAATTGGAATACGCTCCTCAATGTTGTAGATAATAATCTGGCGGATATCCGGCGCTGTTCCCTGGGAGAAAAAGACGAAATCTCTGCTAAGCCCCATGAATGTGTAGTCATCCCCTAACTTGAGCATGAATGGATCTTGACCGGCTTGATCGGACACCGATACGACCTGTCCGGGAGTACCGGGCGTCCGGACGATACTTACTTTGTATTTTTGGTAAAAAAAATCGGTCGTATCCTTGGAACGCGGACTGTAGCCGCAATTATCCGTGCCCCGAATTCCAACTAAGGTGTCCGGATTGGGCGGCGGCAGATTTTCTGATTGCCCGGAGGCCGGCTTGTCGTTGGTGCAGGCTAGCATTGCCAGGGCGGTTACGCCGCATGCAAGCAAAAAATTCGTTTGAATAGTCATGCTTATTATATTTGAGGCCGCAAAATTCGTTTTTTCGCCGGAAATTGCCGAAAAATAAATTTGAAGGATTTTAATTTTCTCCCCGACATTTGTCCCGCGTGTAAAACCGTGAAAACAGTCAATAAAACGCAACGCTATGAAAAAATCATTCGATCCTAATAACCCCTGGCGGCTGACAGCAACCAGCATTTACCGCAAGCCCGTGGATTCAAAAATCTATGGCTCGGTCGAGCTGGACGTGACCAACCTGGAGGCGTTTATTGCAGAAAAACGAAGCCAGGGGATGAAAATTACGATCATGCACCCCCTGTTGCTCTTGATAGCCCGCGCACTGCGAGATGAAGTGCCGGAACTTAACTGCTATGTCCGAAGGGGGAAACTCATCCACCGCGACTCCATAGACGTAACGGTAAGCGTGCTGATGCGCGACAGCCAACAAATGAGCTCGGTACTGGTATCCAACGCCGATAAAATGAACCTGCAGGAATTAGCCGATTTCCTGGAAGCGCACGTGCACAATACCCGGCAAGGCGGACTTCAAAACAAAAGCATGCACGGGAAATCCGTGCTGGCCAGCTTGCCCTGGCCATTCCGCGACTGGCTGATGCTGCTGGTGAAAAAAATTAGTATTGATTGGGGTTTGAATATTCTCCCTGCCAAAATCAGTCCCAATAGCTTCGGATCTTTTATCCTGACGAATATCGGCAGCGTCGGTCTGGATATCGGCTATCCCGCCCTGCTGCCGCTGTCCAATGTATCGTTTGTGTTCGTGCTGGGAAGTACCAATACCAAACCGGCAGTGGTGGACGGGCAGATTGTGCCCCGTCGTATCATGAATTTATCGGCCACTCTTGATCATCGGATCGTGGATGGCAGCCATGGCGGTAAATTGTTCCGATACCTCAAAAAAGGAATCCTTAAACCGGAAAGACTGGAAAACCCGAATCCGTAGTCTTTATAATCTGTTTGATAACCCCCACCGGCCATAAAACGCCGGCTTCCGGCTCGTCATTTGCGTTCTTATCCAATCGCCGCTTTTCTCAACGTGCGCAAATACGGCAAATAGTGTACCTCGACCGCATGGCGCGGGTGCGGCTTGAAGTCCCGCTCAATCGCCGCACCCTCCCGATAAGCCTGCTCCCGCCAGTCCGCAGGCAATTGTATTTTTCCGGCGATGACGCGTCCGACTAAGCGGGATTGCGCCTCCGACAAAGGCCAGACGCAACCCTGCGGCTGTACGAGGCCAATGAAATACAGATTGGGTAAATCCGGATGAAAAACCCGCATATACAGCGGGATATTGGTCGCGTCTTCCCAATCAATCAGCGCGCGGTCGAAAAACGGAAATCGAATCTTATACCCGGTGGCCGCAATCAGCGCATCATAAATTGCGGAGACGCCGTCTGAAAAGAAAACCTGCCGGCCTTCTATGCGGGCGATACCCGGCCTTGGATGCACCTTACCGTGGCGTATTTTTTCCAACAGTTCGCCGTTGACGGTCGGGTGTGATTTTGTTGGCGGAAAATCGGGTTCCGGCAGCCCATAGTCGCGGTATCGGCCGACTTGTATGCGCAGGCTGAGTTGCTGCAGGATATTTTGCACGGAACGGGGAAGCCACTGCATGTTTCGGGCAAAGGTGTCCGTCGGTTTACCCATAAAAAATTTGGGTACGATATATTGTGGAGAGCGGACGCTGATATCCACTTGTTCTGCCACACGGCTGCATTCCACCGCACAGTCGCAACCGGAATTGCCGGCGCCGACCACCAGTACGCGTTTACCCGCGAAAGGGCGGTTATTTTTAAAATCGTGGGCGTGGTAGTATGCGCCAGTAAATTGTTTGGCCCATTCCGGGTGGCGGGGTGCGGCGTGGTGGCCGTTCGCCACGACCAGGCAGTCGAACGCCGATTCGCTTCCGTCCGATAAGTTCAGTTGCCAGCGACCATCGGGCGTAGGCAGGGCTTTTTCCACCGCGACGCCGAAGCGGATGTATTTTCCCAGCCCGAATGTCCGGGCGTAATCTTCGAAATAGGCTAGAATCTGGCCGTGGCTGGGATAATCCGGGTAATCCGCAGGCATCGGAAAATCTTCAAACTGCGACATCGCCTTGCTGGAGATGATATGGGTAGTTTCGCAGACGCTGCTGTGGCCGGCGTCGGCCGTGTACACCCAGTTTCCCCCCAGTCGGTCGTTTTTTTCAAAACAGATAAGGTCGGTCAATCCCTCGTCCAAGAGTCTTTTTATGGCGCTTAACCCGGAGCATCCGGCGCCGATGATGGCTATTGACGGCATATTTATTATTTTTCGAAGCTACTTTTTCTTAGGTACCGGGTCGTAACCAAATCCGCCCCACGGATGACAGCGCAAGATCCTGCGTGCGGCCAGGTAGGCGCCTTTGAAGATTCCCCACTCCTCAATTGCCTCCACGGCGTAGTGCGAGCAGGTAGGTTGATAGCGGCATTTTCCCGGACCCAGCAGGGGCGAGAGCGTCCATTGGTACAACCGAATGGGGAAAATAAGCAGGTATTTTATCCAGCGCATGCATTATTAACAATTTTGCCGGTATTCGGTTTGCCGGATGTGATTTGAAAAAAACACAACTAACAAATATAGGGAATTTTGTAACTACTTAGCCGGCTCGTTGTCTGGCCCCAAAAGTCCCATTTTCCGCCATGCTTCGCAATTTTTTTTGACTGTAGCGCTGCTACGGCCTGCAAAAAATCGCTTCGGCTGGCAAAAAATGGATCCTTTTTTGTCTCAGACGCGACCGGCTAAGTAGTTACAAGCGAAATTATTTATTGCCTATTTAGAGGACGGATGCCGGGGAAAGAATTCTTGATATGTGCGTACATTTGCACCCGGTCAGATCTTTCGATTTCAACTTTTCTACAACCCGCGCGATTCGCACGGGTATCAGCGCCGCAAGATTTATGAAAATAGCCCTCGCACAACTCGATTACCACATTGGAAATTTCGGAAGTAATCTGGAAAAAATGCTCCGCGCCGTGGAAGAGGCCAAAGCCTTGGGCGCTGATTTGATTTGTTTCGGCGAACTGGCAGTCTGCGGCTATCCGCCCCGCGATTTTCTAGAATTTGACGATTTTATCCGACGCTGCGAGGCCTCGCTGGAGGCGCTCCGGGCTGCAAGCCGCGGCATCGCCATCGCCGTCGGCGCGCCGGCCCGGAATCCGCAAATAGAAGGCAAAGACCTCTTCAACGCCGCGTACCTTTTCCACAATGGCGAAACGATCGGCGTCCAGCATAAAACCTTGCTGCCGACCTATGACATTTTTGATGAGTACCGGTATTTTGAACCGGCCACGGAACACCGCGTATTTGATTTTAAAGGAAAAAAAATCGCAATCACCATCTGCGAGGATATCTGGAATGTGGGGAATGAAAACCCCTTGTACACGATTTGTCCGCTGGATGAAATGCGTCACCTGCAACCAGACTTGATCCTCAACCTGAGCGCCTCGCCGTTCACCGCGGGCAGGGCGGCGGAGCGCCTACAGGTCCTCCGCGCCAACGTATCGCGGTATGGCATTCCGCTTTTTTACTGCAATCACGTCGGCGCGCAGACGGATATTATTTTTGACGGCGGATCCGTGGTGATGTCGGCAGACGGCATGGCGTACGACGAAATGCCCTACTTCGAGGAGTGCATGCGGGTTTATGATCTGGAATCCGTGCGGCAAGGCGGTGTAGATCGGCCGCAGCCCAAAGATCGAATCCGCCTGATGCATGAGGCGCTGATCGTAGGCATTCGCGATTATTTCCGCAAATTAGGGCTTCAAAAAGCGATTCTCGGTCTTTCCGGCGGCATAGACTCGGCCGTCACCGCCGTGCTGGCCGCCGAAGCGCTGGGCTCAGACAACGTGCGGGCGCTGCTTTTGCCGGGCGAATACAGCTCCGCTCATTCCGTGGACGACGCCCGCGCCCTGGCGCAAAACCTTGGAATCGCCTGGGATATCGTACCCATCCAGCCGGCCTACGAAGCGTTGATCCACACCCTGGAACCGTACTTCAAGGATCTGCCCTTCAACGTAGCGGAGGAAAACCTGCAGGCGCGTATCCGGGGCGCTTTGCTGATGGCTATGTCCAATAAATTCGGTCATATCCTTCTCAACACATCAAATAAGAGCGAGGCCGCTGTGGGATACGGCACGTTGTACGGTGATATGTGCGGCGGATTGGCGGTGCTGGGCGATGTGTATAAGACGGAGGTGTACGCCCTGGCTCGTCGAATTAACCGCGACCAAGAAATAATCCCGCTGAATACCATCGAAAAACCGCCCAGCGCGGAATTGCGACCCGGCCAGAAAGATAGCGACAGCCTCCCGGAATACGAACTCCTGGATCGCCTGTTGTATCAGTATATCGAATGTCGCCAAGGCCCGAAGGAATTGATCGCGCAGGGATTTGACGCGGCGCTGGTGACCCGGGTGCTGCGGCTGGTGAATATGAATGAGTTTAAGCGCGAACAAGCCGCGCCCGTGCTGCGTGTTAGTGCGAAGGCCTTCGGCATGGGCCGTCGGATGCCGATTGTGGCAAAATACCTGTCGGAATAGGTACGCTGCGTGCAGTATGAAAAAACTTTGCCTCCCCTGGGAATACTGGCCGACCTGGCTCGCAACGCCACCCATCATAGCAATTTATCTTTGGTTTGCACTGCGCGCGCGTCATCTCGTATTTTTTAGCAACGTCAATCCGGGCATCCCCCTGGGCGGTATTGTTGGCGAATCGAAAAAGGCAATTTTGGAGCAAATTCCGCCGGAATACCTGCCGAAAACGGTATTTATCCCGGCAGGGACGCCCAAAGCGCAGGTGCTGTCGGCAGTTCAGGCCGCCGGACTTCAATTTCCCCTGATCGCAAAACCGGATATTGGCGAGCGCGGATTTTTGGTGCATAAAATCAGCAATTTTGACGAACTCATCGCGTATCTGGAACGCAACCCGGTGGATTTCCTGATCCAGGAGTTTTTGGAGGAAGCCGTGGAGGCGGCGGTGTTGTTTTACCGGTTTCCCAACGGGCGCTTCGGAATCACCTCCGTATGCCTCAAAGATTTTCTGCAGGTTACTGGCGACGGCCGCACGTCGGTGGAAGCGTTGATGGCGCGTGATCCGCGCGCGCGGCGGCAGCTGGTTCGGTTTCAACAAATTTCCCCGTATTTGCTCCGCCGAATCCCGGCTTTCGGCGAGCGGCTGCTGTTGGAACCGGTGGGTAACCATGCCCGCGGCACTAAATTTCTGAATGCTGCGCACTTGATCACCCCTGCCTTGCTGGATAGTTTCCGCGCGCTCTGTATGCGCATAGACGGAATACGATACGGGCGATTCGATCTCAAAACGACCTCTGCGGAAGCCCTGCAACGCGGCGATTTCAAGATTATGGAGTTGAACGGAATCACCAGCGACCCCGCGCATGTGTACGACCCGGCCTTCGGCGCTCTGCGGGCTTACCGGGAGTATTACCGCCATTGGCGCATCATTTATCACTTGCATCTAGCCCAGCGCAAGGCCGGTATTCAGCCCGCTTCCCATCGGGAGGCCTGGCGTTTTTTTCGGAATTATTTTAGGCGCCGGAACGCATAAGCACAGATATTACCGTGCACCGAAAAATAAAAACGCCGCATTTTTTTCCCGGTTGAATCTGCCGAGAAAATCCCGGCCGCGCGTCAAATAATTCATATCTTTGTGTCCGATTACTATTAAAAGGTATTCGCGAATCGCCGAGCCCGGCCTTCTGGAATACCGCAAATTATTTTTTAAATGATTATTGAAGAAAAAAAAGTAGTGACTGTCCACTACACCCTGACTGAAAACGATGCTGTCGGCGAACTGATTGAAACGACGGAGGGCCGGGAACCGCTGGGTTTCATCTTTGGTATCGGCATGATGCTTCCGGAATTTGAACGCAACCTAGAGGGGCTCAAAGCCGGCGACCAGTTTGCGTTCGCCATCGAGGCAGCCGATGCGTACGGCGAATACGATGAAACCGCGCTGGTCGAAGTGGATAAAAGCATGTTCGAACACGAAGGTAAAATACCCGATGGGTTGCTCGAAATCGGTAATGTCCTGCCTTTGCAAGATAACGAGGGTCATCCTTTTCAGGCAACAGTTGCCTGGGTCGGGCTGGACAAGGTGAAGCTGGATTTTAACCACCCGATGGCAGGCGTTCCGCTTTTCTTTACCGGCCATGTGGATCATGTGCGCGAAGCAGATCCAACGGAGCTGGAACACGGCCACGTACACGGCGCAGGCGGCCATCACCACCATTGATTTTTACTGCTGAAATACTGTGATTTGTTTGATTTTTAAACCATATTGTCTTGATTTTATGAAAATTATGACAAAAAATGTTCGCAAAATCAGGCGGCGCACAGTATAACTCCCTGCAAGCAGACACAACATGCCCGTTCGGCTCGCCGCCGCAACGGGCATGTTGTTTTAAGGGCGGTTGGAAAGCATAATATTGCACAGCGGATATGGTATCTGGGCTTAACGCGCTTTAAAGGTAAAAAGCACATTTGCACCGAAGTTCCAGACCATAACCACGCCGGTGGCGACCAGTTTTGCCAGGTAGAAGTTCAATCCGAATCGCTCGTTTAGCAGAAAGATAATGCCGTTGTTTAATGCCAAGCCGACCATGGACACGAGGAAAAATTTGACAAATTGCGCCGCCACCTTCGGGTCTTTGCTTTTGAACGTCCATACCCGGTTCAGGAGATAGTTGCTCACGACCGCGCTGAGGAAGCCGATGCTGTTGGCCACATACTGATTGCAACCCGCCAGATCCTTTGCCAGCCAGGTGATGCTGAAATCTACAAAGACGCCGGAAAATCCAACGGCGCCAAATTTGACAAATTTCCGAATCAAATCTTTTCGCTTATTCACGGACGCTATGCGTATATTTTATCGGCAGCTTAATAAGCTGCCAGGTGATCAATAGCCAAATTGCGATGCAAGGTACGGCTTTCAGGATATATGGTTGTATAATGGATTGCCGGAGTGCGGGGGGGAACAGGTCTGTCGGAGACAGGGATACCAACACAAACGCGCTCCAGAGCAGTATTTTTTTCCAGGTTGCAGGCTGCGGATCGTCGGCATACCACAGTGCTACGCCGCAGATTGCGATAATGAAGGTCGGTGATTCTGCCTTGTGGTTGAAAATGACCACCCAGATCAGCACGGACGCCCAGAGGAGGATTCGGTATTCCGGACGGCGTCGGGCTGCCCAAATCGAACCCAATAAGACGATGAGCCCCGCGCCGGTAATCCAGAATTTGGCCGGTGTCCAGCCGAACCAGGATTCCAGCCAGCCCGCGACCGACAAGCCGATGGAGGCGGCGTGGTCTTGTCTTAGCAGTTCCCACCACCAGCCGTACACCCGGAAGAGTTGTTCCGGCCCGATTACCAGCGCCGGCGCCAACGCCAGTACGCCCCCCCAAACCGCCACGGCGGTGATAAACTGCCGGCGTTTGGCATAGACGAGGGCGGGAATTGCCGCGAAGCCGCCGAATATTTTTAAAAATGCACCGGCAGCCGTCCACCAGCCGGCCAAGCGCGGATTGCCGCGTTCAGCGGCAATCCAGACCCAGAGGATCATGGCGGCGGTCAGCCCGTTGCTCTGGCTGTTTTGCAGGGCGGTAATCAGCTCGATCAAGACGAACCAGGCGATAAAACGCCGTTTTTCAGCGGCGATCGGCAGGTGCAAAAGCGCCGCTAAAAGCGCCAGGGCATTCAACAGGTTCCACAAGCCCAGACCCGCCCAGTCGGGCAAAACAGAAAAGGGCGCCATGAACAGCGAGAAGGCCGGACTGTACTTATATAAATCCCAGTGCTCGGCGTCGAAACGCCCATACGGATTAAGTCCCTGAAGCAGGTGCGTACAAGAATTTTTGAAGATGATATAGTTCTCGTAGGCGGTGTATCCGTCGGCGGAACGCCCCAGCAGCAGGCGCTGCGCCGTGATCGCCACGGCAGCGAGCGCGTACACAGCCCAAAGGAGGCCTTCCTGGCGGATAATATGCTTGATATTACGGATCATGTTTATTTCTCAGGCTGCACGCGGAGTACGCCTTCCATATCCTTGAATAAATCAATCAGCGCTTCGCTGCTGATTTGCGCCGGATCGAACGCTACGATCCATTCGTTTTGCGCGCCGGTGCGGCGCAGCAATTGCAGCCGCAGCTCTGAAAACTGCATCAGCCAGTCGCCGGCATTCACGTCCGGGTTGAGCAGCACGACGACCGTTTGCCGGGAAGTTGCCGGCGGAAGATCTGGATTGACGCCCTCCCGCACCGGCAGTCCATGCGCCTCTGCCAGATCCTTCATCAGATTTTCCAGATCGAGCAACGGCTGCGGGCGATCCACGCTGCCGGCGACCTCCTGCCGGCGTTCGTCGCGATACACCGTAATCAAAGACCAAGGTGCATCAGCCACCTGACTCTCTATTTTGTTGGGGTATTGCCACAGGTTGGCGGTCTGCACAGCCGCTTCCAGGCGTTTCAATTCCGCCGGCATCAGTTGAAAGCGGTGCTCGCCTGCTTTTTGTACAAAGTACAGGCCGTTGTACAGGGCGGCGCCGTTGCGATAAAACAACAGGGTGTAGGCGGGGCAGTATCCGCGGCAACGGGTCGTTTCGAGCTGCACCAGCGGGCCTTGCGCCGGCTGTGAAGACGCGGCGCCGCCCCGGCAGCCGAAGAAGACGGCAAGGATTCCGAAAATTGCCAGGTATTTCATGCGGCAAAGATCGAAAGATTTGGGAAAGATTGGATAGGGCCTTGAATGCAGATGGGGCTTGCGAAGATCAAATGGATTGCTTATTTTTGTAGAAAAATTTCGACATGCGCGAAACCATTGCATCCATATTGCCCGACTACGAAACGGAACGTCAAAAACCTATGCCTTCTTTGAATCACAGCCTAATTCAAGCACGCCTGATCGCGCGCTTGTTTCTGAAGTATGAATCCAAATATGACATCGCCTCCGAGCTCAGCCTCGATTTGTCCGATTGGCCCTCTGTTCCTGACCTATCCATTTGCGCCAAAAGACCGTTGGATTTGAGCAACGATGTGATTTGTGTTACGGAGCCGCCGCTTGGTGTGGTTGAAATTATCTCTCCCAGCCAAAGCTTGGACACACTAGTACGCAAAGCGACGGACTATTTCACGCACGGTGTGAAGTCATGCTGGCTCGTGCTGCCTCCCTTGGCAAATATCTATGTATTTACCGGGCCGGGTCGGTATGAGATTTTTCGCGATAAAGAGGTACTTAAGGATAGGGCACTGGGTATTGAGTTGCCTTTGGAAGAAATATTTTCCTAATACTGCCTCTGCGGAAAAATAAAAAAAAGCGCTTGAGCAAAATAATTCTTTGTTTTTCAGGCCGAAAATGTATTTGTTATACAACCCGAAATCAGATTTTCCCGCCCCGTCTTACCGCAAAATCAATTTCCCCAATCCGCACGGTTCGCCCTCCAAACGAACCTGGAAAAAATAGACGCCTGCGGGCAAATCACCCCGCTGAAGTTCAAATACCGCCGCGCTGTTGTGCAGGACGCGCGCCGTTCGACCGCTCGGGTCGGTGAGCAGGAATTGATAGTTGCCTGTTTCCGGACTGCCGCTTAGCCGGATATAGGCGCGCTCCGATGCCGGGTTCGGCGTGACCGACACTTTGTACTGCGGAATCTGTGGATCCCAACTTGCGACCGTAATAAAATCCTCCCCGATTCGATGCTGCGTGGTATTGGTAATAATCGGTTCGTTAAAATCAAAATAGATCGCTGCCTTGTTATAAACATCCGTTTCCAGCGGAACGTCCGCGCGCGGGCGGATGCGGAACTTGACGAATCCGTTGGACGCCGGTTCATTCACGTTGCTGTCGGGCAGCATGATGTCCCGGAACTCAAACAAGAGCGTGCCTTCGCCCCGCAGCTCGAAGCGATAGTTGTGGCTGGAAGCCCCCGGCTGGATGCCGGCCGGATCGAGCCAGGAAGACAAGGTGTCCAGAATATACACGTTGAATGCCGTATCGGTGCCGGTATTCTGGAAGCGGATTAGGTACTCGATTTCCGTACCGGGTCGGATGTAGTGATTGGCGCCATAGCCTGTTGGGAATCCCTGCTTGTCGTTCGGGTCGTAAGAGCCCTGGTTAGGCCGGCATTCGATATCCACCCATTCATCATAGTCGTTGGCCGGGAATTGCGACACAAAGCCCGTGGTGAAGGCGCCGGTCGTCGTGCAGCCCTCCACCGAAAGCATCGGCAGGGACTGGTTCGGTGCGTAGGGCTCTTGTTCGGCCTCCACCCGCCAGGTGGCGCCGTTTGCCGGCACGCGAAGGATCATTTCCTGGTTTGGCGCCAGGGGCGGGGCGCTGCCGGCGCGGTTCATCAGACCGTCTTCTATTACGATGTATTCCAGACTATTGCTCATGGGCGCAGTTCCAATGTTTTTCAGGATAAAATCCAGGGAATCCCCCGCACATTCGGCGCGCAGTCGAAGTTCAGCGCCCGACCAGAGTGGGTCTGCGGGATTGCACAGGGTGTCGGGATAAATATGCGCTTCGGAGCAATGGATTTGACCAAGCACCGCGTCGCAGGACACTTCCACCTGAACCCAGAAAAACCCGGAGCCATTTGGACTGACATCGCCCAGATCGAAACGAAGGGTATTGTTGCCCAGGTCTGTGTGCGGCAAGGCGGCGGAAACAAAGGAAAGAAAAGGATCAAGCCGCAATTCGATGTAGGCGTCGGGCGCCTCCACGGGTCTTAGATTGCAGTAATTGATCCAATAATAGTTTGTATTGAAACACCTGCGCAGGAAACTGGCGCTCAGGTCCACGCGCATCAACGCACAATCGGCGTTGATGCCGGAGACGGCGAAATCCTGCCGCACGGAATCGCCCACGGCACTCAGGTTCACGCCCGGATTCGCCGGACACACGACGGCCTGTTGGTCGCTTGGCTGCGCGTACACCGTATAGTTGCCTGGAACGACGTACAGCGTGTACGCGCCCGCCGTATCGGTAAAGGCGTAAAAAGTCCCATTGGCGCCGGTGGCGCGGATGATCATATTCGCCCAGGAAATTTCCTGCGCGTCCGACTCGCAGTCGAGGTCGGCATCCAGCACTGCGCGGCCGTAAATTTTAGTACAGGGTTCCTCGGAAGGCGAAATGGTATCGCTTGCCATGGCGAAGCATCCGTTTGCGTCGGTAATTATGACCGAATAGATACCCGGGCCGGGAATAATGGGATTGAGAAAGTTGGAATTAAAAAAATTGGGTCCCGACCATTGATAGAGGTAGGGCGGTACGCCCCCGGCAATTTGCGCCAACAGGGAATTATTACAGCTGTTCCCGGTGGAAACAGTCAGGGCTGCCGGCTGTGTTACCTGGAAAGCCTGCACGCGGGTGCATCCGGCCGCATCCGTCACCGTAAGCGTGTAACCACCGGCCTGCAAATTGCTTAGAATCATCGTATTGGCGCCGATGCTCCACGCGTAGGAATAGGGCGGTTGCCCCCCGCTCACCGTGGCGCTGATACGGCCGTCCGCACCGCCAAAACAACGCACATTTTGAACGACACCGGTGATTGCAATTTGCGGCTGCTGCTCCAATACCGCGCAGTCTGCTGCCGTACAGCCGTTTCCGGGATCGGTTGCTGTTACGCAATACACGCCCGGAGGCAGGTCGTTGATTGCCGCACCCGTGGCGCCGTTGGACCATTGATAGAGCAGATTGCCGGCCGGATTGGCAATACTAAGACTGCCAAATTGCCCGCTACAAATGCTGAAAACCGTTGTGATCGAAACATTCGGCGCCACGATATCCTGCAGAATATTGATTTGATCCGTAGCCGTGGCGCCATTTGCCTGGTCCGTGACGGTCAGGGTATAGGTTCCCGGGAAATTTACGCTGATATTCAAGTTGCCCGAACTGAACCCGCCCGGTCCGCTCCACTGGTACAGGGGACTGGCAGCGCCCGATACGATCGGGGTAATCTGCGCGCTGGGGATATTACAGGTGAGTACCAGATCCGGGCCGAGATTGACGGTGACCTGGGATTTCAGGGCGGCTGCGGCCAAAAAGAAAAAGGCAAGCAGGATGTACGCGGGATGTTTCATAGCATGATCACGTTTGATTACGGGTACAAAGAACCCTCGAATGGGGATTATTTAAAAAGACAAAAAAAACGTTTTGTAGTCATTTTTTTTAATAATTATTTTTAAAGTGCTGTTAATCAGTTTTTAAAAATTACATTTGTATTTATAAAATGCAAAATGAAGTTTTTTTATGCAAAATACCCAAATTTGGGAAGCGGTACAAACCTTGCAAAGTAAAGAATATAAGGAGATGGAGCGTTTTCTGGATTCGCCTTTCTTTAGCCGCAAGGAACCGCCGGCCAGATTATTCCGGTACCTGAAAAATTGCCTGGAAACCCGTCAAAACCCGGAGGCTACCGCAGCCTTTCAAGCGACTTTTCCGGGTGAAATGCCGTACAACGACGCAAAAATGCGCCTGGCCAACAGCGATTTATTGGCTTTATTGGAGCGATACTGGGTGCTTTGCGCCTGGTCTGAGGACATCATTCGCTACAAAACGGCCTTAGCCGCCGCGTATCGCAAACGCAATCTGACCAAACACGCCGGTATTGCGCTCCGGGAGGCCCGCCAGGCGCGCGCGGCCGCTCCCTGCCGGGACGCCGACTATTTTGAAAGCGGATATGCGCTGGAGTTGGAAGATTTTCAGCAGGCCTCCGCCGCCCGCCGCTACGAGGCGTTCAACTTACAAGAGGTTTCCGATTTATTGGACAGCGCTTACCTGGCTCGGAAGCTGCGCCTGGTTTGCCTCGCGCTTTCCCACCAAGCCGTGTACAAAACGGCCTATCAATTCGGCCCCTTGGAGGCCCTGCTGGAATTCGTTGCCAACGCGCCCCAAGTACGGACGCCGGCAGTCGGATTGTATTTTCACGCCTGCCGATTTTTGTCCGACCCGAAAGCGGAATCCGACTTTGAGGCGTATCGGCAGCTATTGAGCGCGGCATCCGGTTTATTTCCCGCGGAGGAGCGCCGCGCACTGTATTTAATGGCGATCAACTTCGGGATAAAAAAATGCAACGAGGGCGGTGGCCCGGTTTGGTACGAAGCGACCTTCAATTTGTATCAATCGGCGCTTGAGATGGGTTTGATGCTCGAAAACGGCATACTCTCTCGCTTTGCTTACAACAACATCGCCGCGTTTGCCATGCGGCTGGGCGAGACGGCTTGGGCAGAGCGGTTCATCACCCAGTACAAGCCTTTTTTGGAGCGAAAATACCGAGAATCCGCCTTTTCAATGAATTCGGCGCGGGTAGCCTACGCGCGCCGCGACTATGGCGCTGCGTTGCTGCACTTGCAAAAAGCGGACTACCGCGATTTTATCAACGCCATGAACGCCCGGATACTGCAAATGAAAATATATTACGAAAAGGACGAATACGACCTGCTGGAAAGTCATCTGGACAGTATGCAGCACTATATCCGCCGACAGCGCGCGGCGGGCTACCACCGGGAGAATTACCTGAACGTCGTGCGGCATACGCGCGCTTTGTTGCGCTGTAACCTGAATGATCCGGAGGCAGTCCGCCTTTTGCGCGCCGGCATTACCGGCGCGGAGGTGTTGTCGGAGCGCGCGTGGCTGCTGGAGCAGCTGGGATGAAAAACGGTTTCCAAGGCGTCGTTGGAAATCAGCCGCCGATCGCCTGCTGAATATCCTGAATAATATCCGCCGCGTGTTCAATCCCGACCGAGACCCGGATCATGCCGTCGGTGATGCCGTTGGCTTCGCGTATTTCCTTCGGCACGTGAAGATGCGAAGAAGAGGCCGGGTGCAATATGAGGGTATCCACGTCGCCGAGGGTGGGGGCGAGGGTACAGAATTTGATGCGGTTCATGCAGGCGATGCCCGCTTCCAGTCCGCCGTGCAATTCAAAGCTGAGCATGCCACCGAAGCCGCGCATTTGGCGGGCTGCCAGGGCGTGGTCGGGATGCGTAGGCAGGCCTGGGTAGTTTACCTTGGACACCTTGGGGTGCGTTTCCAGAAATTCTGCCAGGGCTTGCGCATTGGCGCAGTGGCGCTCCATGCGCAGCGCGAGGGTTTTCATGCCGTTGTAGGTAAGCCAGGCTTCGAAGGGCGAGCAAATGGCGCCGGCGAGTTTGAGCGCTTTCCAGACTTTTTGGCGGAGTAGGGTGCGGTCGCGGCCGACGATGGCGCCGGCGATGCTGTTGCCGTGTCCGTTGAGGTATTTCGTAGTAGAGTGGATGACAAAATCCACGCCGTGTGCGAGGGGTTGCTGGAGGAGCGGGGTGAGAAAGGTATTGTCCACGGCAATCCAGGCATCGTGTTCGTGGGCGAGTTTAGACAGCGCGCCGAGGTCCACGCAGGCCATGGTGGGGTTGGCGGGCGTTTCGCAATACAGCATTTTAATTGTCGGATCCCGGCGCAGCATCTCCTCGACCAGGTTTAGGTCTTGCAGGTTGGAAAAAACCGGTTCGATACCCAGCGGTTGGAATACCGATTTGAACAGTTCGGTGGTGCCGCCGTACAGGTTGCCTTGCGTGAGCACCTTGTCGCCGCTGCGGAGTAGTCCCAGGCACAGGGTAGAGATGGCCGACATGCCGGAGGAGGTCAGCAGGCCGTCCGCCTCCAGGTCCAGACCGAAGCCTTCCAATTCCGCAATTTTCAGTCCGGCGGTATCCACCGTCGGATTGGCATAGCGGCTATAGGCGTGGCCGGATTCGATATTATTGAAAATTTCGATGCCCTGGTCAATATTTTCAAATACAAAAGACGAGGTAGCATAAATTGGCAACACGTGCGGCGCGGTGGTGCGGTTGTCGGGTCGTTCTTTGACGACGAAGGAATCAGGATGCATAAGGCAGCGATCGGCTATTTAAGTTCGAGTACGGGGAAGCCCAGCAGGCCGTATCGGATGGGCAGCAAGATGGTTTCCCCGGGTTTTGTGAGCGGGAAATAAGCCTGGCTTTTGTATTGAAAGGCATACAGGCGGTTGTCGCGGAGCACGCGCAAGCGGTAACCGGTCGGTTTAATTTTTTCACCTTTGAGGATGCCGTATGCAGCGGCCAGGTAGGGTGTTTCGGACACCATTTCGAAGGATTCATGGCGGATGCTGCCGCCGGCGCGATTCACGAGGCTGATCAGCAGCGGCATAAACAGGGTACAAAGCGCCGTGATGGTCATAATTTCCGGCACATGCCGCCCTGGCGGGGCAATTCGCTTTCGGAACATCAGCAATAGACCGGCGGCTGTCAGCAGACCGAAAAAGATCGCCATAATCAGCAGGATTCTGGCGTACATGGTGTTTCCTAAAACAGGGAATTCCCGTACGTACAGCCAGATCAGACCGAAAAAGATCGTCACTGCTAAGATCGCAATCAGTTTTTCGCGCATGGTATGATCAGGCTAATTTTTCCACGGCCTGTTCCCAGTCAGCATACACTTGTGCAAGTTCTGCCTTCAGGTCGCCGTATTTTTTCATCATATCATTGGATTCCGGTCGGGAATAAAAATCGGCGCCCGTCATATCGCCCTCTATTTTTTGGAGCGCCTCCTCCAGTTCGCCGATGCGTTTTTCCGCTTTTTGCACTTGGCGCTGCAGTTGTTTTTTTTCTTCCGTGCCCAGCGCGTTCACGCCGTCGTCGGGGGCGCTGTATCCGCCGCTTTTGGTGGATTTTTCCACATCGCGCATATTATCCAGTTTGCGCTTGTCGAGGAAATAGTTGACATCGCCGAGGTATTCGTACAAGCGGTGATCGCGGAATTCGATCGTTCGGGTCGTGAGCTCGCTGAGGAATTCGCGGTCGTGGCTGACTACCAGCAGGGTGCCGTTGTAGTCTAGCAGCGCCTGTTTGAGCACGTCTTTGGAGAGCATGTCCAAGTGGTTGGTCGGTTCGTCGAGCACCAGGAAGTTAAACGGACGGAGGAGCATACAGGCCAGTGCCAGGCGCGCGCGTTCGCCGCCGGAGAGTGCGGCCACTTTTTTGTCCACGTCTTCGCCGCTGAAGAGAAAGCCGCCCAGGATTGCCCGCAGTTTGGTGCGCATTTCCGGGGGGGCGTAGTTTTCCATGGTTTCGAGCAGCGTGATTTTGGGGTTCAGGGTTTCAGCCTGATTTTGGGCATAATAGCCGATCGAGACATTATAGCCGAGCGTTGCTTTCCCGGAGGTCGCATTTTCGGCGCCGACGATGATTTTTGCCAGCGTTGTTTTGCCTTGGCCGTTTTGGCCGACGAAGGCTACGCGTTCGCCGCGGAGGATTTGCAGGTCTGCATTTTCGAGCACCTTCAGGTTGCCGTATCGTTTGCCTACGCGCTCCACATTGGCCACCACTTCGCCGGCGCGGGGCGCATCGGGGAATCGCAGGCGCATTACGGCCGTATCTTGGTCGTCTATTTCGATTCGGTCAATTTTGTCGAGTTGCTTTTGCATGCTTTGGGCCATTTTGGTTTTGGAAGCCTTGGCCATAAAGCGTGCGATGGTGCGTTCTTTGTCTGCGATGACGCGCTGTTGGTTTTCGAAGGCGGCGACCATTTGTTCGCGGCGTTCGGCGCTGAGTTCGACGTATTTGGAGTACGGCGCTTTGTAGTCGTACAATTTACCAAGAATTACCTCCACCGTTCGGTTGGTGACGATATCGAGGAAGCGGCGGTCGTGGCTGATGACGATGGCCATGCCCTGATAGTCGTTGAGCCAGTCTTCGAGCCACAGGATACTTTCGATATCGAGGTGGTTGGTTGGTTCGTCGAGCAGCATCAGATCGGGGCGGCGGAGCAACATTTTGGCCAGTTCGATACGCATTTGCCAGCCTCCCGAGAATTCATCGGTGAGGCGCGTCATATCGGCGTGCTGGAAACCGAGACCGTGCAGCACCTTTTCGGCGTCTGCCTGCGTGGTGGCGCTGCCGAGGTGGTGGAGGTGTTCGGTGAGGTCGCCCATATCCTCCAGGAGTTTATGGTAGGCGTCCGATTCGTAGTCTTCGCGGATGGCCAGTTCGCCGTGGATGCGTTCCAGTTCTTTTTCGAGCGCCAGCACCTCGCTGAAGGCCGTCATGGTTTCCTCGATCACCGTTTTACCTTTTGGCAGGAGCATATCCTGGTGGAGGTATCCGAGGGTGAAGTGAGCGGGTTTGACCACATTGCCTTCGTGGGGCGACATTTCGCCTGCGATAATTTTCAGCAGGGTGGATTTTCCGGCGCCGTTTCGGCCGACCAGGCCGACGCGTTCGCCGGGTTTCACCACGAGTTGGACGCCATCGAGGAGGATGCGGTTGCCGTATTGTACGTAGATATTTGTAAGGGATAGCATAGCGGCGCAAAGATAGGGAAAGCAGACGGAATATGCTACAAAAAGTCTGCGCAGGTGCGGGCGATGATCAGTGGGTCGCCGGTATCGAACGGCAGGGTATGGATTGCCGGAGTCGGGTTGTTATCCAGGCAATGTTGGTACGTTTTGTCATAGTATCGGAGCGCGATGGCGGCGGCGGTGCGCAGATCGCCGGCTTCGAGTGCTTCGAGGGCTTCTTTGAGCGACTGGCCGCCGAGGCGTTTGCCGATTCGTTCGAAGGCTTCGCGGAGAATCGTTATATCGCAATCGGCATAGTCGTCCAGCAGATTTTGCAGGCGTGCCTCCAGGGGGATCTCGATATTAACCAGCACGCTGGATTTCATGTGTTTCCACACGCCTTCCGGGACATATACCCGGCCGATGCTCCGGCTTTCATTTTCTACCCATACCGGTTGGCCCGGCTCGAAGGATTGCAGCGCCTGGTGCAGCGTGTTTTCGAATTGTTCCACGGTCGGTTGGGGTTCTTCGCCGATCGCACCGAACGAGGAGCCTTTGTGGTGCGCCAGGGCTTCAAGATCCAGGACGGGCGCGCCCAACTGTCGGAGCGCCCGCAGGACTTTGGATTTACCCGAACCCGTGCGGCCGCCCAGTACGCGGAAAGGGAACGCGATTTGGTGGAAGCTGTCCAATACCAATTGTCGGTAGTTTTTATACCCGCCGGCCAGGGTGCAGACCTCGAATCCGGCCGCGCGCAGCAGCATGGCCATGCTGCCGCTTCGTTGTCCGCCTCGCCAACAGTGGACGGCCAATTGCCGGTTTGGGGCCAATTTGGCGGCTTGGCGGACAAAATCCGCCAGTTTGGGTCCGACCAATTCCAGACCCTTGATCACCGCCGCTTCCTTCCCGATCTGTTTGTAGAGCGTTCCCACGACCGCGCGCTCCGCATCGGAGAACAGCGGAAAATTGAGCGCGCCCGGAATATGTCCTTGCGCGTATTCGCCCGGCGAGCGCACATCCAGGAGCGTGCGCCCTGGCAGCGTATCTAAAAATTCAGTGGGAGGAAGTGCGGGAATCATGCGACAAAGGTAGCACGAAGTTTTTACCTTTGCGGCATGCGCAAACGTTCCGCTTCCAAGTCCCAGGGCGCGTTTTTCCGATCCGGGCTGTTTATCCTGTTAGCCACGGCGGCCTACTGGTTGTTTCAGCAATTCTCCGGCTCGAAACCGGCGGATGCGCTGCCCGGCTCGCTACCGAACAGCGGCGTATCCGCCGATTGCCGCGTACCTGAAGACATCCTCCCGACGCCCAAAAACGGCGATCTGATTCGGCACACCTATTATATATTGTCGTATGATGAAACGCATGAACAGGCGGAGTGGGTGGCGTACGAGCTCACGCGCGAGCGCTTGAACCAGCCTTGGGCGGAACGCCCTAGGGGGTTCTTCCCGGATCCCCAGGCGCCCTCCGGAAGCGCGACGCCCCGCGATTACGCCGGCAGCGGGTATGATCGCGGCCATCTTTGTCCGGCGGCAGACATGGCATTTGACGAGACCGCCATCAAAGAAACCTTCTTTATGAGCAATATGAGTCCGCAGGTGCGCAGTTTCAACGGCGGTATCTGGCGCGAATTGGAGGAACTGACCCGCGACTGGGCGCGCAAGTACGGGCGCCTGTACGTGGCGACCGGGCCGGTGCTGACGCAGCCCGGACTGGATAAAATCGGCCAAAACGGCGTCACGGCGCCGGCAGCATATTACAAAGTGCTGCTCGCCAAAGATCGCGCCATCGCGTTTATGATGCCCAACGAGCCGAGCGACCGGCCGGTGATGGATTATGCCTGTTCGATTGACGCGGTGGAAGCCACAACCGGCATTGATTTTTTCCCGCGCATACTAAATGGCTCTGCAGCGAGTTTAGAAGCCGAATGTGACCGCAGTCTGTGGCCCGTCAGCGCGAAGCGCTACGAGCGCCGGCTTAAACAATGGAACAAGTAATAAGCGCCGTTTTATGTACCGAATAGCACTATTTTTTCTGCCCTTCGCCTTCGCCCTTGTCGGTTGTGAGGAACACGTGGCCGTCCCGAAGCCGCGCTTATACCCCCGCGTCTTGTATCCGGAAAAAATTTACCGGACTGTGGAGGAAGGCTATTGCCCGTTTACGTTTGAAGCGCCGACTTACGCCCGGGTGGAGCGCGATACGCTTTTTTTTGAGGAAGCGGTGAAAAGCGACTGTTGGTTCAATCTGGGCGTGGCCGAACTGAACGCCAAAATCCACTGCAGTTACTACCCGGTGACCAGTCGCGAACGATTCGATGAGTTGGTGCAAGACGCCTTCGTCATGGCGCAAAAGCACAACATCAAAGCCAGTTACATCGAGGAAATTCCGGTTGACCGCCCGAAAGCGCGCGTACACGGCATGGTGTTTTCGATCGAAGGGCCGGCGGCCTCTTCCTATCAGTTTTACCTGACCGACTCCACGGAGCATTTTATGCGCGGTGCCTTGTATTTCGACACCCAGGCGCGCCCGGATTCGCTGGCGCCCGTGCTGGCATTTATGAAAGCGGATATCAACCGGTTACTGGCTACCTTGGCGTGGAAGTAATCAGGAAACCACTTCTGCCGTTTGCACGCCGTTATAGCGCAGGATTAACAGCGAGGGGGTTGGTACAACTTGGTCGTTTTTCGTAAACGCGTTGAAATCAAAGCTCAGCGGCAGCACTTTAAACCGGAATTTATTGGGATTCAATCCGCGTGCTTCCAGCAGATTGAATTTTTCGCTGCGCGCGATTTCATCCAGAAACTGCGTTTTAGGATTGATTTTGTGGTAGAGGTAATAATCAATCGCGATCAGTTCCTGCAAAACCTTGTCGGTCGGGTAATTGGCAGCGGCGAACTCGGACAGCCGGTCGAAAACCGCCTGCAGATCGTACTGATGGAAATCGTTAGTCTCTCCAAAATGCCGTCCCAACGCCAGCAAAAAATCGAAAATACCGTACTGTTTTGCAGCGTAACGCAGCGTGTGGGGCGCGCGTTTTTTATTCCAGTAAATTTCGAGCGCGTGTTCCAGCATTTCAATTCGGAAGAGTTCGTCGCGGTTGAGATATTTGCTTTCGATAATCTGGTAGGGCGGGTCGGGGTCGAAGCGGTATCCGTGCTCGGCGTGTTTGTAGAGCATGGGCGTGCCTTTGAGGAACTTGAGAAATCCCAGTTGAAATTCGGGTGGGAACAAGTTAAATACCGTCTCGATGCTGTGTTTGGTTTCTTCCCAGTAATCGTGCGGCAGGCCGACAATCAGATCGAGGTGCATTTCCACCTTGTGGCGCAGCGCTTCGATCACGACTTGGGTTTTTTCAAAATTTTGCTTGCGACTCACCGCCAGGTTTGCGGTTTGATTGACTGTTTGGATGCCGATTTCGAAGCGGAGCAGTCCGGGCGGGATGCGTTCCTGGATAAACTGCACGATTTCCGGGTGCAGGATATCTGCGGTAATTTCGAATTGAAACACATTTTCCGGTCGGTGGTGATCGAGGATAAACTGGAACGTGCGGATGGTAAAATCGCGTTTGATATTAAACGTCCGGTCGAGAAATTTGATCGTCCGGCCGTTTTTCATCAAATAGAGGAGGGTTGCATCAATATGTTTTTGGGGCAGATAGCGGACTTTATTGTCGAGGCTTGCCAGGCAAAATTCGCATTTATACGGGCATCCCCGCGATGTTTCCACATACAACACCCGGTGCGGCAGTTGCGCCGGATCGTCGTCGGTATAGGGCATGATTTCTTCGTAGGCAGACAGGTCGAAGGGTGTGGTTTCCTGAAAATAGTGCGTTCCCTGTGCGTCTTTCCAGACTAGGTTCGGGATGTTTTCCACTTGTGGAAAACGCTCCAGGAACAGTCGGAAGGGCGTTTCGCCTTCGCCCGTGATGATAAAGTCCACGCAATCTTGTGCGATTACTTCCTGCCAGTCGTAGCTGACTTCCGGTCCGCCGAGCAGGATTTTGACCTCTTTTCGGATTGCTTTTATGCGTCGCGCGACCTCTAGCGTTTGTCGGATATTCCAAATATAGCAGCTGAAAGCGACGACCTCGTATTGGCTGCAGTCGGCCGCTACGGCATCGGGGTTTTCCTTGATGGTAAATTCCTTCCACGCCAGTCCCGCCCGTGCTTTATTCAATTGATAGAGCAGGCGGATTGCCAGGTTGGTGTGGATATATTTTGCGTTGAGGGTAGCGAGGAGTGTGGTCATAGCGCAATTCCCCGCAATGATACGAAAGATTTCGGCGATTTGGCACTCACCGTTATTTATCGCCCCGGCGGGCGGCGGCGGGCGGGCGGAAATCCGCCTCGATGCTCCTGCAGAATACTTTCATAATCCTGCAAACGACGGTTTACCAGATCAAAAACCGATCCTTTTTCGAATCTGCCGGTGGATTCTGCCGCCGGTTTGCCGGCGGGTAGTCCGGTTAGTATTTCGATGCCTTCTTCGATCGTTCGGGCGGTATAGATATGGAATTTTCCTACGCGCACGGCCTCCAGGATATCTTCTTGGAGCATCAGATTACGGATATTGCTGTGGGGTATCAGTACGCCTTGCGCGCCGGTCAGTCCGCCGGCGCGGCACACTTCGAAGAATCCTTCGATTTTTTCATTGATACCGCCCACGGCTTGGATTTCTCCCTTTTGGTTGACCGAGCCTGTGACCGCGATGGATTGTCGGATGGGTACGCCGGACAGCGCCGAGAGCAGCGCGTACAATTCGGCGCTGGAGGCGCTATCGCCTTCTATTTCCGAATAGCTTTGCTCGAAGACCAGTTGGGCGCTGACATTTAGCGTTTGGTGTTGGCCGAACAATCCGGCGAGGTAGCCGGTCAGGATCATCACGCCTTTGGTGTGGATGGGACCGCCGAGTTTAGACTCCCGTTCTATGTCGAGAATTCCGTTGCTTCCGGCATGCGTGGAGACGGTGATGCGGTTTGGGCGACCGAATTCGATATCGCCTAGATTGAGAATCGAGATGCCGTTTACTTGCCCGACTTTTGCATCGGCGAGGTCAATCAAGATCACCTCGTCGCGGATCAATTCCCGGATTTTTTCTTCGATCAAATTGGAACGGTAGATTCGCTCATTGATTGCCTCCCGGATATGCGTTGCCTGGATATGGTTAGATTGCGATTTTGCGGCATAGTAGGTTGCTTCCTGCAATAAATCCATGATATCGCCGAACCGGATAGAGAGTTTCGACTGATCTTCGGCCTTTCGGTGGCTGAACTCGAGGAGTTTTGCCAGTCCGTCCGGGCTGAGCGGCGGGAGTTGTTCCAGTCGGCACACACTGTGGATAAAGACGCAGAAATCGTTCAGGTTTTCAGCGGTTGCGTCCATGACGGTATCAAAATCCGCCTTGATTTTGAAAAGTTCCTTGAAATCCTCGTCGTATTCGTAGAGCAGCGCGTGCAGCATGGGGCTGCCGAGCAGGATAATTTGCACCCGGAGGGGAACCGTTTCCGGTTTCAGGCTTTTGGTGGTGAGGAAGCCCAGTTGTTCGCCTGGTTCTTCAATTGCGATCTCGTTGTTGCGCAGGGCGCGTTTGAGGCTATCCCACGAAAACATATTCCGGAGCACTTCCACAGCCGGCAGGATGAGGTACCCGCCATTGCTTTGGTGCAGCGCGCCGCCCCGGATGAGCGTAAAATCGGTCATCCAGCTGCCCATGACCGATTCTTTTTCGATTTTTCCGAACAGATTGCTGTAAGTCGGGTTTAGTTCCAGCACGATGGGCGCGCCTTCCGTGCTGCTGTTATCCACCAGGATATTGACCTCGTAGCGCGGGGGAATTCCCGCGTTGTTTTTGGGGATTGGGTGGTTATTGCCTTCCGGTTTGTTTTCCAGTTTAAATTGTAGAAAACCCTGTAAGTTCTCGACGATGTCCGTTTGCAGCGCCTTCCAGAATCGGATGACTGCCTCTTGTTGTGTGTATTTCGACAAGTAATCCTCTTGCAGTTCGCGGAGCGTATTGGTAGCCGTATCCTGTTCAATTTCCGTCAGCAGTTGATCCGTTTTGTGTTCGCCGGCGCGCATGTCGCGGGCTGCTTGGCGGAGTTCCGCTTTCAGTTCCTCTTGTTTTTGGATAATAATTTCTTGTTGTGCGATTGGGAGCGCGAGGAATTCCTCGTCGGTCATGGCGCGGTCTTCCACCCTGGGTACGGACACGATTTCCATGGGTGTTCGCTGGATCATAAAATTTTGTTCATACGCCTTTTTCTCTAGGGATTCGAGGATAGCGGCTTCCTCGTCGCGGAGGCGGTTGAGCAGATCTTCTCGTTTTTTGAGGTAGGGTTCGCTCTCAAAAACCTTGAGTAGGTTAGCGCGGGCGGCGAGCACGAATTGGTGTACGTCTGATTTGAAGGCGCGGGCTTTGCCGGCCGGGATTTCGAGGCGATGCGGTTGGTATGGGTCGGTAAAATTATTGACATAGCACCAGTCGCTCGGCGTTGGTTCCGCTTTGCAGCGTTCCTTGAGGTAGTGCAGCACGGCGGTCTGCTTGCCGGTTCCGGGCGCTCCGGAGATGTAGATATTAAAGCCTTTTGCCTTGTACCCCAGGCCGAATTGCAGGGCTTTTAGGGCGCGTTCCTGTCCGATAATCGCTTTTCCGGATTGGCCGTCCGGAATTGGCAGGGTAGCGGGGTCGTAGGTTTTACAGAGTTGTTCGACGGATAGTTTCATATATGCGATTGAGCGTCAAAGGTGGCGGTGGGAACGGCGGTTTTGAGTGACGGGGGTCAGCGTGGGGGGTGATTTTTTGGGCTCGTCTTAAAATAGATTTACAACAAATGTAACTACTTATCCGGTCGCGTCCGGGTCAAAAAAAATCTCATTTTTGCCATACCGTGATGCCCCAAGATCGCTTTAAAAATGATTCGCCGATCGCGCAATCTTCAATTTTTCACCCAAATCCACAATACGCCGTTCTTTGTGACGGTTTTACGCAATTTTTTTGCTTCGAATAGGTCTGACAGCAGCTGTTCGACTTCCGCTTTCGGCTTTCCGGACAGCGTGGAGAACTCGCGGCTGGTCAGGGTAGGGTAGCGGGTAAACAAGGCTTCCGGCCGGGTATCAAACGGTTTTCCGGAAGCGTCCGGCAAAAGCGCTTTGAGATTTTGTTCAAATTGCGCGTACGGCCTTGCGCCATACAACGTCAGGCGGTTGCCGGCGGCGTCGGAGAAAAAGAGGGTCGGGAAGCCGCGCACGCCCATGCTCCGCGCCAGCTCCAGATCTTTCTGAAAAGCCTGCGACGCCGATCCTTCCATTGCGGTTTTCATCAACGCTGCGTCCAACCCGGTCTCTTCGGCGGCTTTTTGGAGGTGCTCCCAGCGCGTGATATTCTTTTTTTCTAGAAAAACCATCTCCCGGATGCGGCGGAGAAAGGCAATCGCGCGCAGCTCATCCTGCATTTGCGCCGCTTTGAATGCAATGGACGGCGGGTAAGAAGAAGGGAGCGGATCTTCCAGCCACACATCGCCGTCAATCGGCATATCATAGTGGTGACTGACCTCGTCCCAGTGTCCGGCCACATCGGAAGGTTTGGAGATGCCGCCGCTGTTGTAACTCCAGTCGGGCAACAGTCCGCCCATGCGATAGTCGATGTGCAGGTATTCGCCGTATTCCAGTTTTAGTCGCCGTAATTGCGGCTCAATGCCCCAACACGAGGAACAAATCGGATCGGTGAAATAGATAATCTGGATGGGTTTTGTCGGCTTAACCGGCATCGGAGCGGTTTCCAGACCAACGGCTGAGCCCTTTGCCGGCATTTCACAAAGCCCTGTGTCCGGATTGCAAAGCATCGGATTGTCGCTCATTTTATTGCGGTTGTTTTGCGCCGTGCAATTCGTGCAGCACAGCAGGAGTACGAGGAAGAAATGGATACGGATCAAGGTGCGGAATAGATTAAGCATCGGTTCGGGATTTTCTCGCCAAGTCAACAATGGCAAAATAGAACCATTTTCGACCTGGCGAGAAAGTCCCAGCCAATGTAAGTTGTTACGCTTTTTTGTAACTACTTAGCCGGTCGCGTCTGAGACAAAAAAGGATCCATTTTTTGCCAGACGAAGCGATTTTTTGCAGGCCGTAGCAGTGCTACGGTCAAAAAAAATTGCGAAGTATGGCGGAAAATGGGACTTTTTGGGCCAGACAGCGAGCCGGCTAAGTTGTTACGCTTTTTTTACAAATTGCAGCTCGGCTTGCACGCGCACCTCGTCGCTGACCAGCACGCCGCCGGCTTCGAGCGCGGCATTCCAGTTCAGCCCCCAATCCTTGCGGTTGATTTTGCCTTGTACGGAGAAACCTGCTTTTTCATTGCCCCAGGGGTCTTTTCCGATACCGCCAAATTCCACGTCGAAGTGCACTTCGTTGCTGATGCCTTTGATGGTAAGATTGCCGGTGAGTGTGTAGTTATCTTCGTCTATTTTTTTGAAAGACGTGCCTTCAAAAACCAGTTCGGGGAAATTTTCTGCATCGAAAAAATCTGCGCCGCGGAGGTGATTGTCCCGGTTGTCTTCATTGGTGAAAACGGAGGCGGCGTCAATCGTCGCCCGGATGGAGGCCGTTGTAAAATCGTCGCCGTTGATTTCGGCCGACACCTTTCTAAACTCGCCTTTCACATTGGAGATCATGAGGTGTTTGACCTTGAAGGTTACTTCACTGTGGGTGGGATCCAAGACCCAGTTTGTTTTTGTTGTTTCTTGCATGATGACTTTATTTAAAGTAAATAATTGTGATTTTCGTATCTCCTATAAACACGGAAAACCGCGCGCGGTTTATTGTACCAACAATTAATCGCAATTATTCTTTCGGCATGCGAACCGTATTTCCCGCAGATTTCATTGTCCTTGATTCGGAACTTCCAGTATCTTTGACCGCCTGCACAGGTAGAGTATCCATGCTGAAGCTAAGCAGCCATCAATATGCCGTTTTGCCGCTGATTCCCATTGGCGGGATTGCCGTATTTGTCGTGTTGTACATCCTGGCAGCGTTCGCCTATCCCGGCGGTTCGGATGCCAATGCGGCGGGCGACGGCTTTAGTATTTTGCATAATTACTGGTGCGAACTCATGGATCCGTACGCCGTAAACGGCAGGTGGAACCCAGCCCGCCCGATCGCTTTGTCGGCGATGGCGATATTATGTCTGAGCTTGACCTTTTATTGGTATTGCTTGCCGGCGGCTTTTACTACAGTCGGATTTCGGCGTTTTGCGATCCGAACGGCCGGAATCCTTTCCATGCTGGTCGCACCTTTCGTATTTACCCACCGGCACGATGCGATCCTGATGACGGCGGGTGTGTTCGGCATTGCCGCGTTTGTGGCGGCGCTTTGGGAGATGCACCGATTGCGCAGCCGGTTTTTGTTTGGTTTAGGCGCTTGTGCGCTGGCGCTTGTACTGCTGTGCTATTACATATTTCGCTCGGGATGGGCACTCTCCGCGCTGCCGCTTCTGCAAAAGCTGGCATTTTTGTTTTGCCTGGTCTGGTTTGGCTGGACAAGCCGCGAGATGCGGCGGCGCTTGCGCGCGAGCGGATAAATAATTACGTCGTTTTTACATCCGCAAATCCTCTACCTTGACGCCGGGATACTTACTTTTATCGAATTGAAAATGCCCGGCGGCAAAAGTTATATTCGGCGTCAACTTGGTAATTTGGAAGGTGTAGCGCGAGCCGTCTTTATTGAAGGCCTTGATAGACTGGATGGTGTTGGTCTTCTCGTCCAGGCTCAAGCGGAGCTTGGCGTACTCCGAATTCCGGTCTTTGGGTTTGAATTCAATTTGGGTATAGACCGTGTTGTTTTCCGTGACCTTATCGGTCACGGCATATAGAAAATCACCTTTTTCATAGCGTTTCAGCAAATCTTTGGGGGTAAAAAAACCATTTTCCGTGTCATTCGGATCAAAATCGTTGATTTGTACCTCGTTATTTTTTTTGAGAAAAACCCAGGTCGTTTTCCCGTCTGACACGATGGTCTGCTGATCCATTTCCAGGCGAAATTTCTGCCCATCTTGTCCGATAACGCCCTTCTGAATCTCTTTTGGCTGTCCGGGCAGCTCGATCGTCAGGGAAAAAGCCGCTTCGACCGTTTTGTAAGCTTCGTATTTTTTTCGCGCTTTGTCGAGGATTTTTTTGGCCTCCGGATCGGAGGTTTCGGCCGGGGTTGCAGGGCCGGGACGAACAGACTGACCCCACAGGGCGGCCGAAGTGCAGAGCAGGAAGCAGAACAGGAAGTATCGCATGAAGTTATAAATTGCGTGTGCGTTTTGGGTCTTTCTCGCTATAAACGCGCAGATCCTTTATTTAGTTTGCCGGTAAAGAGGAACTTTTGGCGGACACGGGCGTTTATGTAGTGTAAACCTTTTTGTAAATATTTGGATTTTAAAAGTTAACTACTTATCTGGTTGCGTCTGAGACAAAAAAGGATCTATTTTTTGCCAGAGAGCGAGCCGGTTAACTAGTTATTTTACAAGAATAAGAACCCAATTTGAAACGCTAATAATCATTCTATGAGCAGAAAAAAAAGAGACGGGCGCGAGAAACTCAGCGCCCGCGAATTGCAGATCGAAGTGTTGAAATTCCTGCTGGCGCATCCCGAAAAACAATACTCCGCCCGCCAGCTGCTGCAAACCCTGAAAATTGGAAACAACAAAGATTCCGTTACCCACGCGTTGGAATATCTGACGCAGGCAGGATCTGTCACCGAACGGCAGGAAGGAAAATATATGGCGGCGCTGGATCGCCTGACAAAGATGCCGGAGACGCCGGAAATTCCCACTGATAAACCGGTGATTGAAAAATTCAAACCCAACGCCACATTGCCCGGGCGCGCCGGTAAAAAAATTATCGAAGGTCGGGTGGACATGACGCGCTCCGGCGCTGCATATATCGTCTCGGAAATGCTGGACAGTGATGTGTACGTCGTAGCAAAACACCTGAACGGCGCGCTGAACAACGATACCGTGCGCGTATTGCTTTTCCCTGCGCCGCCGCGCCGCCACGGCCGACCGCTGCGCAATCCGGAAGGGGAAGTGCTGCAAGTCATCAAGCGCGCCCGCGAATTTTTCATCGGCACCCTGCGCATGGGTCGAAAATACGCCTTGCTGCTCCCTGATGATCCCACCATGCCGGTAGATATATTCATTCCTCCCGATGCCGTCGGCGAGGCCCGCGACGGTGAAAAGGTGGTGGCGCGCATCACCGATTGGCAGGAAGGCAAAGGCCGTGCGCCGATCGGCAAAATTACCCAGGTGCTGGGTAAAGTCGGCGGAAACGACTTCGAGATGAAAAAAATCCTCATCAATGCCGGGTTCGAACTGTCGCACTCCGAGGAAGCCGTCGCAGAAGCGGAAGCTATATCCGAAACCATCTCGCCCCAGGAAATCGAAAGACGCCGGGATTTCCGGGATACGCTCACCTTCACCATTGATCCGGAAGACGCCAAAGATTTTGACGACGCCCTGAGCGTGCGCGCGCTGGAAAACGGCGGACTGGAGGTCGGCGTGCATATCGCCGATGTCACGCACTACCTGAAACCCGACAGCACGCTCGATAAAGAGGCGTATCAGCGCAGCACCAGCGTCTATCTGGTGGATCGCGTGAATCCCATGCTGCCGGAAAAGTTATCCAATAACCTGTGTTCACTGGTACCCCACCAAGACCGGCTGACCTTCTCGGCGGTATTCGAATTTGACAGCGGACACAAGATTGTAAAACGGTGGTTCGGCAAAACGGTCATCCACTCGGATAAACGGTTCGCCTACGAAGAAGCCCAAACTGTGCTGGAAGGAAAACCTGCGCCCGAAATGTCGGAGCTGGCGATTTATCCGCAATTGGAATCGGCTCTAAAAAACCTCAACCGACTGGCAAAAGCCATGCGCGCCGACCGCGAAAAAAACGGCGCCATCAATTTCGAAACGGAGGAGGTGCGCTTCCTGCTCGCCGAAGACGGCCGACCGATCAAAGCGTATGTGAAAGAACGCAAGGACGCACACATGCTGATCGAAGATTTTATGCTCCTCGCCAATAAGGAAGTCGCCTTTTTTATGGCGTTCCGAGGCGGAGACGAACAGGAGGTGCCCTTCGTGTATCGGGTGCACGACTTGCCGAATATGGAAAAAGTCGCCGATTTCGCCCGCTTCGCTGCCGACCTGGGGGTAAAAATGCAGGTGGACACGCCCAAGCAAATTGCCCGCTCGTACAACAAACTGATGTCCGCCGCTCAAAAAGACCCGCGCCTCAAACTCCTGGAACCCCTGGCCATCCGAACCATGGCCAAAGCGGTCTATTCGCCGGAAAATATCGGACACTACGGCCTCGCCTTCACCCATTACAGCCACTTTACTTCGCCGATCCGCCGCTATTCCGACGTGTTGGCGCATCGAATCCTGGAGCGCAACCTCGACGGTCGCTTGTACCGGGTAGATAAAAAGAAACTGGAGGAACAGTGCAAACACATCAGCACCCAGGAGAAAAAAGCGGCGGATGCCGAGCGCGAAAGCATCAAATATAAACAGGCTGAACTCCTGCACGACCATATCGGCGATGTGTTCGAGGGCGTGATCAGCGGGATGATAGAGCGCGGATTTTTCGTGGAACTGTTCGATTCCCGCGCCGAAGGCCTCGTCGCGTTTAAATACCTCGACGATTCGTACGATGTGGACGAAGGCAGCCTGCGCGCGCGCGGACGCCGGTATGGACGCGAATTTAAAATGGGCGACCGGGTGTCGGTGCGCGTGTTGTCCGTGGATTTGCAACGCCGACAAGTGGAAATGGAACTTGCGGACTAGTTGGTCTGGATTTTTCTCAGCAGAGCAAAAATCGGTTTGAAAAGCAAACACAAACATTTTTTTTATACTTTCGCGCCTGCTACCATACCGCCCGTACGCGCGGTATCAACCGTCCGCGAATATGCCCAACCGTCGCTCGTTCATCCGCCAAACCGCCGCCTTGCTGGGCGGCCTCGCACTCCACCAAAAGGATACGGCTGCGTATGCGCTGCCGCAGCCGCCGCGCCTTCCTGAAGGATCGGAGGACGATTTTTGGTGGCAGGTACGCCAGGCCTACGCCTGCAGCCCCACGTTGATCAACCTGAATAACGGCGGAGTCTGCCCGGCGCCCCGGGCGGCCATGGATGCGCTCGACTATTACAACCGGATGTGCAACGAAGCGCCCTCCTATTATATGTGGCGCATCCTGGATCAGGATCGGGAACCGCTTCGCGAAAACCTCGCCGCCCTCGCCGGCGCAGACCCGGAGGAAATTGCGATCAACCGCAACGCCACGGAAGCCTTGAATACGGTGATCTTCGGCCTCAATCTGAAGGCCGGCGATGAAGTAGTGCTCTCCAAGTTCGACTATCCAAACATGATCAACGCTTGGAAACAACGCGAAAAAAGAGACGGTATCCGGCTGATCTGGGTGGATCTGGAACTGCCCTCGGAAGATGCGGAATATTTATCCCAGGCGTTTATTTCCAAATTCACCGACAAAACAAAGATCGTGCACGTCACGCACATGATCAATTGGTGCGGACAAATTCTTCCGGTGCGCCGCATCGCCGACGCCGCGCACGCACGCGGCATCGAGGTGCTTTGCGACGCCGCGCATTCATTTGCCCTGCTCGATTACAAGATTCCCGATCTCGGCTGCGATTATCTGGGTACCAGCCTGCACAAATGGCTCTGCGCGCCCTTCGGCAACGGCTTGCTCTGGATCCGGAAAGAAAAAATCCCCCAAGTGTGGGCGCTGCTGTCGAATGATAAACCCGATGGCGACAACATCCGGAAATTCGAATCGCTGGGTACCCGAAACTTCGCCCTCGAAATGGCCACCGGCTATTCGCTCGATCTGCATAACCTGATCGGCAGCCGCCGAAAACAGGAACGCATTTATTTTTTGAAAAATTACTGGATGGAGCGCGTCGCCGACGTTCCGGACATTCAGTTTTTTACCCCCCGCGCGCAAGCCTGGAGCTGCGCCATCGGGGTATTCGGACTGCCAAATAAAAAACCCGCCGAATTGTCTGATCTGCTCTTTACAAACCACAAAATCCACACCACGGGAATTGAGTGGGAAAATGTGAAGGGCGTCCGGGTTACGCCCAATGTCTATACAACGACGGAGGAACTGGATAAGCTGGTACACGCAATCCGCAAAATTGCCAAGTAATGCCAATATTTGTCACCCGCACCATCCACTAAACCGCCGATTTTTTCGTTATCCCGAAAATGCCCGTAAAGGGCGCATAACCATTATTTTTTGCCGCACCCGCTATGAAAAAAATCCTGCTCGTACTCGGCGCCCTCATCCTTTTGATGCTCGGCTCATTGATTGTTTTGCCTTATTTTTTTAAAGACGAAATCGTCGCAGAAGTCAAAAAGGTCGCGAACGAAAACCTGACCGCTACCCTGGATTTTTCGGATGTGGATCTGTCCGTTTTTCGCAATTTCCCCAAACTGTCGGTCGGCCTCAACGATCTGCGCATCACCGGCGCCGGTCAGTTTGACGGCGTGCAACTGCTGAACTGCAAACGCCTCGATCTCGCCGTGGATCTCTGGTCGGTGCTGTTCGGCGATAAGATCGCCATCAAAGGCTTGTATCTCAACGAACCGGATATCCGGGTGTACGTTCTGAGCAATGGCGCCGCCAATTATGATATCACAAAACCCGAGCCGACGCCGGCGGCTGCACCCGCGGAAACCGGCGGCGTCATTCAACTCGAACAATACGCCATCCGCAATGGCCGCATTCTTTATGACGATCGCTCGCTGGATATGCGCGCCGAATTGAACGGCATCGAACATTCCGGCAGCGGGGAGTTCACCGCCGATATTTATGACCTGGCGACCAATACGACGATCGAGGCGCTGACGGTGGACTACGGCGGCATCCAATACCTGCGCAAGGCGAAAGCCACCCTGGACGCCACGATTCAGGCAGATATGCCGGCCATGAAGTTCACCATGAAAGATAATACCCTCCGACTGAATGACATGAACCTGTCCGCCGACGGCTGGGTCGCCCTCCCCAATGAGGAGGACATCACGATGGATTTGCGCTTTTCTACCCCGCAAAATACGTTCAAGAGCCTGCTCTCACTCGTCCCAGGCGCTTATACGCAGGATTTTGACCAGGTGCAGGCCAACGGCTCGATTCAATTTGCCGGTATGGCCAAGGGTACGTACAACGAAACCAGTTATCCCGCCTTCCGCCTCGATTTCAAAGTCGCCAAAGCCGATTTTAAATACCCCAGCCTGCCGCTCGGCGTGTCCAATATCAATGTGGACGCGCGAATCAATAGCCCTTCCAGCAAGATAGACGATATTACCGTGCGCATCCCCGCTTTCAGCCTGCGCATCGGCTCAAATCCGGTGGAAGGCTACTTTAACCTGAGCAAACCGGAATCAGATCCCACTGTGGACACTGAAATAAAAGGCGTGTTGAATCTGGGCGAACTCTCCAAAGCGTTCCCGATGGAGGGTGTGCAGGAACTCAGCGGAATGATCCGCGCGGACGTGCTCGCGAAGGCTTCCATGAGCCGGATCGAGCAGCAAGCCTACGACCAGGTGCAGATGGCAGGCGATTTTTCTATACAAAATATGACCTACCGCGCCGCTGGTATGCCCGCTGTGCGCATCAACAACCTCGCCGCCGGCCTGAGTCCGCAAAAACTGGATCTTCGCGCGTTCGACGCCCGACTGGGTAAAAGCGACCTGCGCGCGTCCGGCGCGATTGACAATTTACTGGCGTATTTTTCGACGAATAAAACCATGACAGGTAAGATGACGTTCGCCTCCACGCTGTTCGATGCCAATGAATGGCTGACGGAGGAACCCGCCGCAGACGCTGGTAAAACGCCAACCGATGTGCCCGCCACCGAAGAAACGCTGTTCGATCGTTGGGATTTTACAGTGGACGGCCGGATCAGCATGCTCAAATACGATGTCTATACCATCACATCTATGGCCTTAGAAGGTCATTTTACTCCGAATAAAATGGATATTTCCAATTTCGCCATGAAAATCGGCGAAAGCGACCTGAGCGGCGCCGGACAAGTGCTCAATGCCTGGAATTATCTGTACGACAACCAGACTGTCCAAGGTACGCTTAACTTGAATTCCAAGTACTTCGACCTAAACCAGTTCATGACCGAGGAATCCGCTGCCGCAGAAACGCCGGCTGCAACCGGTGTGATTCCGGTGCCGGAAAATGTGGATATGACGCTGAACGCCCAATTTGCAAAAATTTTGTACACCAACCTTGCCCTCGAAAACCTCGACGGACAGGTGGCCGTGCGGGACGGAGTCGCCCGACTAAAAGACTGCACCGCCGGGGTGCTCGGCGGCCGGGTGGCGGTAGATGGCGAATACGATACCCGGGACTTGACAAAACCCACGTTCAATGTGGACTTCGCCCTCCAGGATATGGGATTTAAAACAGCGTATGAAAATTTTGTGACCGTTCAATCCCTGGCGCCTATTGCCCGCTTCATTGACGGCAAGTTTAATACGAGCCTCTCGATGAGCGGGATCCTGGGTCAGGATATGATGCCGGATTTTAAAACCCTCAGCGCCGCAGGGTTCCTGGAGACCCTCAACGCCGTGGTCAAAAATTTTAAACCGGTCGCGGAAATCGGCAATAAACTCAATGTCGAGTATTTGAAAAACAACCTCGAATTGGGCAATACCCGCAACTGGTTTGAAGTCAAAGACGGCCGGGTAACGGTGAAGCCGTTCGACGTGAAGTCCCGCGATGTGGCGATGCGCATCAGCGGATCGCATGGCATCAACGCAGATATGGACTACCAAATCCTGTCCAAAGTCCCCCGCAAGGTGATGGGGGCAGCAGCCAACGCCGGCCTGAGCCTGCTTTCAAAAGAGGCCTCTAAATACGGCGTGAATATCGCCCAAGGCGAGTTTATCAACGTGCAATTTAATCTCACGGGCAGCCTGGCTAATCCCAAAGTCGCCATGAAGGTACTCGGAAGCGACGGCGAAAGCAGCCTGAAAGCCGAAGCGGCGGCCACCGGACAAGCGCTTGCAGCCCAGGCCAAAGACTCCCTGCTGCGCGTGGCAGAAAAAGAGACGGAAAAAATAAAAGCAAAGGCGGAGGAAACGGTACAACAGGCAAAAGACACGCTCTCGAAAGTGGCGAACCAGAAAGTTGAGGAAGTAAAGGAAAAAGCGACCGAGGAACTCAAAAAAGAAGCCGGAAAGGTGCTGCCCAAAGAAGCTGCTGATAAAGCAGGCCAAAAAGTGGATGAAGTGAAGCAGAAACTGGATAAGTGGGATCCGTTCAAGAAAAAGAAAGATTAGCGCATCCAAGGCTTCGAGCATATGCAGATACCTATTTGGAAAAAATGGATGTCCTACTTTTCTCCGGTCACCCTGGAGGAAACCGGCACCGAGCTCAATCCGGAATTGTGCGTGCGGATGGATCGCGGACGCCTGCAACTGCTCAGCGGGAATGCCATTTATTCCTGGGACGATCTATACCGCAATTTTACCATCGCGCTGGGCGAAATAGCCCTTCATCGACGACCAGCCGAGCAGGACGTACTTCTGCTCGGCCTCGGATTGGGCAGCGTGCCGTACATTCTCGAAAAGGTGTATTCCTGCGATTTTCACTACCTGGCGGTCGAATGGGATGAGGGCATTGCCGAGCTGGCCCAGCGTTACACGCTTTCCCGCCTCGAAAGTTCCGTCGAGGTGGTGATTGCCGATGCGGATTTGTACGTGGATATTTGCGAGGAGCAGTTTGATCTGCTCATCGTGGATATTTTTGAGGATCAAAATACCCCGCCGCATTTCGAAACCGAAGATTTTTTGCAGCGATGCGCCGCGCGCATGCGGCCGGGCGCCCTGTTGCTGTACAATCGGCTCTACGACAGGCCCGGTGATCGGGAACGCACGGAACACTTTTACAATCAGGTGGTCAAAAAAGTTTTCCCGCATAGCCGGTATGTGGATACGGATGGGAATTGGGTGATCATCGCGGAAGCGTAAACGCGAATCCGGGGTTTTCGCGGGACTGCAATATCCAGTCATTAACGGGTTACGAAACAAAAAATATTTTTTGAAAGGGGAGCTCATAAGTCCGTGAACAATCTGTTAAACAAAAAAATATTTTGTTTAGTCGCCGGGGGCGGCGAAATAAATCTACTCCTCTTCCTCAAAATACACCTTATAATATTTCTTCCCTTTGTCCTCATCATATCCGCGCTCAATCAGGTCGCGTCGGCCGTGCACATAAATATGGAAGTTTTTATCGAGTTTAATCACGCTTTTCAGGGCTTTAAATTCTTTTTTTACCGCCTGTCCGCTGATGTCGAATCGGTCCTCTAGCGGGACGGCGTACGCGCCGGCATACTTGTCTCGAAATAATTTGAAAGCTTCCTGTTTTTCTTCCTCCGGGAATAAAGCGGCGGCGTAGTCGTCAATTTCAAACGACTCATTTTCTTTGAAATATAAACCGGAGCGGTAGAGCAAATCCAATTGATCCGTCCGTTCCGTTTCAAATTCCTGGGGTAACTTCTGCGTGATAAACTCGCTGGAGAGCTGGATGTGATGCCGGGTATTGAAATAGTTGTCTTCAATCGGCTGGAGCCGCAGGAAATCGTCTTTCCAGAAAGAGCGATCATTTTTCTTACTGACCGAATCGAGCGCGCAAACCCGATAACCCTCGTTTTCATCCATTTCGAAAACCAGCGCAGCCGTCTCCAGTTTGTCCAGCGGAATGCCCTCCAGGATATTGATGGCGTACGTTTCCGTGGTGCGCTCTACTTTCAGATACGCGTCTTTGGTTTGAATTTTCACAATCGCGATGGCGCGGGTGAGTTCTCCCTGCAGCACGACCTGATCGAACAGGGCGACAAAAAATTCGCCGCCGAGCATTTTAGGATTGTCCGAATGTTCGTAAAGCCGCTTTGCCAGCTTCACTACTTCTTCATGAAAGTTATCCGGCGTTTTAAAAATATTCATACAACTTTGAAAGACGGGGTGGTTGCTCACGTCTTCCTCGTGGAAAAAATAAAAAAACTCCTCTGTTTTTTCGAAAGGCCGCAGAAAAGTCGCCGTCAGCAGGTCGTGGGCGACGTCGTGGAGCGGTGTGAGTGTTTGTTTGGGGATATTCAGGCCCTCGGAACGGCCTTGGTTTCCGACCCAGGCGGCGCCCAGGCGATCTAGTTGTGCGGCAGCGAATTCCAGCATAAAATATAAAAGCTCTATTTTGCCCCTCAAAGGTACAAAGACAAACAGGACTGCGCATGCGAATAGCCGTAAATGCCCGTTTTTTATTGCCCGGTAAGTTGGAGGGTCTCGGGTGGTACACCCATGAACTAGCGCGCCGGATGGCGCTGGCGCACCCGGAGGATGAATTTATTTTCTTTTTTGACCGTCCGTACGATCCGGCTTTCGTTTATGCAGAGAACGTTCGGCCGGTCGTGGTTTTTCCGCCTGCTCGGCATCCGTTGCTGTGGTATTGTTGGTTTGAGTGGGCGCTGCCGCTTTTTCTGCGGCGTTTTCAACCGGATGTTTTTTTCTCGCCGGATGCCTATCTCAGCTTGCGCAGCGAAATACCGACCGTACTCACGGTGCACGATATATTGCCGCTTCAACATCCTGAGCAGGTGCCTTGGGGGCCGCGTCTGTATTACCGACACTTTTTACCCAGGTACATCCAAAGGGCTGCTGCAGTAGTCACCGTCTCCGAATACACGCGCCAGGCGATCCTCGCCGCCGTGCCGGTTCCGCCCGACAAGGTGTCCGTGGCGTACAACGGCTGCCGCGAAGTCTTCCGGCCGATGCAGGAATCCGATCAGGCGGCGGTACGCCAACGATATACCGGGGGCGCGCCGTATTTCTTTTACGCCGGCGCCATCCACCCGCGGAAAAACGTAGATCGCCTGATTCGGGCGTTTGATCGGTTCAAATCCGAAACCGGTTCCGATATGCGGCTCGTGTTGGGCGGTAGGCAGGCTTGGCAGACCGGTCTGGTAGAGGACGCCCTCCGCCAGTCGCCAAATCGTGCGCATATTTTGCCGACTGGTTACCTTCCAGAGTCGGAACTTGCCGCCCTAATGGCGTCGGCATTTGCTTTTACCTATCTTTCCCTGGGAGAGGGTTTCGGCTTGCCCCTGCTCGAGGCGATGGCCTGTGACACGCCGGTGATTTGCTCGAACACAACCGCCCTGCCCGAGGTGGCCGGATCAGCTGCCCTGCTGGTGGATCCCCTGTCCGAGCAGGCCATCACCGAGGCGATGAAAAAAATAGTTGCAGATGCGGATTGTCGCGCTACTTTAATCGCCAAGGGCCGAATCCAGCGCACACAATTCACTTGGGACGGCGCGGCGGCGCAAGTCTATCATTTATTGCAAATGCACGCCGGACAAACCTGAGTACACGGCTACAAGTTCTACACACCTCAAAATCAAACGCTTGTTCTTCAATATTTTCTACCGAATTCCTGGATACCTTCGAAGCGTCGCGAACCGATTCCATACGCCTTATTTTCGCAGCGGCGACGTTCAAATTGGGCGCGGGGTTCGCTTCGGTCGCAATGTCCGGTTTAACGCGCGGAAAGTCCGTATCGGCGACGGCTGTATTTTCATGGATAACCTGACGGTGGACGCGGAGGAGTTTTGTATCGGCGATTTTGGGACGATTTACCCGGACTGCTTTTTTCCCGGACCGGGTCGGTTGGAGATTGGGCACAATTGCTGGATCGGCAAAGGGGTGATTTTGGATGCGCAGGGCGGCGCTTTTTTGGCAAATAATATTGGGATTGGCGCCTACAGTCAGCTTTGGAGCCACCATAAATTTGGTGATATCGCCTACGGCGCCCTATACCACTATGCCCGTCCGCTGTATCTGGAAGACGATGTGGTGGTTATGCCCGGCTGTGTGGTTGCGCCCGTGCGCATGCGCCGCCGCAGCCTGCTGCTGGCCGGTGCGGCGCTCGCTGCAGATACCTTGGAAAATACCGTGTATGGCGGTGTGCCGGCCCGTTCGCTTGCCGATAAAATGCCGCCGCCTTTCCGGGAAATCGAACCGCCGGAAACGGAATACATACTGCGCGCCCGGATCGCCGATTTTTGCCAATCCTCTGGGACGCCGGCCAATCGCATCCAAATTTGCACCGAAATATCCCGGGACTCGGCGCCGTACGGCCTCGTCATTAACGTCCGAACCCGCTCCTACCGAAAACGCGGCACGCGCCTGGAACGCCGCCTGATCCGCTTTTTACTGCCCGATGTCAAATTGCTCCCCGCATGACGAAATCCCAGGTACGCGTACTGCACGCCTTCAATTTGTACGGCAACCCGTCTGAAATTTGGGGGTTTCGGCTCCTGGAGGCCTTTGAATCGGTCGGCGTGGCGCCGGGCGTTGTGACGACCCAGTATTGGCCGGGGAATTTCCCGGACAAGTCCTGGCCGATTTATCATTTACCCCTGTTGTCGGACTATCATCCGCAGGCTCGCCTACGCCGGCAGTTATCCTATCTGCTTACGCCGCGACTCCTTGTGGCGCCCCTCCGAGCCGGCGACTGGCATTTGCTGCATGCGCATTTTGGCCCTGCCGGTTGGCGTTTTGCCCCTTTGGCCGAGCGCCTCGGCATTCCGCTGGTCGTTTCATTTTACGGCACGGATTACCAGGCATTGCCTTTCCGCCGACCGATTTGGCGGCGGCGCTATGCCGATTTGTTTCGTCGGGCGGCCTGTTTACTCGCAGAAGGACCTCATGGTGTCGGATTATTGCAGGACATGGGCTGTCCGTCCGAAAAAATCCATATCCAGCGACTCGGGGTACAGCCCGGCGAAGCGCCCGACTGGGACGCGCCGCGCCCGCCCGGCGGTTTGCGCTTGGTACAAGTCGCATCTTTTGTCGAAAAAAAGGGTCAGGAAGACGCGCTGCGCGCTTTTGCGCTGGCACTTCCCGATTGCCCCGGCGCAACGCTTACCCTGGCCGGCGACGGCGGCGCGCGGCGGCGCGGCATGGCCGATCTGGCGCGCGGGCTGGGCGTTCAGGATCAGGTTTTTATACAGGATTTTATTCCGCATTCTCAATTACGCCGATACTTGACCAGATTCGATGTGTTCATACATCCCTCCCGAACCGCGCGTGATTTGGACAGCGAGGGCGGTATCCCGACGATCCTGTTTGAAGCCATGGCGGCAGGCTTGCCGGTTATCAGTACCCGGCATTGCGATATTCCCGCGCTCATAGAGCACGGACGGCACGGTTTCCTGGCGCCCGAACGCGACCCGGCAGCGCTCAGCGCGGCGATCCGACAGTTCCATCAAATGACCGATTCCGAACGGCTGGTTTTGCGAAAAGCGGCGCGCGCGCAAGTGACTGAAAATTATTGTTTTAATGCTTTTAATTATTCTAATATAATATAGGATGTTAGATATCTGCCCTGCGCGCATGCGCTAACGATCAAGCCAATTACAATTTCCATGCTCATTCTTATCCCCTCCTACCATCCCGCCATCCATCCCCGC
>JAUMBL010000117.1:0-2899 GCA_032115775.1 Saprospiraceae bacterium | reverse complement strand
GCGCTTTACTGGAATTAAGAATATGGTTATATTTCAATGCCGAGGCGAGTGCGGGCAAATTTTGTTTTTATTATAACTACTTAGCCGGAGACCAAATGGCTGACATTATTCCAAAATATCCGTCCCGCAAACCCCAAAAAAAATACGTAACCGGCATAATAATGTCACCCCTTCGGGGTTTTTTAACGTCAAAAACCGAGCTAGAATAATGTCACCCCTTCGGGGTTTGGCCAACCAGTTACGTTACTTTTTATCGAGGTAAATTTGGCAGTCGAATGCGGGCTATTCGGCGAAAAATTTAACGCATAGAAAAATAAAATTGGACGCTTGCAGCCCGGCGACTATAATTTAAACAGGTTCTAACTATGACCGATTATACAGAAATTGGCTACACGCAAAAAACCCACGGCGTGAAAGGGGAATTGAAATTTTTTGTGGAAGAACCGTTCTTGGATCTGGTTTTTGAAAAAAGCCGGGTGTTCCTGGATATAAAAGGGGTTAAAGTGCCTTATTTTATAAAAGAAATTCGGGGCGCGGATGGAAATATTATCCATTTCGAGGATGTGCCGAACCGGGAAGCGGCGCTGCTGCTGCAATCCAGAAAAATGTTCCTGCCCGCCTCGGAAATCCCGGCGGATCTGGATCTGGAACCCGAAACCCTGGAATATGCCGGACTCACCGGTTTTATGCTGGTGGATGCGCAGGCCGGGCCGGTCGGTCCAATCGAGGAGGTGCTGGAAATGCCGCAGCAGGAAATGGCACTGGTACAATATAAGGGGCGGGAGACGCTGATCCCGCTGAATGCGCATTTTATTAAAAGCGTGGATGCCGAACGCCGGGAGGTTTTGGTGGATTTGCCGGATGGGTTGTTGGATTGAGTGCGTGCAACAGCCGTGTGGCTGCTCCGCAAGGCATGTAAATTACGGGTTTTGTTAATATTTACTTAAAAGTCCGGGCGCTGCGCAATAGGCGCGCGACACTGGCACGTTTTTCGTATATATTTACCCATTCGTAATTGCTGACGCGATTGCTACAATTTAATCAATCATGAACAAGAACACGCATTCATCCACGCCCGGAAACCGGGCGCTCGCCGTTATACTCACCGTCGTCGTCCAGCTGGCGCTGGGATATTACCTGTATCAAAATGCCGTCCAGAAGCCGAACTCGGCCGGTGTGGAGCAATCGTTGCGCCGGCCATAGCAAGGGGGTATGGTAAAAATATTTCGCCGCCTCCGGCGGCGAAATAAGATGATGAATCGCTGTTTTTTTGATTTTCTCCTTAGGAGAAAATCAAAAAAACAGCGATTCAAAAGATTATTTTTTTGAAAACAATTCAAGGACTTGTTAAACAACCCTGGCTTAAGTCCTCACTTTTTCACAATCGTCATTTTTCGATCGTACATCAATCCGGTAAAAATACCGATCGGATTGGCGGAGCCGCGCACATTGCTTTTAATGGGCGAGGGCTGCGCGAAGGGGTTGAGGTTGCCGAATACGGCCAGTTGCACGCTTTCCACGTAGTCATAATAGGCTTTTTCGATGTGCAGGACGGTGTTATAGACCGTGTCGCCTTCTGCCAGGTCGTATCCGGTGCCGAAGGCGATTAGCGGCGTTTGGGCGGCTCGGTCGGAAGTTAGAAAATCCTGATCGGGCACGCTGTCGAGGGAAGCGTAATTGAGCAAGCGGCGGAAGTAGTTTTCGCGGGTGGGATCCGGGTCGTTGATGAACGTCAGGATGCGCGCGAGCGTATCCAAATCCTCGCTGAATTGCACCTTGATGCTGTCTATGGGCACGAAAGGCATCATCGTGGTTTCGCCGGTGATTTCCAGGCCGTTTTTGAGCAGGATTTGCAGGCGGTATTCCATGCCCGGGGTGGCGGGCGTCAGGTTGGGGCTGGTGTAGTTGTAGATTTTGAAGGGCGAAAAATCGAAGGCGAGTTGATTTTTCAGCGTATCCACCCGGCCGTCGTAGGCGATCGTGACCAGTGCGCTGTCCAGCAGGGTTTTTTGGAGAAAAGTGGAGTCCAGTCCGAACGGATCGAAATACCCGAAACTCTGCGTGAGCAGGAGGCGGATAGGTTTGCCGGGTTCCAGGTAACATTCCACGACCGGCTGGCGGTCGTATTCGGGCAGTTCGATCTCGACCTCTTTGGTGAGGTTACAGGCTGTCAAGAGCGCCAGGAGGGCAAACGGGAGGATATTTTTCAGCATTTTCATGGGTGCTTAGAATTTAAAATTCCAGGTGATGGAGGGGAGTACGGGGAAGAGGGACACTTGCTGTGCCCGGATGGCCGTCGGGATATCCACGGCGGCGTCGCCTTGCTGGACGGTTTGGAACTGCGGTTCGAGGTAGATAAAGTACGGATTGCGGCGGTCGGTGGCGTTATAGATGCTGAGGGTGATATCCTGACTGGTGCGGCGGGTTTTCCATTTATACACGAGGCCGAGGTCGAGGCGCATATAGGCGGGATACCGGAACGTATTGCGATCGCCGTACACCGGCACGACAGTCTGGAAGGGCGCGCCGGGTATATCCTGCATGGTAAAGCGGCCGGAAGGCAGCCAGCTGGCGTATCCGGAGGTATAGACCCAGGTTGCCGTGGCCTGCCAGCGGGGGGCGAAGGCGTAGGTTGCCACCACGCTGAGGTTGTGGCGCGTATCGAAGCGGGGCGGGAAGTAATTGCCGCCGTTGATGGCTTCGAAATCGCCGCGGCGCACCCAGGCGAGCGTATATCCGATCCAGCCGGTGAGTTTGCCGTCTTTTTTTTCAATTTCGAGTTCGAGCGGACTGTACGCGTAGCCTCGGCCGATGGCCAGTTCGTTTTCCAGGTCGTTGTTGGCGAACAGCTCGGCGCCATCTATGAAATCCACCTGATTCCGGAGTTTTTTATACCAGG
>JAUMBL010000116.1:0-6536 GCA_032115775.1 Saprospiraceae bacterium | reverse complement strand
GCGTCCTTGCCGCGGTCGAGCACGATGGGTTTGATTCCCCGTTCGATCAGTTCCAGTGCGGCGAAATAACCGGCCGGGCCGGCGCCCACAATCACCACCTTTTTTCGGCCATCCACCGGACGGAATCCGTCCAGCAGCGCGGGTTCGGGCGTAAATACTTCCCCGGAGCCGAATACGTCCACCCGCAGGCGAAACACGGGCGTTTTGCCCCGCGCGTCAATAGAGGATTTCAGAATTTCCAGGTGGCGCAGCTCGCTTTCCCGCAGGCCGGTTTGGCGGGCGGCTTTTTGGCGAAGCAGGGCTTCGTCGTGGCGTGCCTCCGGCGGGAGGACGATTTCGATGGTTTGCGGCATGATCTGTACGTCCCGTATTTATTGGGAAATTTGTGAGAGCCTGTTTAGAATTTTCTGCCGAAGGCAAAAAAGAGGTGTTTTTACTTTTTTTGTAACTACTTAGCCGGTCGCGTCTGAGACAAAAAAGGATCCATTTTTTGCCAGACGAAGCGATTTTTTGCAGGCCGTAGCAGCGCTACGGTCAAAAAAAATTGCGAAGTATGGCGGAAAATGGGGCTTTTTGGGCCAGACAACGCGCCGGCTAAGTAGTTACGACTTTTTTAAAGCGCGGACTAGTTTTTTCGCTGCAACACCGTCAGATTGTCCTGTTTCGTCCAGGTATAAAAATCCGGCACGAAGATTTTGGCGGTGGCGATTTCCGTTGCTTCTCCGTTTTTCGTTTTAATCGGCTTGCGATTGCGGTCTTTGGTGTAGATATCCATTCCGCCGTCCACTTTTTCGCCAACGAGCTCGTACCGGCCTTCTTTGATCAGAAAGCTGAGGATTTCGGGATTGGCGTTCCAAATTTGGATATTGGTTTCCGCCAGGATATTAACGCCTGCCCAGGCTTGCACCTCATACAGGCCCGCGAGATCGAGCGTGATGGTTCGGGCGGAATCCACCTCGAAAATCTGATAAATCGTGCGCTCCATTTGAGCGGAGGCGGCGATCGAGCAGCCCAACAGGGCGGCGAGCAGGATGTTTCTGCGCAGCATTTTGATAAAATTTAGGCAAAGTTCGCTGTTTTCCAGGTAAGAGCCTATTTGGGAATTTCTGCCGAAGGCAAAAATAGGCGTATTTTTATGTAACTACTTATTCAGTCGCAAAGTATGCGCCTGGTTGCGCTGTCGGACTGCTCAGCGCAGGTATTTTCCCAGCACCCAACGGCCGTTTCCTATCCGCATCCAGCCATCCGGGGAGTTTTCCAGCACTTCCACGACATCGCCTAGGCGGAGCGTGGCCAGTAATCGGGCCGCCACCGAGGGGGCGGCGCGCACGTTGAGTGTTTTAGACGCTACCGTGGCTTTTCTGGGCGGCGCTCCCAGCGCTTGGATATGGTCTGCGCTCACAAATGCTTCGTTTCCGATGCGCCACCAATTGCCGATGCGCGCGATTAGGAACACTTCAGCACCTTGCGCGAGCTCGGCGATTTTGGGATGGCTGGTGGAGGGGCCGGAGCGCACATTGAGGGTGGGCGAGCTGACGCGGCCTTTGGGCGCGGACGTGGTGGGCGGCGGCGCGGCGAGCGACGCGCCGGACACTTGCGCGGCGGCCATTTGTACGGCTCGGAGCGCGTTTACGCGGCCGTAGCCGTAGTATGCGGAGTGTCCGTCTGCGTTATATGTTCCCGGCGGGCCGATCGGATCGGCCGACCGGCGCAGCAGGGTTTTCAGTTCCTGGGCTGTCATATTCGGATTGGCGCTCAGCATGAGCGCGCCGATACCTGCGCAGAGTGGTGCGGCGCTGGAGGTGCCGCCGAAGCCGCTGGTGTAGGTGAGCGTTGCCGTCCGGCCGTCGGGGGTAAGTTCCACTGTAGCGGTGGTAATCCCCGCGCCGCTGTCGCCGTTGGTAGGCGCGCAGAGGTGGGCGTTAGCGCCGAAAAAAGAATAACTGGAGCGCTGATCCAGGCTATTGGACGCGGTAACGCAAATACCCTCCGGATGGGCGGCGAAATCGCTGATTTGCCGGGGCTGGTAGTTTGAGGCGGGGTTGGCATTTCCGGCGGCAAAAAACATCGGAATCCCGCGGCCGCCGCGTCCTTCGCGGGCAATTTTGGTCAGGTAATTGCGGATATAGGTTGAAAGCGGAACCGGCTGCGGGTAGCCGAGGCTACAGGAAATAATATCGGCGCCGTTCAGCAGGGCGTGTTCGAAGGCATTTTTGATGGCTTCGTCACTGAGTACGTCCAATTTAATCGGGATAATGCGGGCGTTGGGCGCGGCGCCCAACACCCCTTGCGCGTCGAGGGCGCCTGCCGCCACGGCGGCGCAGGAAGTGCCGTGACTGGCAACGCCCCAGCTGCCGTTGCCGTACTGGAAGAAAGGCGACACATCGGCATTGCGGCTGCCTGCGTTGTAGGGGCTTCGGATTTTAGCCCCGTCGCCCCGCAGTTGCGGGTGATCGAGCGCGAAGCCGGTGTCAATGACGGCAATTTTGATATTGGGTGCGCCAAGGCTTTTCAGGGCGCTCCAAGCGGCGCGGATTTTTGCATCGGCGCCGGGCTTAAAATGCGCCTTATCGAAAAGGCCGTTTTGCATATCAATCATTGGAACCGGACGGCCGGTATTTTCCAAATGCCACTGCGTATTGCCGAACGCGCCAGCCGGCAGCACAAACGCGCGTTCGGCCGGCAAGGTCGCAAATTCCGGCTCCGCCACCAGCACGATCTTGCTTTTTTGAAGCGCGATCGCGCATTTAATCGGATTAGGCGATTGCGGCGAAGCGCATACCCGAAAAGCGCCTTCAGCGACTGCCTCCTTGATACTCAGGAAAAGGCTGTCGAGCAGAGCATGCTGTTCCCCGATATCTGAATCAACAATAAACTCGATATATAAATTACCGGTGGGGATCAGCGGCGCCGTTTCATCGCCGTTCAGCGTCCAGACGTGCGTACCCACCGCAACTTCCGGCCGGGCGCGCAACTGGTCAAGTTTTTTGTCTATTCCACGCGCCGCTGACACTATTTCAAATCCTTCCAGTACCGGCGGCGGTGCGACACCGCGCCGGCTCGCCCGCTGCGCGCCGCGCGTGTATTGAATGGCTGCCTTGGTTTTACTCTTAGACAAATTAAGCGGCAAGCCGCCATAGGTGAATTTTGCTTTTAACATAAAATTTCGGAATTTTGACTTCGGAATTTTGAACTCCAAATATTGACCTCAGATCGCCCGATTTATTACTCCCAATCCCCGTATCTTCTGCATTTTCTGCGAATTCCGCAAATTCCGCGGGATCCCCCACCCGCTCCGGCACAAAATTCATGCCGGAGCACGAAATTTGCAACTTGTATCTTTGTCCGCCTTCTATGGAGCTACTTCGCAAAGTCCGAAAAATTGAGATCAAGACCCGCAGATTGAGCCGCAATCTGTTTACGGGCGGATACCACAGCGCTTTCAAGGGCGTGGGCATGTCGTTCAGCGAGGTGCGGCAGTACCAATACGGCGATGACGTGCGGGCAATTGACTGGAACGTGACGGCGCGCACGGGCACGCCGCATCTAAAAATCTTTGAGGAAGAGCGGGAGTTGACGGTCATGTTGCTCGTGGATGTGAGCGGTTCGGCATTTTTTGGCACGCAGGGCGTGTTGAAACAGGAATTTCTCGCTGAAATTTGCGCTGTGCTCGCTTTTTCGGCTATTTCTAATAACGATAAGGTCGGACTTTTGTTATTTTCGGATAAAACCGATTTGTTCATACCGCCGGGAAAAGGCCGGCAGCACATCCTGCGGTTGATCCGGGAGTTGGTGCAGGTCGAAGCGAACAATCGCCCGACGGATTTGGCCGGCGCGCTGCTTTATCTGCGCCGAATGCTGAAAAGACGCAGCGTTTGCTTTGTACTATCGGATTTTATTGCGCAGGACTATACTGCGCCGCTACGCGTATTGGCGCGTCGGCACGACTGCGTGGGTATTCATTGTTGGGATTTGCGCGAACGGGAGCTGCCCGACGTCGGGTTGTTGCCGCTGTGCGATGCGGAATCCGGCGCGGTGCGCTGGGTGGATACCACGGATCCGGATTTTCGGCGCGATTTCCGTCGGCAGTTTGACCTCCGGCTGGCGCGCACGCAGGCGGAGTTCCGGGAGGCGGGTGCAGGGTTTTTGAGTCTGCAAACGGCCGAACCATACGTGCAGACGCTGTTGCATTTTTTTGAAAATACCCGCCGCGGGGGGCGCAGTTAATTTTTACAAGATCCTGAAAAACCGTCTGAGGCCGCCCGCCGGGCGAATTTTGGCTACACGAATGATTTTGCTATGCGCACAAAGTTTTGTTTCGGGATACTGTTTGGGGGCCTAGTGCTGCTGCCGATTATCGGCCGCGGACAGATTACGGCTGCATTCGACCGGGCGACGGCGGAGACGGGCGAGGTGTTTCGCCTGCAGATTCGAACGGCACAACGGCCCGCGCATGTGGATTTAAGCACTTGGTCGCCCTGGTTCCCGGAAGAAAACATCCTGAACCGGAGCGCATGGAAGGCGGAAGCCGGGTACTGGCAGCAGGAGATCACCCTGATCTGCTTTGACGCCGGCGTGCCGCCGCTGCCGCCCGCCGCATTGATACTTGCCTCCGGCGACACCCTCCCCTTGCCGGCGCCGCCCCTTGCGGTGAAGGCTACACCGGCGCCCGAGGATTTGGCGGACATGGCGGATATCAAGGAGATTGTCCCGGAGCCGGCACATTGGACTGATTACCTTTTCTGGGTGTATTTTTTTGTTGCGGCAGTGCTGCTACTCGCGGCTGCCCGGTACGGGCCGCGTTTTCTGCATCGTCGCCGGGCGATGCGCGCCCGCAGCCTGCAAGCGCCGCCGGGCGATTTGGCACGCCGCCGGCTTGCGCGATTGGAACAACAACAGCTTTGGCAAAAGGGCGCCTACGCGGCGTATTACGCCGAACTGTCGCATATCTTGCGCGAATTTCTCGAGCATCGGTATGGCATTTTCGCCCTGGAATCAGTCACGGAGGAGATTTTGGCACAGCTGGCGCAAACCGGTTTTCCAAAAGAAACGCTCCCGGAAATCGAGTATTTTTTGCGCCAGGCGGAATTGGCGAAGTTTGCCAAGGCAGTTCCCGCCGCCGGTTTTCACGAACAAGCGTTCCGTTTGGCGCTTGAAATTTCAAAAATCTGACACGCTGATCGGATACAATACCCGTTAGCGCCTACTTGCTGCCGCGAAATAAAAAGGACAACCGCCCGGTCACATTTTTTCCAGCAGCAATTTTCCGATTTCGGGTACGGCATACAGTTGCTGGAGCGCCGGGCGCTCGCTGCGGACGAGTTCCTGCGCCATGGCGAGCCGAAGGTCGTTGGGAATCCATTCCAGCAGGATAAACCGGCGGAGATTTTCCATTTCCGAGGACGAGGGGTCGTTTTTCCGCTGAATCAGGCGGTTGTTCAGTCGGGTAATAAGCAGCGACAGGATATCGAGGCGCTGGGTATTCCCTTCGTGGACGATGCGGTGGATGCGCTGGGCCGTGGCGTCGAAATCCGCGCTTCCCAGGATATCTTCCGGGGCGGGCAAGCGATCGAGTTTCAGGTGTACAAACTGGATAAACGCCTGGGTCGTCGCCTCGTCCAGGCAGGCGTCGCCCAGCATTTTCACCAGTCCGAGCTGGTCTTCCAGGCGTTCCAGCGAGCGGATGGCCTGAAAAAACTGTACCAGCGAGCGCGGGGTGGTACGCCGTCCGCTGACGAGTTCGGGATAGGCCATGACGAAGTGGATGCCGCGGCTGTCCACGCCGGCGCGTTCCGCCCAGCGCGCCCAGGCTTTGACGTCGAATTCCATCGTGACGTGCAGCATGCGGTTAAGCATCGCCTCATCCATGGGCGTGACCGAGTAGTCACCGCCGTCGGGATTAGCGGTGAGGACGATGAGCCATTGAGGCGGCAGCTTCCAAGCGACCAGTTCATAGAACTGGAGCAGCTGCATGATTCCGCGGAGGATTCGGTCGTCGGCCCGGTTCACGTCGTCAATAAGCAGGATACCGGGCCCATCCTGCCGGGGCGCCCAATCGGGCGGCGCGAAGCGCGTCACGTCGCGTTGGTCGGCGATTTTAAGCACGGTGGGCATACCGAGCAGGTCGCCCATTTCTTCAAATTGCGCCGGCGCGATGTAGGCATAGCCATAGCCGCGGTCGCGAGCCAGTTCGCGCACCAGTTCGGTTTTTCCAATGCCGTGCTTACCCCAGATACAGACCGGGGTCGGGCGTTCGTCTGTTCCGCGCCGGAGCAACAGATCGTCCAGTGCGTGTTCGAGTAGTTGTTGCACCCCGTCGGCAAAAACGCGGGCGCCATAAGTTGTTGCGGAGTCGGCGGTCATATTTATTCTGAATCAGCGGGCGTGTCATACTGCAATTCGTGCCGGGGCGGAATGGTACTCATCGCGCGTTCTGCGATGGCGGTAATGGAGAGCGCGGGGTTCACGCCCGGGTTTGCGGAAATCATTGCGCCGTCGCACACCAGCATGTTTTGATAGCCGAACACGCGATTATT
>JAUMBL010000115.1:0-21471 GCA_032115775.1 Saprospiraceae bacterium | reverse complement strand
AGCCGGTATGCGCCTTGATCTGCCTGGTATCTGCGGCACTTTGCAATTTCGGGATACCCGGCCCTGGCCGAAAATGCTGGGTGCTCCCGGGATCATGGGTTGGTATTCATTTGTGCCGACGATGGAGTGTTTTCACGGAATCGTCAGCCTGAACCACGCCCTGGAGGGCGCGCTGGAGATAGCCGGTCGCACGGTGGATTTCACCGGCGGCAAAGGATACATTGAAAAAGATTGGGGTATTTCTTTTCCACGCGCCTACGCCTGGATGCAGAGCAACCATTTTGACCGCGCCGATGGCGCCTCGCTGATTGCCTCCGTTGCACACATTCCCTGGAAAAAAAGCGCGTTTATCGGGTTTATCAGCGGATTTTGGCTGGACGGGCGGCTGTATAAATTCGCGACCTACACCGGCGCGCGCAAATTTCTGGAAATCGGGGAGGATACCGTATCCTTGATTTACTCCGATACCAAGCGTGAACTGCGTATCCGTGCACACCGAGCCGAGGGCGCCGACCTGGTATCCCCGCTGTCGGGCGCCATGACCGGCAAAATCAATGAAAGCCTGCAGGCGCGCCTCGACGTCGAGTTGCTGGAGGGCGGCAAGCGCATATTTGAAGATACGGGCCATGCGGCCGGACTGGAAATTGCCGGCGAAACACACCTGATTTCGGGCTGATTCGGCTTCTCCGCGCACGCAGACTTCTAACTGAAACAGGTGTCGGTTCATTCATTCCGGATTCATTTCAGGAGAGCACCATCTTCGTGTGCGGGATCCCGTCTTCAAGATATTCCTCCCCCGTCGAACGGAACCCGAAATCCGAATAAAACCGCAGCAGATAAGACTGCGCGCCGATTTTTATCGGTCCCGGGCCAAATAGATGGCGCGTCATTTCGATGCTTTTGATCATCAGCGCCTTCCCGGTGCCCGTGCCGCGGACGCTAGGCGAACTCACCACCCGGCCGATCGAGGCATATTCCGGGTAAGATACGCCCTGCGGTAATAAGCGCGTATAGGCGATCAGTCGGCTCGTTGCGTCGCGAACCATGAGGTGCCAGGCCTGTTGATCCCTGCCATCGGCATCCAGATACGGACAGTTTTGCTCTACAATAAAAACCTCCTGGCGCAAGGCCATGATTTCATACAATTCCTGAACCCGCAATTGCTCAAAAGGCACGCATGTGTAAATCATATCGTTGTACATTTGCCCGGAAAATTACCGCTTTTTGCGTCTTGGGAGAACAATTTGTTGTAAAAATGGTTTTGCGTAACGTTGCGCAAGCGTTCGGATTTCCGCTCATTTTTACAACTCCCTGGAAAGCAAATCTGTGCGCTGCAATTTGCCTGGATCAAACTCATCAATCAATTTTCAATACCAAACTTAATTTTTACATGAAAAAAACAACTTTCTTCCTCGCCATCGCACTGCTGTATTGCTTGTCGGCAGCCGCACAAATCAAAACCCCGGCGCCCAGTCCGGTGGCCAAAATTTCCCAAGAAGTAGGCCTGACAAACATCGAAATCGAATACGCCCGCCCGAGCGCGAAAGGCCGTAAAGTATTCGGCGAGCTGGTGCAGTACGACGAAATGTGGCGTACCGGCGCCAACGCCTCCACAAAAGTCAAATTCGGCGACGATGTAAAAGCAGGCGGCGCGTCCATCCCGAAAGGCACGTATGCCCTCTACACCATCCCTTCGAAAAAAGAATGGACGATTATTTTTTACAAAAACACCTCGTTCTGGGGCGTGCCTGGAAAAGAGTACAATGAGGCAGACGTAGCCGCACGCTTTACCGTGCCGGTGAAAACCCTCTCCGAAACCGAGGAAACATTCACGATCAATATCAACAACCTGCGCAATGCCAGCGCAGACATCGAACTGATCTGGGAAAACACCAAAGTGGTAGTTCCCATCATGCTCGACACCGACACTAAGGTTATGTCCGATATCAAGTCGCAGATGGAAGGCCCTTCCGCCAGCACCTACTACCAATCAGCTCGGTATTATTTTGAAGAGAAAAAAGATATGAACATCGCCCTCGGCTGGGTGCAAATGGCCCTTGACAAAGGCGGCGAAAAATTCTGGATCGTACGCTTGAAATCGCAAATTCTCGGCGAACTCGGTCGCTACAAAGAGGCGATTGACACCGCCAAGCGCAGCTCGGAACTCGCGAAAGCCGAGGGCAACGCAGATTACCCGCGCATGAACGACAAATCCATCTCGGAGTGGAAGGCAAAAATGAAATAAGGCATCCGAACGCTCTATCCGGCAAAAAAGTCTTTTTTTGTTTCCTGACGGATAAAAAGTAGGATTTGTATGGGATTTTTCCCTTATTTTGGGCCGTTTTACAATTCCCAACCCGCTCGAACAGCGGCAAGGATTGTAAAGCGGCCTCTTTTTTTATCACTTCTTAGCACACCTTTATTATGCGCAATTGTACTCTACTGCTCTTTTGCCTTGCTGTATGCGCGCGCCTCACCGCGCAAAACCCCGGCTGCGATGGTACGCGGTACCGGGACGATGTTTTTTCCAGCATCAAAAAAACGACCGTTAAATATACCACGGCGCCCAGTTATTTTTTCAACCAGACCATAGATCTGTTTGTGGATATTTACGAACCGGAGAACGACGCCATCACCAAGCGTCCCGTGGTGCTGCTGGCGCACGGCGGCACCTTTATCTTTGGCAATAAACAGGATATGAAAGATTGGTGCGAGCGGTATGCCCGGAAAGGCTATGTAGCGGCTTCGATTCAGTACCGTTTGTATCCGGTAATCCCGTTTGGTTTTCCGGATTCCGTCAAAATCATTGACGCGGCGGTGAAAGCCATGAGCGATATGAAAGCGGCCGTCCGCTTTCTGAACCAGGATGCTGCGGGCGCCAACCAGTTCAAAATTGACCCTGAGCATATTTTCATCGGCGGCTATTCCGCCGGCGGCGTCGCCGCGCTGCACGCCGCTTATCTGGATACCACCGATGCGATGGATCCGTTTATTCGGACGACCCTGGACAACAACGGCGGCCTAAACGGAAACAGCGGAGATGCAACCAATCTTTCGTTTCCCTTTACTCCCAGCGCCGTGGTGAATATGTCGGGCGGACTGTACCGCCGTGCCTGGATCACCGAAAATTCCGTGCCACTCGTCAGTTTTCACGGTACGGCGGATGCCACCGTGGCGTATGAATCAGGCTTGGCAGCCAACCTGATCTATCTGGAAGGAAGCGGTATCCTTCATCCGCAGGCGGAGTTGGTGGGCGTGCGGAACGCGCTGCTCACCGTGCCGGACGGTGGGCACACGGATATTTACTCCAATGCGAATTTTCTACCGCAGCGCGACAGCTTCACGAACCTGTCCGCCAATTTACTCGAAGATTTGACCTGCGCATCGGTCAGCGCGCCGGAATTAGTCCAGGCCGCCTATATCTGGCGCGCGTATCCCAATCCGGCGTCGGATCTGCTTCGTTTGCAATTGCCCGTAGCGGTTCAGCCGGGCTTAGTGCAAGTGCAGTTCTTTGACGGAACCGGAAAATTGGCGCTGGAAACCCGTGCCGGCGCCGACGGCGTATCCTTGGCCGGCCTACAGCCGGGCGTGTATGCGGTTCGGCTCACCGACCTGAGCCGGCCGGATCTGGCGTTTCCTGTTCGACAGATTGTAAAGCGATAGCAGAAAAACAGAAGGGGCAGTCGCTGCATTGCGGCTGCCCCCTCAATTTAGGGTGTTTCACAGGTTTACTAAACCTTGAAGGTTTAGTAAACCTAATTCAGGACACTCCCCCCTACCCTACTTCCCGCTCTTCTTTTTCCTCCGAGGGCACATAATAGGCAACCACCAGGCCGTCCTTTGCCGCGTTCAGCGTAGCTTGCAGGTGCGCATCTTCGGCCGGGCTTTCGTTGAGGATAAATTCCGCGAGGGGATCTTCGATATATTTTTGAATTGCGCGGTGGAGCGGGCGGGCGCCGAACTGGGGATCGTAGCCTTTTTCGGCTACAAATTCCTTGGCTTCGTCGCTCAGCGTCAGCGTCAGTTTCATCGTTTGGAGGCGATTCATCAGTCCGTTGAGCGCATTGTCAATGATTTTGAAGATTTCCTCTTTGCCGAGGGCATTGAAAATAACCACATCGTCTATCCGGTTGAGGAATTCCGGCGAGAAGGTGCGTTTGAGTGCAGCATGAATGACGCCTTTGCTATTTTCCTCGGCTGCCTCGAGGCGCGCCTGGGTAGCAAAACCAACGCCTTGACCGAAATCTTTCAGTTGGCGTACCCCGATATTCGAGGTCATAATGATCAGCGTATTTTTAAAGTCCACCTTCCGACCCAGTCCGTCCGTCAGTTGGCCGTCATCCAGCACTTGCAGGAGAATATTGTACACATCCGGGTGGGCTTTTTCGATTTCGTCGAGCAGTACCACCGAGTAGGGTTTGCGGCGCACGCGTTCGGTGAGTTGACCGCCCTCTTCGTAGCCGACATATCCTGGAGGCGCGCCGATGAGGCGGCTGACGGAGAATTTTTCCATATATTCGCTCATATCGATGCGGATGAGCGCCTCTTCCGTATCGAACAGGTAGCGCGCGAGCGCGCGGGCGAGTTCGGTTTTCCCGACGCCGGTGGGTCCGAGGAAAATGAACGAACCGATCGGTTTTTTCGGGTCTTTCAGTCCGACCCGGTTTCGCTGGATGGCTTTTGCGATTTTGGCGATGGCGTCGTCCTGGCCGATGACCATTTTTCGGATATCATCCGACATACTGACCAGTTTTTTGCTTTCGCTTTTTGCCACCTTGCGCACGGGAATCCCGGTCATCATCGCCACGACTTCTGCAATATCGTCTTCTTCGACGGGGAATCGCTTAGTTTTGCTTTCCTCCTCCCATTCGACTTTAGCAAATTCCAGTTGGCGGGATAGTTTGCTCTCTTGGTCGCGCAGGTTGGCCGCTTCTTCGTACTGTTGATTTTTGACCGCGGCGTTTTTGTCCTCCTTCAGTTGCTCGATGCGTTTTTCGAGATCTTCGATGTGTTGGGGCACCACAATATTTTTGAGGTGTACGCGCGCGCCGACTTCATCGAGCACGTCAATCGCTTTATCGGGCAGGAATCGGTCGGTGATATATCGGTCGCTGAGTCGTACGCAGGCTTTGATGGCGGCTTCCGAGTAGTTCACATTATGGAACTCCTCATACCGCGGTTGAATATTCTTCAGGATATGGATTGTTTCCTCCTGCGAGGGCGGTTCCACCATCACCTTTTGGAAGCGGCGGTCGAGCGCGCCGTCTTTTTCGATATATTGGCGGTACTCATCGAGCGTCGAGGCGCCGATGCACTGGAGTTCGCCGCGGGCGAGAGCCGGTTTGAAGATATTAGAGGCGTCGAGCGAGCCGGTTGCGCCGCCGGCGCCCACCATGGTGTGAATTTCGTCAATGAAGAGAATCACATCGCGGCTTTTTTCCAATTCGTTCATGATCGCTTTGATGCGCTCCTCGAATTGGCCGCGATACTTCGTACCTGCCACCAGGGCGGCCAGGTCGAGCATGACGATGCGCTTGTTAAACAGCGTGCGGCTGACCTTACGCTGCATGATTCGGAGCGCGAGGCCCTCTACGATGGCCGTTTTGCCAACCCCCGGTTCGCCGATCAGGATCGGGTTATTCTTTTTGCGGCGGCTGAGGATTTGGCTTACGCGTTCGATTTCGTTTTCGCGACCGATAATTGGGTCGAGTTTACCTTCTTCGGCGAGTTTTGTGATATCGCGGCCAAAATTATCCAGTACCGGCGTCCGGCTTTTTGCCTGGCTTTTTTGGGCTGCGCGGAATCCGCGCTCGTCCTCCTCTTCATAATCGCCGCTTTCACCGGGCGTTTGATTGTACAGGTTGGGGTGCGATAGATCCTGCTCAGAGCGGACGTACTCTAGTTCTTTTTTGAAAGTTTCGTAATCCACGTCGTATTCGTTTAAGAGTTTGGTTGCCAGGGTATCGCTGTGTTTGAGGAGCGAGAGCATGAGGTGCTCGGGAAAGATTTCCTCACTTTTCAGGAGTTTAGCTTCCAGGAAAGTGACTTTTAGCACGCGTTGCACTTGGGTGGTGACCTGAAATTCGCCGACGAACAGATTTTCGGCGGGCGGATAAACGCTTTGTTTCGGAATATTCCGCTCCAGGCGTTTCTTCAGCTCATTGACGTCCACCAGCAGGGCGTCCAGCACCCGTACCGGCAAGCTGTCCCGTTCTGCGATGATACCCAGCAGGAGATGTTCCGTGCCAATATAATCGTGTCCCAGCCGGCGGGCTTCCTGACCGCTTTGGTGGATGATTTGCTTGACGACGGGGGAGAATTTTTTATTCATGAATGCAAAGAGTGGCGCCTGTTAAAGCAATTTTTTCAAAGTTACCCTAATGAGGGACAATGTTAGGCTATTTGTTGGGAATAAAGCAAGCCTTGTTTGCGAATATTATACAATATTTAACAAAAAAGGGAACGCGCAGGTTCCGAAATCGGATAAATGTTTTGTGGCAATCCAAAAATAGATCCCAAGTTCCGGCGTCGGAAACGCATACCTTCGCGCCGGCGTACTTTTCATGCTCCAAAAACTACTTAGCCTTAAAAATAATGCCGAATTGCATTTTTATGCCTGTTTGTCAGGCTTGATCTCTTTGGAAAAAAGCGCGCACATTAAATTAGTAAAATGCCCGCCTTATCCTTACTTTTGCCTTTTAAACTCGTTTTGAAAACATGGCACGCTTTTAATAAATAAAGGATAACTTTCTGAAATTTAATGCTTTATGAAATACCGCATTGACAAAACCGAGGTGTACGCCACCTTATCCCTGGAAGAAGAAAATCTTAATTCCGTCATCGCACCGGGTTTAAAAAGCGAATTTATTTTCTTAAGTCAGGAAGGAATTCCCAACTTAATCCTGGATATGAGCGGCGTAAAATTTGTAGATTCCAGCGGTTTGAGCGCCATTTTGACAGCCCATCGCCTGTGGAAAGATCAAGGCTGCTTTGTATTGGCAGGCCCCCTGAACCCGCTGGTAACCAAATTAATTGAAATCAGCCGACTGGATTCGATCCTCATCATTACGCCGACGGTGAGCGAGGCGGTGGACTACGTGATCATGGACACCATGGAACGGGAATTAAAAAATGGCGAATAAATGGATGCGGCGCGCCTCGGATACATGATTTTTTTCACGGCACGCCCTGACGCGCATCAGTCTCCCGTTCGCGTCAACCGATGCATCTTTACCCGATGAAACTTTGATTATGAATATTTCTCCCGCTGCCCGCGCCTTCCTGTATGAAGCGGGCAATATCTTCCGATTTACGGTGCGCTTTTTCCGCGAGGTTTTTCGTCCGCGGTATGAAGTGCAGGAGTTTGTTCACCAATGCTATATTATTGGGAATAAATCGCTGCCGCTGGTCGGGCTGACCGGGTTTATCATGGGATTGGTGCTGACCATGCAACTGCGGCCGAATATGGTTCGGTACGGCGCCGAGTCGCAACTGCCGGCCATGATTGGGATTGCGGTGGTGCGGGAAGTCGGCCCGGTGATTACTGCGCTGATTTTTGCCGGCAAAATAGGTTCCAGCATCGGCGCGGAATTAGGCTCCATGAAAGTTACGGAACAAATTGACGCCATGGAGGTGTCCGGCACCAATCCGTTTAAATACCTGGTCGTCACGCGCACCCTGGCGGCTACCCTCATGCTGCCGCTTTTGGTGATACTGTCTGATTCCGTCTCGCTTTTTGGATCTTACCTTGGAATTAACATATACACCTATAATAGTTTTCAACTGTACATCACCCAGGTGATGGACAGTTTGGCTTTTTACGACGTATTCCCGGCGTTTATCAAAACATTTTTCTTTGGCTTTGCCGTCGGGATTGTCGGATGCTACAAGGGATACCACGCAGAAAAAGGCACCGAGGGCGTCGGACGCGCAGCCAACTCCGCCGTGGTGGTGGCCTCGCTGTTGGTCTTCATCCTCGATCTGCTGGTGGTGCAGGTCACCGATATATTAAACTACAACTAAGGAACTCTGCACGCAGTCGCCATGAACGGTACACAATCCATGCAACGACCCGGATCGGAAGAACGGCCCCTTGAAGGCCCGGTCGTGCGGATTGAGGGACTGCATAAATCGTTCGGAAACAACCGGATACTGACGGACTTCAACCTGGAGGTTGCAAAAGGCGAAAACCTGGTAGTGCTCGGACGTTCGGGCTCCGGAAAATCTGTCCTTATTAAATGCATCATCGGATTGCTCGACCCCGATCAAGGCCTGATCGAAGTTTTGGGACAGGACGTGACGGCGCTCGACCACGAACAACTCGACCAACTCCGGGTACGCATCGGATTTCTGTTTCAAAGCAATGCGCTGTACGACTCGATGACCGTCCGCGAAAACCTGGAGTTCCCCCTCCGCCGACGGTGGTTCAAACTCGATCAGGAGGAGGTAAACGCGATGGTACAGGAAGCGCTCGACAGCGTCGGACTGGCCAGAACGGTGGATATGATGCCGGCGGAATTGTCGGGCGGTATGCGCAAACGCATCGCGCTGGCCCGCACGCTGATCCTCAAACCGGAGATTATATTGTACGACGAACCCACCACCGGACTGGATCCGATCACAAGCCGAGAGATTATTGACCTGATGAACGAAATCCATGTAAAGCTCGGCACCGCCTCTATGATTATTACCCACGATCTGAAGTGCATGGAACTGACCGCCGACCGGGTTATCGTGCTGATAGATGGCAGATGCTATGCAACGGGCACTTACCAGGATATTTATCAATCCAAGGATCCAAGGGTTAAAAAATTTTTCGAGTAAACTATGAGCAAACATACCATAGATAATGTGAGGCTGGGCATCTTCGTGCTGTCAGGCACCGTTCTGCTGATTTTGGGGCTGTACGTGATCGGAAAAGACTACGCGCTGTTTGAAACGACCTTTCCCATCAAAGCGCGTTTTGAAAATGTGGGCGGGCTGGTCGCCGGCCACAATGTCCGCTTCGCCGGCATCACGGTCGGCACTGTCAAAAGTGTGGAGATCCTGAACGATACGACGATTGAGGTTACGATGCATATTAAAGAAGAGATGCAGCAGGTGATTCGCAACAACTCGATTGCTTCGCTGGGTACGGACGGGATTGTGGGCAACAAAATCATCATCCTCGAACCGGTCAAGGCGCCGGCGCCGTTTATTCAAGCCGGGGATATAATGCGTACGAAAGAGGAAATCAAGATGTCGGAAATCATGGAAACGCTGCGGCGCACCAATGAAAATGTGGCGGTAATCTCTGAATCGCTGATGCAAACGGTGCAACGCATCAATTCCAGCGCGCAACTGGCCGTGCTGCTCGACGATACCTCCCTGTCCGACAACCTACGCGCCGCGCTCATCAACCTTCGCACGGCCACCCGCGAAGCCTCCTCGATGATGACGGATTTGCATCGCGCGCTCGGCGGCATTGAACGCGGCGAAGGCACCGTCGGCATCCTGCTGAAAGACACCTCCCTGGCGCACCAACTCGACCAGGCCGTCCGACAAATCCAAACCGCCGCGAGCGAGGCAGATCAACTAGCCAACGACCTGAGCCGCCTCAGCAATCGGGTGGAAAACGATTTTCAACAGGGCAGCGGCCCCGTCCAATCGCTCCTCCGGGACAGCGCCATGACCGCCGAAATCCAGTCCACCCTCCGAAATGTGGAAAAAGGCACGGCCGCTTTTCACGAAAATATGGAAGCACTGAAGCACAACTTCCTTTTGAGGCGGTATTTTAAAAAGCAGGCGAAACAAAAGCCTCCGACCCAACAGAATTAATCGCCGGGGAGATGCTGAATTTACCCTACCTTCGCGCCCCGAGAGCTTGATTATGATTTTTTCGCTACGTCAAAATCCCGGATTTATTCTTATTGCACACGATATGACAGAAGTTGAAAAGCGCCTAAGCGCATGCCTATTCGACCTCGATGGTGTGATCGTGGATACTTTCGGTTATCATTTTCAGGCTTGGCAACGTATGTCCCGGCAGCTGGGTTTTGAACTCACCCGGGAAATGCACGACGACCTGGCCGGACTGAGCCGCATGGCCTGTCTGGAAAAAATCCTCGAACGGGGCAATATCTACATTTCCGAGGCAGAAAAGTTGTATTGGGCGGATATTAAAAACCGCTGGTATCTCGAACTGATCGCCGATATGCGCCCGGAAGAAACGCTCCCGGGCGTCCGGGAATTCCTGGAAACTTTGCGGCAGGACAATATCCGCGCAGCGCTGATCTCTTCTTCGCAAAACGCGACGACCGTGCTGCGCTCGATACGCATTGAAGCGTATTTTGACAAAGTCCTGGACGGCAATCTGATCAAAAAAGCAAAGCCGCACCCAGAGCGCTATTTGCTGGCAGCGGAAATGCTTCGATTAACACCGGCCGATTGCCTGGTTTTTGAAGACACGCTCTCCGGTATTTATGCCGCCAAAGCCGGCGGTTTTAAAGTCGTGGGCGTCGGCGCCCACCCCGCACTGGCCGCCGCGGATCTCGTGCTTTCGAGTTTCGAACATCTCAACCTTTCTGAATTGGCTACCTGGTTTGCCCGCCACCCGGCGCGACAGGTATCCGCCTCCTGATCTTTTTTATGAAATTATTGCGCTTTTTCTTGCTGTCGGCTGTCGTTTTCGCCGCAATCGCTTCCTGCAAATCACCCAAATCGAACGAAAGCGCCGCCACGCCCGCACACAGCGGCGCGCCCGCAAGCGGCGGAACCGGTAAAACGCCGCCCTTGGTCAATGTCCCTGTGGATGAAATCAAACCGCCCTCGGCCAGCCGGGTCGCTTTTCTGACCACCGGTTGGTGGAATTTTAATATGGCACTACATCCCAACGATTCGCTGATTCATCTAAATTATCAGCATAAATGGCTGAAATTTAAAGAAAATCAGGTTTTTGACGTTCTGGTTAAAGGACAGGTAGTAGATACCGGCCGCTGGAATTTTGACGATCAAAATAACATCATTTACCTCTCCTGCAAAGACCCCTACATCAATAATACGTGGACGGTCATGGAAAAAGGCTTCGTAATGATCTGGATCGGTAATACGGCGATCAATACCACCGGTACGCAAATCCGGGTTGCCAATCTGCGAACGCCGCCGCCGGCAAATTAAGCGCAGACAGGGAATTTTCTTCACAAGACAAAAATGGCGCACTTTTTGCCTGTGGCAGAATAACCCCGCCATGCGTTAAGCAATCAATATATGGAACTACGCTGCTTGTTTACTCCCGGCATCTACCTGCCGCTATTTTTCAGTTTTACCATGGCCTGCACAACGCCCGGCGACCAAACGCCCGCTGCGAAAAGTTTGCTGAAAGAACCGCCGCCCACGCCGGATTGGGCAACCAACGGGGTGCTGTATGAATGCAACGTGCGACAATTCTCCGAAGCAGGCAACCTGGGCGCCGTAACAGCCTCGCTGCCAAGAATTAAGGAGCTCGGCGTGGATATCCTGTGGCTAATGCCCGTCCACCCCATCGGCGTAAAAAACCGGAAGGGTACGCTGGGAAGCCCCTACTCCGTCCGCGATTACTATGCAATAAATCCCGATTACGGAAATCTGGAGGATATGAAAAACCTGGTGGCCACAGCCCATACCCTGGGCTTGAAAGTCATCATGGACTGGGTGCCCAACCACACCGCCTGGGACGCCGTCTGGATAAAAAAACACCCGGAATACTATACGCGGTATAAAGGCGCTTTCACCGTTCCGCTCAACGAACGCGGCGAACCGATCGCTGATTGGAGCGATGTGGTGGATTTGGACTACAATAACCCTGCGCTGCGCAAGGCTATGATCGAGGCCATGCAATACTGGATCAAAACCTGCGATATTGACGGCTACCGGATAGACATGTCGGGGCTGGTTCCCAACGATTTTTGGCTGGAACTCCGTCCGGCGCTGGACAGCCTGAAGCCGGTATTTTTGCTGTCGGAGTGGCAGGACGAGCCCAATCATTTTCTGAGCGCCTTCCAGGCAAATTACGGCTGGAAATGGAAAGACGTTACTAAAAATATCCACGCAGGAAAAAGCAGCGCTTCCGCACTGGATACGCTGCTGGCGGAATTGGACGGCTTTTACCCGGCCGGGTACTATCAGTTGTATTTCACGCAAAACCACGACGAAAATACCTGGGCGGGTACGGATGCCGATTTGTATGGCGTGTCAGCCGACGCCTTCGCCGTGCTGGCCTTTACCTGGCAGGGTATCCCGATGATTTACAACGGACAAGAGGATCACCTCGTGCAGCAATTGGGCTTTTTTAACCATACCCCGATCCGCTGGAAAAATTACGCACGCACCGGCTTTTTCCAAACACTTTCCACCCTCAGACATCGAAATCAGGCTCTGTGGAGCGGAAATGCCGGTGGAAAACCGGAAAAAATACGTACTGGAAAAGACGAACAGGTGTACGCCTTTATTCGGGAAAAAGCGGGCGAACGGGTAATCGTGGCACTCAACCTGAGCAACGAATTACAAAACTTCTCCCTGGAAGTGCCTGAAAAACACCTCGGCCCTTACGCGGATGTGTTCGGCCAAAGTACCGTGCAGGTCGGCTCCACCATGCACTTATCGCTGAAACCCTGGGCCTATCTGGTGCTGTCTAATAAATAACCGGTTCGCCGATTGTATCTTTTCTACATTTGCACCTGCATTTAGGTTTACCTGTAAAAATCTGTATCTAACCTACTTTTGTCATGTCTTCGAGCGCCGAGCATACGCAAAACAGCAGTCACCACCGCCTCACCATGGCGGGATTAATGATTACCCTGGGCATTATCTACGGCGATATCGGTACGTCGCCGCTATATGTCATGCGGGCGGTAGTCGGCGACGATCCGGTGCGTGCAGATACCATCCTCGGCGCCGTTTCGCTGGTATTCTGGACACTCACCATCCAAACCACGCTAAAATACGTCCTCCTGGTCTTGCAGGCAGACAACAACGGTGAAGGCGGGATTTTTTCGCTTTATACGTTGATTCGCCACCGGGGCAAGTGGCTGCTTTTTCCCGCCATGATCGGCGGCTGCTCCGTGCTGGCAGAAGGCATGATCACGCCCCCCATCTCGGTTTGCTCTGCGATAGAAGGCTTGGAAATACGGTATCACGGGATTCCCACCGTGCCCATCACGGTCGTCATTATCAGCCTGCTGTTTTTATTTCAGCGCTTCGGAACGGCCGCAGTCGGCCGATTCTTCGGGCCGGTCATGCTGGCCTGGTTTTCGATGCTCGGCGTGCTGGGGATTTCGCAAATCATCGGCCAGCCCGAAATTTTGAAAGCGCTCAGCCCGCACTACGCCGTTCAGATGTTGCTAACCAACAAAAGTGCGCTGGTCATCATGGGCGCCGTCTTTTTGTGCACCACCGGCGCGGAAGCGCTCTATGCCGACCTGGGGCACTGCGGCAAGCGGAATATTCGAATCAGCTGGATTTTTGTAAAAACCATGCTGGTCATCAACTACCTGGGACAAGCGGCCTGGTGCATGCAGTACGAGGGACAGCCGCTGCCCACCAACCCCTTTTACGGCGTGATGCCGGACTGGTTCCTGTTTTTTGGAATCGGAATCGCCACGATGGCCGCAATTATTGCCAGCCAGGCGATGATCTCCGGCTCTTTTACGCTGGTGAGCGAGGCAATCCGCCTGGACTTGCTGCCGAAACTCACCGTGAATTTCCCTTCGCACCTGAAAGGCCAGTTGTACGTGCCGGCGGTAAATACCTTCCTCTGGATCGGCTGTATCGCGGTGGTGATTATTTTCAAAGACAGCGCGCACATGGAAGCCGCGTATGGGTTATCCGTGACACTCACCATGCTGATGTCCACCCTGCTTCTCTCTAATTACCTGGTAATCAAGCGTAATCCACCCATACTGATCTGGCTTTTCCTTATCTGGTACCTGTTATTCGAAGGCTCGTTCTTCATTGCGAATGCCATGAAATTTACGGAAGGAGGCTACATCACGATCGTCATCGCCGCGCTGCTGTTCCTGTTGATGTATATGTGGGTACGCGCCAAAGAGATTAAAAAACGATTCCTGGAAAATGTACGATTAAACGATTACCTCGACCAGCTGATTTCGTTGAGCAACGACGAAAACCTCCCCAAATACGCCACCAACCTGGTATTCCTGTCCAGCGCAAAGTCTGAGAAAAAAGTCGAAAAAACAATCCTGTACTCCATCCTGCAAACCCAACCCAAGCGCGCCGACGTGTACTGGTTTGTGCACATCCAGGTGACCGATGAGCCCTACACCATGGAGTACAAGGTGAATATTCTGGCGCCCGACGACGTCTATAAAGTTACATTCCTACTCGGCTTCCGGGTGGAACAGCGCATGAACCTGTTTTTGAAAAAAGTCGTGGAGGATTTGATTGAGAGCGGCGAATTGCACATCGAAACCAAGTACCACATCAGCCGGGACGAATATCCTACCGGCGATTTCCGCTTTGTGATCATCCAAGAGTTCCTGTCGCACGAAAACGATCTACCAGTATTGGAGCAGATCGTCATGACAGCCTTCCTGGCGGTGAAAAGCGTCACTGCTTCGCCTAAAAACTGGTTCGGCCTGGACAGCGATTCCGTTGCGCTGGAGAAGGCGCCGCTGGTACTGCGCCGGGTGAAAGATTGCCAACTGCGACGCGTTCAGGATCGCGTTTAACCCTTAGCGCATTTTTATACTATGAAAATTCTGGTTTTGCGGTTCAGCTCGATCGGCGATATCGTCCTGTGCGCCCCGGTGCTGCGTTGCCTGCGGCGCCAACTGGGTGCGGAAGTGCATTTTTTGACCAAAAAACGCTTCGCCGGGGTGATCGAGCACAATCCGTATATCCAGAAATTGTTCGTCTTTGAGCAGTCGGTCGGAGAGGTAATCCCAGCGCTCCGACAGGAAAAATACGACCTGGTGGTGGACTTGCACCGCAATTTGCGCAGTATGCAAGTGAAACTCGCGCTGATGCGCCCCTGGCGTAGTTTTAATAAATTGAACATCCGGAAATGGCTGCTGGTGCGCACAGGCCTCAATCTGCTGCCCGACAAGCACATCGTCGAGCGGTACTTAGATACGGTGCGCCACCTCGGCGTGCAGTACGATGGCGAAGGACTCGACTTTTTTACGCCGCCGGAATCGGAACTCGACCCCGCCGGACTGCATCCCGCGCTGCGCGCAAATGCCTACACCGCCTTGGTGATCGGCGCTACACACGCCACTAAGCGCCTGCCCACGGACAGGCTCACGGAATTGTGCCGGCGTATCCGCGGGCCGGTGGTACTGCTCGGCGGCGATTCAGAATTGGAAGCCGGTCGGGAAATCACTGCCGCCGGAGATCACGTACTGAATTTTTGCGGCAAACTGACGCTGCACCAATCGGCCTCCCTGCTGAAACAAGCAGCGCGTGTGATCACCCACGACACCGGCCTGATGCACATCGCCGCAGCCTATCGCAAACCAATAGTTTCAATTTGGGGAAGTACGACCCCGGCTTTCGGCATGGCGCCCTTTTACCCGGATGGCATGGCGCCCGCCCGGATTGTAGAGGCCGATGGACTGTCGTGTCGCCCCTGCTCTAAAATCGGGTTCGACGCCTGCCCCAAAGGCCACTTCCGCTGTATGCGCGATCTGGATTTGGCGCGGATCACCGCGGAGGATCTGTAAACGTTCCTTGCAAAAGACTTTCTAAGAAACGCTCGGCGTCAACTATGCAAAAACAAATCGGCGTTTTTAAAAACGATAAAAAAGCGGCTAAAACCGTGTATAAAAGACAAAACATGACTTTTAAATAAATTTTCGAAACAAGTGCTTTAATACTTAAGGCATTTTGCGCTATTTTGTGCCCTACTTAATCCGCATGCTACAAAACCACCCTATATGCAGCGTATAAAACTACTTTTATTCCTCCTCGCAGCCCTGTCCGGGTACCTTGTACAAAGCCAAGACTACCACTTCACGCAATTTAATATGTCGCCCCTGACAATGAATCCCGCGCAGACCGGGCAGTTTTCGGGCACCGTGCGCATCGGCGGTATTTACCGCGACCAGTACGGCAGCGTGGTTAAAAATCAATTCAGCACGCCCTCGTTTTACGTGGATGCCCCCCTGCGCGGTTTGCGCAAGCGCGACTGGATCGGCGTCGGCGGCGTTTTCGTCACGGATAAAGCGGGTGCGGCCGCACTGACCCGCACCACTTTTTCGCTCAGCGGCGCCTACCACCTGTCACTGGATAAGAAAGGCAATGCGTATTTGTCTATCGGGGGTCAGTACGGCAACGAATCCCGAAGTGTCAATCGGGATCGGCTGCAACTGGAGGATCACCTGCTTACCGGGAAACCCGTCAATCAAAGCAATGACTACAACAGCATCCGAGGCGGCCAGGATCGCCCATCGTTCGCCGATATCAACGGCGGCATCCAGCTGACCGCCAAGCTTAACAAAAAAATGGACGTGAACGTCGGCTATGCGCTGTACCATATCGGCCGTTCCAATTACAGCCTGTTCTCCGGTCAACAGGGCGGCGGCTTCTCCCAAATGCCGCGCCGATCTGTGATGCACGGGCGCTTTAATGTCGCCATGAATGACAAAATTACGATCAGTCCGACTTTCCTGTACCAAACCATGGCCGGCGCCGATGAAATCATGGTGCAGGGACTCGCTTCCTACCTGTTTAATGAAAAGAAGGATATCGTACTGCAAGCCGGTTTAAGTTATCGCTTGGCAGATGCGCTGAACCTCAGTCCAATCCTCGGCATGCGCTACAAAGAGCTGCGGGTTGGGTTCGCATACGATATCAATACCGGCAGCCTGGCGAATGTATCGGCTCGCGGCGGCTTTGAAATTGCCGCCAATTACATCATAAAAATTTACAAACCCTCCGTAAACAAGCCGCGCGTGTTGTGTCCACGGTTCTAAGAGCAGAATCAGCATTTGCTCGCCGAGTCAAAAACAGCTTGTTTTCCGCAGTTTTTTACCTATTTTCAGTTACATAGCCTTGGCAATGCATCTATGAAAAAGGCAAATTTCTCCTCGACGGCAAATCCGATTTTTGCGCCAATGCCAAATTCTACTTCAGATTTACAATTTCTATCCATTATATGAAAAAATCGCTGCTACTGCTACCGCTGCTCGCTTTGTTGCTTCAGGAAATGGCGGCTCAACCCCTCAATACCTCCACGCCGGAAAAAAACAAAGAGGCCGCTAAAGAGGCCGTGGCCACCGGCAACCCGTACGAGGCGCTGCTGAAATACCAAGAAGTGTATGATGACACCAAAGATAAGGACGTGTATGTCACTATCGCGAAGTTGAATTACGACCTGCGCGATTACGAACGCGCCGAACGCACATTCAGCCGGCTAGTGCTCCGTGACCGCAAACAGGAATACACCGAACTCAAATATCTGCTGGCGATGTGCCTGAAATACAACGGCAAATACGCCGATGCCGTGGATATGTTCAAGCAGTATATCAGCGACGGCGCCGATGAAAAACTCAAGGCTGCCGCGCGAATCGAGTTAGAGGGCTGCGAAATGGCGCGCAAAGCCAAACAGCCGGAGACTCTCACGGTGAATAACCTGGGAAAAAAAGTGAATAGCCCGCAAACGGAATCATCCCCCATTCTCAGCGACGGACAACTCTATTTTACCTCGCTCCAAGCAAAGGATGTTATCACCCTGGACGGGAAAGAGGGCGATTGGTACGCCAAAATTTATACAGCCGCACCCGGCGCGCCGGGCGCTGAATACGGGGCGCCGACGGCCCTCGGCACGCAAATTAACCGGGAAGGATGGAATCAGGGAAACGTACACGTAACGGCAGACGGCCAAACGATGTACTTCACCCGCGTGGAAATGGAAAATAATATCATGAAAACCTCCAAAATTTACTACGCCCTTAAAGGCGCCGACGGCTGGGGCGCTGCTAATGAACTGGTGGGCGTAAATGGAGAGTATATCGCAAAACACCCCGCGGAAGGCGAACTGTTCGGCGAAAAAGTGCTGTTCTTCGCAGCCGATATCCCCGGCGGCGAAGGCGGCTACGATATCTATTACGCCGCAAAAAAAACTGACGGCGTGTTCGGACTGCCGGTCAATCTCGGCAAGGTAATCAATACGCCCGGCGAAGAAGCCAGTCCGTTCTACCAGGACGGCAAGCTGTTTTTCTCCTCTAATGGCAAGCCCTCCATGGGCGGACTCGACGTCTTCGAAAGCCAGTGGAACGGCGCCGTGTGGTCCGCACCGGTGAATCTCGGTCCCGGGATTAATTCCAGCGTGGACGACCAGTTCTACACGCGCACACCAGACGGATTTAAGGGTTATGTGGTGAGTAACCGCCCGGGTCCTAATAATTTAAAAAGTAAAACCTGCTGCGACGATATTTATGTCTGGGAACAGGAACGCGTCAAAGTGGATCTGATGGCCACCGTCTTCCGCTTCCGCCGTAAAAATGAAAAAGAAAATCAGCCGCTTACCGGCGCGACGATACAGGTCTTCGACGTGACTGAAAAAGACCCCGCAAAGGTAGATGCACGCACGAATGCAGCCGGCAACGACTTCCCCTTCGCCCTCCAACCGGAAAAATCCTATATGGCAATCGCCACCCGCGAGGGCTATCAATCGGACACCCTCACCTTCAATACTGTGGGCGTGCGCAGATCGGTAAAAGTGGATAAGAAATTCACGCTCCGCATGGAACGCAAGGAGCCTGACAGCATCGTCGTCACCATCAATGAGCCGATCCGCCTTAATAGCATCTACTACGACTTCAACGACGATAAAATCCTGCCGGATGCAGAACCCGATTTGCAATATCTCGCCGATATCATGAAGCAGTATCCGGACATTAAAATCGAACTGTCTTCTCACACCGACGCGCGCGGCAACGACGACTACAACCAAAAACTCTCCCAGCGCCGCGCCGAAAGCGCCCGCCGCTGGCTCGCAGAGCGCGGCGGTATTGTTGCCGACCGAATCCAAGCCGTCGGCTATGGCGAAAAACAACTGCTGAATCAGTGCCAAAACGGCGTGGAATGCACCGAAGACGAACACCGCTTCAATCGCCGCACAGAGTTCAAAATCATCTCGGGGCCGACGACGATTACGATTGAACGGAAAGAAAAGAAAGAATAATCGGATTTGGGACTATCCGCAAATAAGCGCATGTTTGGCGTTTTCGGCCGAAGGCAAAAAATAGGATCTTGGTTCATTTTTCACCTTTTTTCAGGCGCATTGCCGGGGCTACGTGCCTGAAAAAAGGAGGAAAATGGCGAACGATGAGCCATTTTTGACTTGATGCGAAAATTCCAAACATGCGCTAAGTGGAACTACCTGACCGATAGGGTTAGAGCCCAAAAAAGATCGATTTTCCGCCGTTCTAAGTGATTTTTGCCTGCATCCGCAGCGCGACGGTCAAAAAAATCACATCGAATGGCCGAAAATGGATTTTTTTATTTTAGATGCGACCGGCCACGTCGGCATGTCGCGGTTTTTAATTTTTTGTGCGCGCCGCTAAGAAGCCGAAAAAGGTAACATTTTTCTGCGCAACGCGGTCGGCACGACGCGCCGTTGGTATTCACTGCTCCTGTCTCCGCATCCGCGTTACTATTTTGACCTTACATCCTTACCTTTGTCTCCTGCCCGGCAATAAGGAATGAATCATTTATTCAACAACGACAACACCATCCTGGAGGCGCTCCGAAGCGGCGTGTCAATTCAAATAAACGCAGCGTTGCGGCATCTCTGCCTTAATGAAAAATTAAAAGGCGCGATCCGGCAGCAGCTTCGAATATTAGGCGGCGCCGAAGAAGATGTCCGGGAGATGTTGAACCAGGCATTGGTGGCTTTTTTAAACCACGTAGAGGAGAATAAATACGATCCGACCCGAAGCGCTATTTCGACCTATCTTGTCAAAATAGCCGCGCAAATGTATTACACCAAACGCCGTTCTGAACATCGGCGCTCGGCCATGCATGATCGTTCCATGGATGTCGTCCAAGCGGATATTGAGATGAACCCGGAACTTGAATTTAATCTACAACACCAAAGAGCATTTTTGGATAAACTATTGATGATGACCGGAGAGAAATGCCGCCAACTGCTCCAATTGCACGGCCACAGTTACACGATGGCGGAAATTGCTGAAAAACTACAATACAAGAGTCCCGACTCAGCCAAAATGGCCGTGCATGATTGCCGGAAGAAACTGAATAACCTATTGTCTGAACGCCCCGAATTACTAAAAGAACTACGCGAAATATGAATCCGCTATATGAGTTCGAAGATATGGAGGACTACATCCATGATCGGATGAGTCCGTCAGACCGGGCGGCCTTTGAGGAGGCGCTGCAATCGGATGCCGGGTTGGCACGGCGTGTGGAAGCTTTGCGATCAGAATCTAAAGTACTGCGCATGCTGCGCAACGAACATCTGTTGCAGCAGTTGAATGACTGGAGTGCGGAAGGGGAAGCCGGGGAAAAAACAGAGCCGCCGTCCCCCGGCGGCAAAGGGAGGTACTTATCTCGTAAATGGGGAATAATTGCCCTCGTGCTTGTTGCGTTGGGTCTTGCAATCGTATGGATTACAAACCCGAATCTGTTTAGAACAGAACAAGTCGAAAAAGGTGTTACGCCCTCTTCCATTCAAAATGAAGATACGACTTCCACGGCGCCGGTTGCTCCAAGCCGGCCGATAGCGGCGGAAAAAACTCCTCCTGCTCCCCCCGTTCAAAAGCCGGCGGCCAGTCGGGACTTTGCCGCCATAGCCGCTAAGGCTTATATGGAGGAAGATTTCAGTCAAACGCTGATGGGCGCGGAAGAGGAGGCGTCCCAAACGCCGTATGATAAGGCCGTCAGGCTGTATGGGGAAAAGAAATACCGGGAAGCCTTGCAATTGCTTGCAACGCCGGACAAAAACCGGGAACAAGATGCGCTTTATCTGCGCGGATACACTTACTACCACTTAGGTCAGTACGCGAGTGCGGAAGCTGACTTCCGGAAATTCCGCGACTTTCTTGATTCTGACCGGAAGTTGGACGCGATCTGGTGCGAGGTGTTTTGTTTAACCAAACAACTCCCGGGCGCGCGCACACGGTTGAATACCGTTTTGAAAGAAATCACGGCCAATCCGAAGCATCCCTATTTTGACCGCGCCAAAGCCTTGGAAATAGCCTTACAGCAGCAATAGTTCCTGCAACTATTCATTTCACCGGCCGCATATCCCCCAGCGGCACAAAGGCCGCCCAGAAAAAGGGGTGTGCATTCCGCACGCTGGATTCCTGTAGAAAGCGCAGCCGCGCCAGTCGCAGCGCCTCGTCTTTGTGTCCTGCCCCCCGCTCAGCGGTACCAAAAATAAGTAGAGAAAGTTTAATGTCGTAACTTTCACACTTTAAAAAAGAACACATGCGAAAAAGTAGATTTAATGAGCGCCAAAGGCAGGCCATCGTG
>JAUMBL010000114.1:0-15541 GCA_032115775.1 Saprospiraceae bacterium | reverse complement strand
CATCAAGGCGCGAGAAGGGCGCAATACGGGATATTGTAACCGCCGAGCAACGCAGAGGAAGGGAAAATTTGGCCGCCATATTCATGCGCTATTCGCCGGACGCGGCACTAAGCCCGGAAGCAAGCCGCTTCACTCGTCGTCGTCCTCGAATTTCGGCGCGTTATACCCTGCATTTTCCACGGCGTCATTGTCCATTTCCCAGTCTTCCTTTTGAGCGGGGCGTTTGGCGGCGTTTAGGCGCACTTTATCGCCGATAGGTTTGGCGGGCCGCTCCAGATCGGCCGGATCGGGAAACGGTTCGCCGCTGCTGGATTCGGTGGGGACGGCGGGTTTGCCGGCATTGGCGATATTTTTTCCGTCCACGGTTTTGGTGGCATGCGGCACGAGGCGCAGACGATTTTTATCAATCAGTTGCCCGGTCACGGTGCAAATGCCGTACGTTTTATTTTGGATACGCAACAGGGCGTTGCGCAAATCCAAGACCAGCCTTTGCTGCCGGGAAGCGATGCGCTGGAGAAATTCCAGATCGGCATGAATCGTTGCATCGTCGTTTTTATCCCCCCCCTGCTGGTTGAATCCATTTTCGTTCAGCTCATTGATTTGCTGTCCGAGAAAATCCAATTCCTGATTGGCTTCGGCCAATCGTTGTTCGATTAGTACCTTGAACTCCTGCAGGTCTTCATCGCTGTAGCGAATGGTTGGTTCGTTTGACATACGGTCGCGATTTTGCGCAACAATTCACCTGCGCATGCCGAAGGCAGTTCCTGAAGATGGGAACAGACAAGACAGAATAAATTATTGCTGTTTTAAGGCAAATTTGGCTGCAAAATTAATCCAAATTATTTTTGACCGGCGCGCTTTTTTTTTGAAATTAAAAACTGTTTAAAAGGCAAAAAAGCCAAATCTATTTTACAATTTCATTTAAACATTGAAAATCAACAACTTAATTACATAGTTTGCCAAATGATTCAAATCGTCTTCCGCGTTTCCTTCGTAAGCGTAATCCAAAGAAAATTTTGAAATCAACACCGTATATTTTTCTTACTTTTGCGGCGTGTTTGAGTTTAGTTTTTTTGCCAAAGAATAGTTTGTTTCCGAGGCTATTTTGCCGCGCAAATAATTTTTTCTGCAATTTTTACGCCCTATCCAACAATGGTTCAATCGAAATCAGCGTCCCGCGCCAAAAAACAACAAGAAAAGCCCCTCGTGATCACGGAAGCCTACCGCCAGGAGGTAATGCGCGATTTTCGCATTTGCGTGCTCAGCCGGGAAGCGAGTATCCTGGCGCGCAAAGAGGTGCTCACCGGACGCGCAAATTTTGGCATCATCGGCGACGGGAAGGAAGTGGCGCAGGTCGCCATGGCAAAATCCTGGCGCCCCGGCGATTTTCGCGCCGGGTATTACCGCGACCAAACGCTGATGATGGCGCTCGGCCTGATGACGCTCGATGATTTTTTCGCGCAACTTTACGGCGACCCGCAGACCGATACCATGTCCGGCGGCCGCCAAATGAATTGCCACTTCTCCACCGCTACCGTCGATCGGGACGGGCGCTGGCTCGACCTGAAGAACCGATATAATATATCCGCGGATATTTCTCCGACTGCCGGGCAAATGGCGCGGGGACTCGGACTGGCGTTTGCCTCCAAAAAATTCCGCGAAAACCCGGCATTGTCCGGTAATCTGTCCGAAAATGGCCAGGAAGTGGTTTTTTGTACCATCGGCGACGCCTCGACTTCGGAAGGCGTGTTCTGGGAAACCCTGAACGCGGCCGGGGTTCTCCAGGTTCCGCTGGCGGTTTCGGTGTGGGACGATGGATTCGGCATCTCGGTGCCCCGCAACTACCAAACCGCGAAAGACAGCATTTCAGAGGCGCTGCGCGGCCTGGACGGCGAAAACGGCGTGGATATTTTCACCGCAAAAGCCTGGGATTATCCCGCACTTTGCCAAGTGTACGCGGAGGTCATCGGCAATATGCGCCAAACCCACCGCCCCGCGCTGCTGCATATCCAGGAAGTCACTCAACAACTCGGTCACTCGACCTCCGGCGACCACCGACGCTACAAAAGCCCGGAAAGACTGGCCTGGGAAGAAGCCTTCGATTGCAACCGGCGCATGGAAAACTGGATGCTCGAGGCCGGTATCGCCACTGAGGCGGAAATCACCCAGATCAAAACGGAAGCCCGGAAAGAAGTGCAAGATGCCGCGCAACGGATTTTTCAGGCCTATCACGGCGCGGTCGCCGAGCGCCGCCGCGCACTGGAAACGATTGTCGAACAATTGCGCGCGGCGCATACCGCCTCGCCACAATTCTCGGACATCGCCGGTGAGTTCGCCGCAAAACGCGACCTGCTCCGATATGAATTGCTGAAATACGCCCGCCGTATGCACTTTGCGCTCCCGGGCGCACAAGACCCCGCCATCGGCGCGCTGCTCGATTTTATCGGCGAAGAGACCCGCCTCGGCCAGCACTGGTACAGCGATTATCTGTACAGCGACAGTGCAAAATCGGCGCTCCGTGCACCGGTCGTACCCGCGCAATTTGGCGAAAACGCGCCCATGAAGGACGGTTTCGAGGTACTCAACGCCTGCTTCGACGCCAATCTGGCGCGTTATCCCGAACTGTTTGCATTCGGCGAGGACGTCGGCCACATCGGCGACGTCAATCAGGGCTTCCGCGGGCTACAACAGAAATACGGCGTCGAACGGGTGTTTGACACGGGGATCCGCGAGTGGACGATCATGGGGCAGGCCATCGGCATGGCCATGCGCGGCCTCCGCCCGATCGCAGAAATTCAGTACCTCGATTACCTGCTCTACGGCCTGACAGCGCTGTCCGACGATCTCGCTACGGTGCGCTGGCGCTCCAACAATCAACAGGCGGCCCCGGCCATTATTCGCACGCGCGGACACCGCCTCGTGGGCGTTTGGCACGCCGGCTCGCCCCTCGGCATGATGCTGGGCGCCCTGCGCGGCATGTATGTATGCGTCCCCCGCAACATGACGCAGGCGGCCGGTATGTATAACACCCTGCTGCAGAGCGACGACCCGGCCATCGTGGTGGAGTGTCTCAACGGCTACCGGCTCAAAGAGCGCCTGCCGGACAATATCGGCGAATTCACCGTCCCGCTCGGCGTGCCGGAAATCCTGCGCGAAGGCGAAGATATTACCGTTATTACCTACGGCGCTTGCGTCCGCGTTGCGCTCGATGCGGCGGAACTGCTCGCGCCCCAGGGGATTTCGCTGCAGGTGATAGACGTGCAAACCCTGCTGCCTTTCGATCTCCCACAAATCTGCGCGCAGGCGATTCAAAAGACAAACCGGGTCTTGTTTTTAGACGAAGACGTGCCCGGCGGGGCTTCGGCTTTTATGCTACAACAGGTGCTGGAAGTGCAGGGCGCGTATCGGTTCCTCGATTCGGCGCCGATCACCCTGGCTGCCCGGGAGCACCGCGCAGGCTACGGACAGGACGGCGACTATTTCTCTAAGCCGCAAGTGGAGGATGTGCTGGAGGCCGTACTGCAGATGATGCGCGAGGCCGAACCGGCGCGCTGGCCGGCGAGCGGCGCTACACCGCGACCGGGGCTTTGATCCCCGGCCAGGGATCGTAGCCGGTAAGCGTAAAATCTTCGTATTGGAAGGCAAAAATATCCTGCACCGCCGGATTCAGGGTCATCTGCGGAAGCGGGCGGGGTTCGCGGGAGAGCTGCAGGCGCACCTGCTCCAGGTGATTGCTGTAAATATGGGCGTCGCCAAAGGTATGGATAAACTCGCCGGCTTGCAGGCCGGTTACCTGCGCCAGCATCTGCGTTAGCAGCGCATAGGATGCAATATTAAACGGTACGCCGAGAAACACATCGGCGCTGCGCTGGTACAGCTGGCAGGAAAGTTTTCCGTTTACCACATAAAACTGGAATAGGCAATGGCAGGGCGCCAGCGCCATGTCGGGAAGGTCGGCTACATTCCAGGCGGATACGATCATCCGGCGACTGTCCGGATTGTTGCGCAAGGTCTCCGTCAGCGCGGCAATTTGATCCATTGTGCCGCCGTCTAGGCGTGCCCAGGAGCGCCATTGTTTGCCGTACACCGGACCGAGATCGCCGTGTTCATCGGCCCACTCGTCCCAGATGCTGACGCCGTGTTCCTTCAGGTAGCGGATGTTGGTACCCCCTTGGAGGAACCACAGCAGTTCGTAGATGACGCTTTTAAGGTGCACTTTTTTAGTCGTTACGAGCGGGAATCCGGCCTCGAGGTCGAAGCGCATCTGATAGCCGAACACGCTGATCGTACCGGTGCCGGTTCGGTCGCTTTTTTCTGCGCCATGTTCAAGGATATACTTTAAAAGGTCGTGATAGGCTTGCATAATCCGTAATTTGCGTTTCCGGGATCCGGTTTACAGCCATTTTGCGGCTGCCTGGTATTCGTAGGTTGCGATTTTATCCAACAGTTGCGGAACGGTGGGCGCGTCCAGACACAGGCGGCGATTTTGTTGTTTTAGAAAACCGTGCCGCACCATTTGATCGAGCATTTGAATCAACGGATCATAGTACCCTTCGGTATTCAACAGTCCTACTGGTTTGCGGTATTGGTGCAATTGCGCCAGCGTCAGCGCCTCAAAAAACTCGTCCATTGAGCCATACCCGCCGGGCAGCGTAATCACCGCATCGGTGCCTTTAATTAACAGCGTGCGGCGCTCGGCCATGGATTCCACCACGATCATGTCGTGTACGCCGGGATGCCCCAGTTCCAGGTTGAACAATTGTTCGGTAATGACGCCGGTGATCGGACCGCCGTGCGCCAGGACGGCGTCGGCCAGCACGCCCATGAGTCCGACGGAACCGCCGCCGAACAATACGCGGATGTTGCGTTCGGCCAGGTATTGGCCGAGTAGCGCGGCTTGCTCCGCAAAAACAGGTTCGACGCCCTTGTTGGCGCCGCAAAAAACAGCGATGGTGTGCATCAGGGAAAACGTTGCGTTGAAAGGATTTCACGCAAAGGTATTTTTTTAGAAAAAAATTCTCCAATAATTTCCACATTTGCGCCGGCCTGCCTTCCAGGCAACTGTTTTAAAGATGAACGACCAGCATTACTTCGAAGCCAATCGCGCAGGTTGGAACCAACGCGCCCGGACGCACCTGCATTCCGATTTTTATGATATGGAAAACTGGAGGCGGGGAAAAACCAGTCTCCAAGCCATTGAGTTGCGGGAGCTTGGCGATGTACGCGGAAAAAAACTGTTGCACTTGCAGTGTCATTTCGGGCAGGACACGCTGTCGTGGGCTCGGGAAGGCGCCGAAGTAACCGGCTGCGATTTATCCAATGAGTCCATTGACATTGCCCGGTCTTTAGCCGCCGAAACAGGTATTCCCGCGCAGTTTGTATGCTGCAATGTCTATGATCTGCCTGCGCATTTGGAGGGTCGGTTTGATATTGTTTTCACCTCCTACGGTACGATTGGCTGGCTGCCCGACCTGCAGCCCTGGGCGGCGGTAATCGCGCACTTCCTGCGGCCGGGCGGTTTTTTTTACATGGCGGATTTCCATCCGGTGTTGTGGATGCTGGACGACGACATGGCGTATTTAAAGTATCCGTATCACAATGCCGGCGTGATCGAAACCGCGCAAACCGGTACGTATGCCGATCGGAATGCACCGATCCAGTACACCGAATACGGCTGGAATCATGGCTTGAGCGAAATTCTAAACAGCCTGCTGGAACAGGGTCTGCAGCTGGAGTTTTTAAACGAGTACCCCTTTTCCCCCTTCGACTGCTTTGCAAAAACAGTGCGCGGCGAGGATGGAAACTACCGTATTCAGGGACTGGAAAACATCCTGCCGATGGTTTTTTCGCTTAAAGCGCGCAAAAAATCATAATATTTTCGGGAAATGTTCCGGGAACAAGTTATTTTGTGGCGTTTTTGATAAAATACACTGCCGGGATGTCTTTTTTACAATCCATTTTCAGAAAAAAAACCATCGAACAAGCCGTCGCCTCCGTGCAACAAAGCGAAGCGGAAGGAACCGGCTTACACAAGAGCCTCGGCCTTGTGGATCTAACGGCGCTGGGCATTGCAGCGATTATCGGCGCCGGAATTTTCAGCACCATTGGTACGGCAAGTTATAACGGCGGCCCAGCCGTGCTTTTTCTGTTTGTTTTTACGGCGCTGGCCTGTGGATTTGCCGCGTTTGCGTATGCGGAATTTGCTTCGATGTTGCCCGTCTCCGGCAGCGCCTATACTTATTCGTATGTGGCGTTCGGCGAACTAATCGCTTGGATTATCGGCTGGGCGCTGATTATGGAATATGCAGTCGGCAATATTACGGTGGCCGTCAGCTGGTCGGGGTATTTCACCAGTTTGTGCGAGAGCGCCGGATGGCATATTCCGGACTGGGCGACGATAGATTACATATCGGCCCGAAATGGCTTTGCGGAAACCGACGGCTTGCTGAAGGGCGGGACGGCCCAGGCAGACCTGACCCGTGCGCAGTTGGAGTCGTACCGTGCCTGGACGGAAGCGCCCCGCTTGGGGGGGCTGCGTGTGGTGCTCGATCTTCCGGCCATCATCATGTCGGTGTTAATCACCGCGCTGGTGTATGTCGGCATCCGGGAGTCGAAAAACGCGGGCAATTTGATGGTGGTATTGAAAATCGCCGTCGTGTTAATGGTGATTATTGTGGGCGCGTTTTACGTGGACACGGCCAACTGGCATCCCTTTGCGCCAAACGGATTTGGCGGCGTGATGGCCGGCGTATCCTCGGTATTTTTTGCTTACATTGGTTTTGACGCTTTGTCCACTACGGCCGAGGAATGTAAGAATCCGCAGCGCGACCTGCCGAAGGCCATGGCCTATGCGATCCTGATTTGCACCGGTTTATACATCCTGATCGCATTGGTGCTGACGGGCATGGTGAGTTACAAAGAATTGGATGTCAATGATCCGTTAGCCTACGTTTTTGAAAGTCGCAACCTGAAATGGCTATCGGGCATTATTGCCGTCAGCGCGGTCATTGCGATGGCGGGCGTATTTTTGGTCTTTCAGTTAGGTCAGCCACGGATTTGGATGACGATGAGCCGCGACGGGCTGCTGCCGGGGCGATTTGCCAAAATACACCCGAAGTACAAAACCCCGGCGTTTTCCACGATCATCACCGGACTATTTGTAGTGGTTCCGATGTTGTTCATTCCCAGCGATACGGTGTTGGATTTGTGCAGCATGGGTACCTTATTCGCATTTGTGCTGGTGTGTGCGGGCGTGCTCCGATTGGAATTGCAGCCCGATGCGCCCCGCGGCCGGTTTCGGGCGCCGTACATCAATAGCCGGTTTGTTTTCCCCCTGATGTTGGCGGCGCTCACAGGGTATTTGGCGCTATTTCAACGGGCGGATACGGCGGACTGGCTTACCAACGCACCCCAGGCGTACGCCCCTGCGCAAATCCTGCAAAATCTCAGTCGGGAGGAGGTACAGGATGTCCGGCAATATTTTGAAAACAACGCAGCAGCCGGGCTTCAGGCGGCGGGCGGCGATCTGGCCGCCTTCCTGCAGCAGCTGGAGGCCGACCAGTACCGGGCGGCCGTTGACGCCATGCCTGCGCCGGCCGCCCACAAGTATGAATCCGGATGGCGCTTGTTTCAGCACAAAATCCCGATGTGGCTTTTTATTTTGGTATGCGGATACCTTGCCGTTTTGTGCGTCCGTTTCCGGCTTTCGTTGATTCCCGTACTCGGACTGGTATTTTGTTTTTACATGATGGCGCAAATACCGGCGCACAGTTGGTTCGGATTTTTGATCTGGCTGATCGCGGGTTTGGGCATTTATTTTGGGTACAGTATAAAAAATAGTAAGATGAGAGCGGCCCAAAGCGGATAAATCAAAATCGGATCGTTCGATCCGAATAATAAATTTCAGTCAGACGAATGAAAAAACTAGTCGTACTCACCGGCGCCGGGATCAGCGCGGAAAGCGGAATCGCTACCTTCCGCGACGCAGACGGCCTCTGGTATCAACATCGAATCGAAGACGTCGCCTCTCCGGAGGGCTGGCGACGCAATCCGGAACTCGTGCTTGAATTTTACAACCAGCGAAGGCGGCAGTTACAGTCCGCGCTGCCAAACGCAGGCCATCTGGGTCTTGCCGCCCTGGAAGCGGATTTTGATGTGCGCATTATCACCCAAAACGTGGACGATCTGCACGAGCGCGCGGGCAGTTCAAAGGTTTTGCATCTGCACGGAGAACTCCTGAAATCGCGCTCCGAACGGCACATGGATTTGGTGTACGACTGCGCCGGCGATCTGCGTTTAGGAGACCTGTGCGCGCGCGGCTGCCAACTCCGGCCACACATTGTATGGTTTGGCGAATCGGTACCCATGATGACGCCTGCGATTGAAATCGCGCGGGAAGCGGATGTGTTCGCAGTCATCGGCACGTCGTTGCAGGTGTACCCTGCCGCCAGCCTGACCTCGTATGTCCCGCACGGCATTCCGTTTTTTTACATTGACCTGGATCCAGCCGTAAATTTTCAGATATCCAGCGCCTCCAACCTGATGATCATCGCCGCGCCGGCTACCACCGGCGTGCAGATGATGATCAATAAACTACAATCGTAATTTAGAGCGCATGCAACTCCGAACCCGGCTCACGCTGCTTTTCACGTTCAACATCGCCCTGATTTTAGCCGGGGTGCTGTACTACGCGTTTTGGAGTTATCAGCGGCAAATCGAGGAGGAGTTTTACCAAGGTTTGTCGGCGCAGGCTGCGCTGACAATCCAGTCTGTTCTTCGGGAGCCGAACCCGCCGGCGCCTTTGCCGGGCGCCAGCTGGTCGGTTCCGGACTCCGGTGCCCTACCCTACCGCAACAACGTCAGTATTTATGACAATGCGTACGAGCGTATTTTTACATTGAATGGGGAGGCGCCCCCAACGCCGGTAAAAACCTTGCAGGAAATCCAGCAAAACGCGGAGCTGCGGTTTAAATTTTTCAATCTGCACGCACTGGGCGTTCCGTTTGAACGAACCGGCGGGGAGACCTACGCGGTGGTTGTGGAGGGATACTGCGATCCCTCCGGCGCACTTCGGCTTCGGAACATCCTGATCGGAAGTTTTTTGTTGGGCATGGCCGCCTTTGCTACCCTGAGCTGGTTTTTTGCCGGACAGGCACTCGAGCCGGTCTCCCGAATCATCAACGAGGCCAATGCGATCCAACCGGCCGACCTGAGTCGCCGGATTCAGACGGGAAACAGCCAGGATGAGTTGGGGCGGCTGAGCGCTACCTTTAACAGACTGTTAGACCGGGTGGAGCATGCCTTCCGGATGCAGCGGATGTTTCTATCCAACGTATCGCACGAATTGCGCAACCCGCTCACCGCCATGCGTATGCAAATAGATGTGGTCTTGCAGCGAGAACGCCCGGCGGCCGAATACCGCGCAGCCTTGGAAAGCCTGCTGGAGGATCTGCGCCAAATCAGCGATGTAGAGGAAAAACTACTCCTGTTGGCCAAAATGCAAAACGACCCCGCCGCCATTCCTTTCGCGCCCACGCGCATAGACGAACTAATTTGGCAAACAAAAGAGTGGGTTGAAAAACGCCATCCACACTATAAAATCAGCCTGGAATACGAAAACATGCCGGAATCAGCAGAAAATTTGGTGGTGCAGGCCAACGAAGCCCTGCTGCAAACTGCGCTGATGAACCTTTGCGAGAACGGCTGTAAATACGCGCCCGATCACCACGCGCTGCTCCGGCTGGTGTGTAACCCGGAAGGCCGGCATGTTATAGAAATATGCGACCGCGGCCCCGGCATACCGGATTCGGAATTACCGCTTATCTTTGAGCCGTTTTTCCGCAGTCCGCGACATCGAAATATCCGGGGCGCCGGTATCGGGTTGTCCTTGGTACAAAGCATTCTAAAAATTCACCATATCCAACTGGAAGTCGAAAGAAATCTGCCGACAGGGGCTGTTTTTAGGCTTCGCTTCGCGCAGGAATCGCTAAAACCCTGAATAAATCGCTTGGGACGCTTCCCGACGCGATCCGCCGGTTACCCTGTTCATTTTCACCCATTCTTTTTTTATGCGTTTTTTTCTTTGGCTTTCCGCCGCGCTGCTGAGCGCGCAATGTTCGGCTCAAATACCGACCAAAACGATCACCCTCGGATCGGGGCAGGTCGTCCTCCTCGCTGATAGCGCGTTTGCGGCTCGATACATTATTTCCGATTCGACCGACCGTTTTTTCGAGCGTGTTTCCGCCGTGGAAATGTCTGTCCAAATGAAAAAACCGCTGAACCGGCAGATTTCCCGTGCCGACTTAACGAGCGCCTACCAGCAGTTTCTCCAAAGCGATATGGCCGGTTTCAGCGCCGAGGAGGCAAAAATGGTGGAAAAAACCCTCCAACAGATTTATCCGCCTTGCATGCGCTTGCGCCCGGATATTTTCCCGGACACGCTGGTGCTCATCAAAACCAAGGCGTTGCACTACGGGGAAGGCGTGTACTATACCCGCGAAAATACGATCGTCATTCCGTATAACGCCCTCTCGGGCGACCGGGACGCTTTCAAAACAACCCTCTACCACGAACTGTTTCACGTCTTTTCCCGCTTGCATCCGGATAAGCGGCGCGCCTTGTACCAACGGATTGGATTTTCCGGAATAGGCTACGACCGCCTGGAGTTGCCGCCGCTGCTGGCAGAACGCGTACTGCACAATCCGGACGGGGTAGATTTTGCCCAAATCATTGAATTGCAACAGCCCAAAGCGCCGCCCATCCGAGCCGTTCCGATCATTTACGCCAACAAACCGGGTTTCGTTGAGGATAAACCCGCTTTTTTCAGCTATCTGACCTTCGAATTGTTCCAGGTTAAAGAAACCGACGCGGGCGTTTGGCGCGTACTAACTAAGCCGGACGGATTGAGTTCCACCCTGGATTTGCGCAACCAACCCGATTTTTTCCGACAAATCGGCGACAATACGGGGTATATTATCCACCCGGACGAGGTGCTCGCGGATAATTTTGCTTTTTTGATGGAAGAGTTGGAGCGCGGAGAGCCGGTAAAAAAATTCTCGGAGGCCGGCCGGCAGTTGCTCCGCGATTTGGAGGCGATACTTCGTCGTTAAGCGCCTGTTTGGAGTTTTCTCGCCCAATCAGCGGCCGCGCCCGACGCCTGCCGGCGGTCGGGAACTGCCGCCGCCGCCGCTGCTGCCGCCCGGTTCGTTGCCGTCGAGAAATCGCCAGCCGATTCCGAGGCGAATAGCGCCGAAAGGCTGGGCGTAATAGGCCGTTTGATAAAACACCCTGCTTTTATCCAGCAGCGCATTCAGGTTTTCATACCGGAAAAAAAAGCGAAACGTCTGCACTCGGAAGGCGATAAAAGCATCCGCCCAGGGATAGGGCTTCTGCGTGAGGGAGTCCTGTAAATGGAACTGCCAACTGAGCGGCTGATAACCCTCGGGTCGGAACTCGGCATTGATTCGAAAATCCAAGCCAGCCTCCAAATCCATCTTTTTGGCAAATACCGCGCCGGAAAAATAGACGCTGCTTTTGACAAACCAGGCGGGCAGCCGGAATACGTCGGTTCGGTTGGCGCGCTGCAGGGCGACCGTATTATCGAAACGCAACGGCCCGATCGCGCGTTGGAGCGTGCCGGCGACTTGCAGTACCTGCAGGGGACTAAGCGTTTGGGCAGACAGTCCGCGTTGATCAAAATAGAGGTAGTTGTTGACCAGATGCGTTTGCGCTTGTAAGGACAGGCCCCAAGCGGGCAGCGCATAGCGGGCGGAGAGGCTGGTTTCCACCGGTTTTTTTACATCCTGCCGCCAGATCAGGCGGTTACTCACGTACAACTCCCGGTACAACTGCGCCGGCGGGTAGCGCCGACTGCCGGCCGCCAGTTCGAGTCGGCCGAAGCGCCCGGCGTCCAGGGAGAGCAAGGCGTCGGCGCGATACTCACCGAAGTTGGCCAGCAAACCCAGGGCGCCCCGAGCCTGGAAAGACAGGCGCCCAGTCGGCGCAGCGATAAAGCGACCGGTGAGGAACAGGTTGGAAAAAGCGGAATCGCGCGGTTCCTGGCGGAGCCGGAAATAGGTATGCTCAACGCCCACGGCGAGCTCGTCGGCAGCAGCAGCCTTTGGACGGAAGGTCAGCAGATCCAGCGCATTGTCCAGCCGGTATAAGCGGGTGTAGTGGCGCAGGCCACGGCGATCCACGAAGAACGTATCGAAAAAGAGGGAGTCCGCCTGCAGGTTGGTATCAAAAAATTTGAACTCCTGGTTGCTGCTGCGCAGCGTATGGCGTGCCCGAAAAATGCGGCCGGTTGCCGTTTTTCCAAAGTCAAGATGTTGCACCCCGAGCAGCGTGCGATCGGCGATGCGCGTTTGCGCGCGTTGATCCGGCAGTCGGATCGGCGCCGCGATGGCGCCGCCGAATTGGCCGTCGTCAAAAATAGTATCCGTGGCAATACCGCCGTTTTCCTTTTGGCGGTTGCTGTTGCTGTTAAAAATAATAAACACCTGGTAGCGATCGCTGACCGGCCAACGGATTCCCGCCGATACGCCGCTGTGCTTCGTGGCTTGATACCGGTACTGGCCGATATTGTTGAACGCGCGGTAGTCCAGCGAAAACGTGATACTGTCGCCGAAGGTTCGGGAAAAAACGGCGCGCATCATATTGTCGTTCTGCGTTCGGCCCTGGGAAAAAAACACCTCGCTGAAGGTCCGCGTCTGCCGGTAGAAACGCAGGCTGTCGGGAACCAACCGGTACAAATCGAAAGGGTGCGCGCCCAGATCGAATCCCTGCCGTTCGGACGGACTGAACCACAGCGGGCGGGCGGAAGAGCCTAAATTACCCAGCGTGCCCCAGTCCACCATCGTTTGTCTGGCCGGATCATAGAACCGAAAGCGCGCATCGGGCAGGGTGTCCGATTTTACATAATAGCGCTCCGGGGTATTGGGGTACAGGTAAAAGACGGCGCTTGAGTCGGCGGCAGGCGCGACAAGCTGAGCCGAAAGCCTGCGCGCGGCAGTCAGCAAACATAATGGAATCAGAAAAAAAACAGCCCGACACAAGCCCGGCGCAAGACGGCGCGCGGGCGAGCAGCAGATACGCTGGATAGGTTTCACGCAATCGTATTTTACTGTCGCTGCGCAGCAGGGACATGGTACAGCAAAACGAATCAGAACAGCCAACGCTGCCGAGCCGCTGCCGAATTTATTGGCCGATCACCGCCGGATTCATGCCCATATTGGAAAAACCGCCGTCATGGAACAAATTCTGCATAGTCACATACCGCGTAAAATCGCTGAACATCATCACGCAGTAGTCGGCGCAGGCTTCTGCAGGCGCATTTCCCAGCGGCGACATCTTGTTGGCGTAATCAAAAAACTCCTGGAATCCTTTGATGCCCTGACCTGCCGTGGTGATCGTCGGAGATTGCGAAATGGTATTTACCCGGATGCGTTTGGCAAGACCGAGATGATAACCGAAACTCCGGCCGAAAGACTCCAGCAGCGCTTTCGACTCCGCCATTTCCGAGTAATCCGGAAATACCCGTTGCGCAGCGATATAAGAGAGCGCCAGCACGCTGCCCCAGTCGTTCATCGCGTCTAATTTCAAGACAGACGACATGAGTTTGTGGAAAGAAATCGCACTGACATCGAAGGTTTTTTGCATCCACTCGTAGTTTAGATCCGTATAGGGCTTGCCTTTGCGCACATTGACGGACATGCCGATGGAGTGCAGGACAAAGTCAATTTTCCCGCCGAAATGCTCCACGCTCTTCTGCAGCAGGTTCTCCAAATCTTCGACAGACGTAGCATCCGCTGCAATGATCGGCGCGTTGCATTTTTCGCCCAGTTTGTTGATTTCTCCCATGCGCATCGCCACCGGCGCGTTGGTGAGGACGATTTGCGCTCCTTCCGAAACGCAGCGCTCAGCTACCTTCCAGGCAATACTTTGCTCGTCTAAGGCGCCGAAAATGATTCCCTTTTTTCCTTGCAATACCATTGGTCAACATTTTAATGATCAAATTCCGGGGCAAAAATAGAAAAAAATGCGGATTGGGGGCTATAGATTGCGCATTGCGAAAACCAAATAAAAAATGGGCAAATGGTGTTAATTTTTTGTAAAACCAAATATTTGTTTACCTGTATTCGTTTTGTATTTAAAAATGCGGTATCTTTGTGTCATTCCTACACTAAGACGTGTGTTTTTATAAAATTAAAAAAATTTAAATTCAAAATTTATGGCAACGAAAAAGCAAGACAACAAAACAACTGTTGTTCCGACTGAAGCGCCGGTGAAAAATACGGCGCCGGTGAAAAAATCAGCTGCAAAATCGGCCGGAAAAGAGCAGGCGGATGCAACGTCCACCCCGGCGCGCGCGAAGCAGCCGGAAAAAGCCGCTGCAAAGACGAAAGTGACCTTTGATTTGCCGAAAGCGGCGGTGGAAAACGCAGAGACGGTTGCCCTACTCGGCGATTTTAATCAGTGGGATATCCAACAAGGAATCGAACTGAAGAAGCAAAAAGACGGATCGTTCAAAGCGACGGTTGAACTCGAGGCCGGACGCAACTACCAGTACCGTTTCCTGATTGACGGCCGGCGCTGGGAAAATGCCTGGAATGCGGAGGCATACGAGCCGACGCCCTTCGGCACGTATAATTCGGTGGTAAAGGCTTAACAAACTATCGGGGTTTTTCCGCCGGCAGCGGAAAAACCCCGATTTTAATAGATCCGCTTCATTTCCACCCATTTTTGGCCGGTTTTAGCCCAAGGCAGTGCTTGTTGGTAGTTCCACATCAGCGCTTCCCATTCCTGTACCCGGGGATTCCCGGCGTCCAGCGCCGCTTTGCGGTCCGGGGAAAAATCCGGTTCGGCTTCGAGGATCATAAAAAGCCGGTTTCCCGTCCGGTAAATTTCCAAAGACACAATCCCTGCCGATCGAATACTTTCCTGAATTTCAGGCCAGACCGCCTCGTGGTATCGTTCGTACTCGGCGATCAGACGGGGATCCGGCTTGAGATCCAGTGCGTAGCAAAAGCGGGTTGTTTCCATTACATGATTCGCGCGCCTTCTTCGATCACCGCGCCTTTTTTTACGATTACAATCCCGTCCCGGATGGTATAATTGGGGGAGTCAAAATCCGGCAGGTGTTCGCCGCCTTTGATCATTACATTGTTTCCGATGCGGCAGTCTTTGTCCAGGATGGCATGTTCGATGTGGCAATAATGCCCGACGCCCATGGGGATATTGTCGGGACTGCCGGCGATGTCCTGCAAGGTTTGGTAGTAATCGTTGCCCATCACAATGCTGTCTTTGATCACCGTATTTTCTCCGACCCGGGAGCGGATGCCGATGACGGAGTTTTCGATGATGCGCGCGTGCAGGATCGAACCTTCTGCGAGCAGCGCCCGATTGATCTGCGTACCGCCGTACAGTTTGGCGGGCGGGAGCATCCGCGGGCGGGTATAGACCCCCTTGACATTATCGAAGAGGTTGAAAGACGGGATATGGTCAGTTAACTCGATATTTGCCTCATAGAAAGAGCGGATGG
>JAUMBL010000113.1:0-15808 GCA_032115775.1 Saprospiraceae bacterium | reverse complement strand
AATACCGGCGACCTGCCCAATGGCGCGTATTTCTACTCGATCAGCAATCCGAACGGAAAGGTTGTTCGGAAAATGATCGTACAAAAGTAATTTGAGATTAGAATGTAGGATGATGGCGGGTTGTTTCGCACAAACGCAGAGACCCGCCATTGCCCTACATCACTAATCTAAAATCCATACTCCCCCCGGTTTTGTGAAAAGTCTCACCGCTTGTTCGGCCTATTATTTCACACTAAAAACCGGTAACCATGCACCGATTCTTTGCTGCTTTTTGCGCAATTTTTATCTTTTTACCCAATTCCAACCATGCCCAGACGGCCTGTCCGGGTTGCACGATTAATTTGCCGCCGATGGCGGCAGACACGCTTTTCATCGGCGCCTTACCCGACGGCGGGCATTGGCAGGCATACGATCAGACCATTTCTTTCCGGCTGCCCAAGACGACCACGCCGGTCAATGCCGTGGATTCGACCACGCCGCCCGGACTGCCAATCACCCGCTTTGAGGTCGTCGGCCTGGAAGGGCTGCCGCCTGGGTTGAACTGGACGCCGTCCGCATGGCTTTTTGAAACAGCCACCCAGACCGACGGATGCGTTCGGATTTGCGGGACGCCCACGGCGGCGGATTCGTTTGTGCTGACCGTTCGCCTGAAGGCCACGGTATTTTTTCTTGTCCAGGAAACCAGTTTCCCACTCAAATTGTACATCGCGCCGGCGACGATTGCGAACAACGGGTTTACCATGAGCAATTATACCGGTTGCGGTTCGATTGCGGTTGATTTTACCAATAATATTCCCTCCGGCGGCAATCCCGGTTTCACGTACGAATGGGATTTCGGCGACGGCTCGACCTTTGACGGCGAAAATCCGCCACCGCATACGTACAGCACGCCCGGAACGTACCCGGTACGGTACAAGGCGACGATTGATACCGTCGGGTACGTCCTGCAGGGGGTAACGGTACTTTCGGCAGACTGCACGGATCCGATTAACGCGCCGGATTTGTATTTGGCGATCAACGATCCGGCGTCCAGCATGATCTACAACTCGTCTCCTGCGATCAACAATGCGCCGCTCCCCTGGAATCTGCCCCTCGGCATCAAACTGGAAAACGGCAATTATACGGTACAACTTTGGGACGACGATTCGGGTATCAAGGGTACGGACGACCCCTGCGGCAGCATTCCCTTCAACGTGCTGAGCGGCGATACGCTGGTGTCCGGTAATTTCCGAATTATCCTGCATATTGAACGCCCGGTGTACGAGTGGACGTTCACAGACACGGTCACGGTGTATGCGCAGCCGACAAAGCCCGTGGTGAATACGCCGAAAGGCACGGAAGCTTGCACGGGAACGATTCCGATTCTACTCGTCTCTTCCTACGGCGCCGGCAACCAGTGGCGGTATGAAGGCGCGCCGATTCCGGGCGCGACTGCTTTTGTGCACGAGGCGCAGGCGTCCGGCTATTTTCAGGTGGAAGTAACGAACCTGGAGGGGTGTTCCGCGCGATCGGACAGCCTGCTGGTCACGTATTACCCGACGCCGGCAGCGCCGCTGATTACGCCGGCCGCCGATTTGGCGGGTTGCCTGGGCGCAGACTCCGTCTGGCTAAATTCTTCGTATCCAATTGGAAATCAGTGGCTGTTGAACGGCGCCACCTTGCCGGGCGCCACCGGCGCGGCATTTGGGGCCTTGCAAAGCGGCAACTACCAAGTGCTCTACACCAATCCGCAGGGTTGCACGGCCGTTTCCGGCGCGGTACAGGTACAATTTACCCAGCCCCCTACCCTACCCGCTTTCAGCAACACCAACAACTTGCTGCGGCTGATAGATACCCTGGCCTTGCCGGCGAATTATGGATTGCAGTGGCATGTTAACGGCGTGGCTATTCCGGGGGCTACCGGTTTCACCTATTGCGCCACCGCAAGCGGGAATTACAGCTTGCGCGTCGTAAACCTGAATACAAACTGCAGCGCCGGCTTCAACCTGAACGTGCTTTTCAATCCTGCCTTTGATTGTACTGTAGGCACGCAGGAAGCAGCTGCCGGGCAGATGCGCCTGTTTCCGAATCCGACCGGCGCTTTCACAACGATACAATTTGAGCGGCCCTTCGCGGAGACGGCCACACTGGTCGTGTGGGACGTAACCGGCCGCAGCGTGTATCGGCAGCAAATACCCGGCGGATCAGATCGTTTTATACTGGACTGCAGCGATTGGCCGCAGGGTTTTTACCTACCGGAAATCCGCACGGCTGCGGGTGTGCGGTATGTGGGGAAACTGGTTGTCAAGCGTTAAAAGTATTTTTCCGCCTTCGGCGGCGAAATATCCTAATGAGCAGATGCCTTTTTTGAAAAGCATCTACTCAAAATAGGTTTTTAAAAACCGTTAAAGGATCTATTACACCATTTTTCACGAAAAAAGCGGGGCTTTAAGCGCATAAATGCTTGCTTAAAACCCCGCTTTTTAATTTATCAGATTCCCCAGGCATATTGCATACTCCTGCAGAAAATCCTGGGCGACCGCTTATTCCAGAATAAAGCGCACCGCCTTCACTCCTTCTTTAAAGTACATTTTTGCGACGAAGGCGCCGTTGGGCAGGCCGTTGCGTTGCAGGGCGAAGAAATTGTTGTTGATGTCGCGGATATCGCGGATCATACGGCCGTGCATATCGAACACCTGCATGGATTGGATCGGCTGATTTTCATCTGCTGTGAAGCGGATTTCAGATGTTGCCGGGTTCGGCGCGGCGGTCACGGCGATATTGTTTGCCAGCGGCTCCTTGTTGGCTACCACCCGGTCAATACAGCTTTGCAGTCCGAGTACGAAGCAGGCGCGCGGCGTCACGAATTGCATGATCGTATCAATATAGCGGAGCGCGGACGTCTTGTCCGTGTTGCAGGTCGGGTTATTCGGCACCGTACCCGACCACTCCCAAGGGGCGGTGGTAGAGGGCAGTACGACCGGCGTTTGCTGTACGATCGGCATCACGAAGGGATAGAGACCCGGCGTGGCGTCCGTCCAGTTATTGCCGTTCAGTTGGGGCGTATTTTGGAAAGCGGTGAGTTGGTTGCCACCCAGCGTCGGGATGTACTGGCCGTCGTACGCAGCATTGTTATTGAATTGCTCCATCATTTGCTGGACGACATACGCGCCCTGTACTTTTACCACCTGCAGGTTCGTGCCCGGCACGTTCACGATGCCTTCGGCATACGGTGCGAAGTTATCGTACGGAACGTGGAAAGAGATCAGTGGGCTTTGACCCGGATCCACCCAGGCAGAGTCGGCGCAAGCGCCGCCCATATTGACGGCAAGGGCGAAGGAAGAGGAATAGGGCGTGCCGTCCGGCGCCGCGACGTTATTCGGGAAGCAGAGCGTATCCGTCGTACCCGGGATTACGCCGACGGAAGTGCCGTTGACATCACCGTTGACTTGCGGCACGACCATGGGGATCGGCGGCGTTGCGGGGTTCTGGTCATGGTCCCAGAGGAACTTACCTTCCGAAGCGAAGGGGATTTTGGCGTAATTATCAAGGCAGACGCCGTTGAGTGTCAGATAACCGCCGGTGCCTTGGCCCCAGACGACGATTTTATCCGGATTGATGCCCCAAGGATTGCCGGCTTCCTTCACCGTTTTGCGGAAGTAGCGGATGCAAGTGCGCATATCCTGGATACCGCGGTAGGCGGCGTTGATGATGCCGTATCGGCGATCTACGTCGCTGGACGCGAGGGGATTCCAGCCGAGGCGGTAGTCCACGGCGCAGGCGACGTAACCCATTTTAGCCAGGCGGGTGCAAAACTCGATGGCAGCGGAATCGCGGATCGTACCGCCGCAGGAGCCATTGAAACCGAGCGAGCCGTCAATCGGGCTTTTGAACGGCAGGAAGTTACCCGTGTGGAGATAGAGCACAACCGGGCGATCCGTTTGTGCGTCGCCTGCCGGTTGGTACACGTCCATAATCAGCGGTTGCTTGATCAGGGTCGGGAATGCCAGCACGGTGGTATTCAGGCCGTAGGGTACGTTGGGGGTGACCGTTACGTTGGAAAAAACGGGATCAAAGTAACGGGTTTGCGCCTGCAGCGACTGAAAAGCCAGCGTGCAGAGGAGCAGCAAAGACAAGTAAATTTTTTTCATTGCAAATGAATTAAGTTTGTTGTGTACGTTGGTTGCAAAAAGTGGCGGAAATATCCGCTAAATTTATCTTTTTTCAAAGGTATAGACCGCTGAAATGTATGCGAGGCGACCAATTCGCGGTCCGCCGTAGGTTTGGAAGTTCCGGTTATCGAACATGGCTTCCAAGGCGGACATCCCGCGGTTGTCCTCCCGGAACAGCGGCATAAAGCCAAAAATATTGGTTGCGCCGATTTTAAAGGTGGTATTGATCCTGTCAATCGTGCAGTTCCATTGCGCGTCCACCATATCGTAAGTGGGAATAAAACCGGTGAATTGAGGGGATCCTTCGAACAGGAAGCCGTCGATCCACTTATAGGTGATATTGAATCCGGTGCGTTTGAGTCGGCCGATTGGCAGGTCGCGGGCGGAAAGGCCGATATTAAATTTATGTTCCGGCGTATTAAAGGCCGGGATGATGGGATCGTTTTCGTCTGTTTTGACCAGTTTATTCCAGGAATAGTTTCCGTTTAATTGATAGTACTGATTGAAGTAGTAATTCAGGCCGATATTGAAGCCCTGCGTTTGCACCTGATTTTTCGAATTTGCGGCCACGCGCCAAGCTTCCAATTTATTGATGTCAATAAATCCGCCGCCTACGGGTGCGGTGACGCCGATATTGAATCCGATAAAATCGGTGTAAATGTTGAAATAATAGCCGGCGTCCACGTAGAGCCGATCCCAGAGGGTGGTTCGGTATCCGAGTTCGAAGGTTTTGACTTTTTCGGGGCGGATGGGATCCACGTTGATGAAGCGCAATTTGCCCACATCAATACCCGGCCCGTCAATAGCGTCTGCGAAGGATTCGATGGTAATGAGGCTGTCGAAGCCGTTGAGGTTGCCGATCAGCGTGGCGCGGCCGACGTTCAGGAAGAGGAACTGGTCGGTCAGCGTGGGGTTTCGAATCGCGGAGGAGAACGAGAAGCGGAGGAAATTGTCTTTATTCGGCGTATATACTACGGAAGCGGCGGGCGTGAGCAGCCAGTCAAAATTTTGATTTTTATCTGCGCGCAGCGTACCGGATAAGATGACTTTATTATCGGCGATTTTTTTCTCAATGCCGGCGTAGTATCCCATTTCCCAGTTAGAAAGCCGGAGATATGCTGAGTCGAGCGGATTGCCTGCGGCGTCGAACGTGTATTGCAGGGTATCAGAGAAGATGGTGCCTTCCGAGTAGGGTCGGTACCAGCGGCCGTTGGCGCCGACCACGATTTGGTTGGTCCAGCTGGGGGTAAACCGGTATTCGCCGTGGACGTGGTAGAGCGCGGATTTATCGAAGAAACGGGTACCGCCGGCGCGACCGGATTTCGTGCTGGTGAGGCGGTTAAATTCATTATTAAATGCCTGGGAACCTGGCTGGAAGTAATCGAGCGTACCGGTTTCGGTGGATTGGTTGGCGTAGTTCATGGCCAGCTGGTGCCAGTTTGCGAGCGTATCGCGGTAGTTTTGAAACCAGTTTGCCGCTGCCGCGTAATCGAACTGCCCTTCGAACGTAATCGGATCCACGGTCAGTCGGGGATAGCCGAGCGCTGCCATGCGGTTGTTGTATTGGGCGACATTCGTCCAGAAAAACGAGTAGTCGCTGCCCCATCGGAAATCAGGCTTTGCATTTTCCTGCAGGCGCAGAGCGGTGAAGTACGGGTCGAAGGAATTGCCTGCATCTTCGTTGGTTGCGTACGCGCGGAGGAAGTACTTGTCCTTTTTGCGCAATTCGACGCGATTTTGGAAGAAGAGGATATCGCGCAGGCTGAAGCGGTTATCGCCTTGATAGACCGTTGTGCCGCTACCGAAGCTGGAGGAGAGGATCAGTTCCGGCGATTCGAACTCCTGGCTTGGCTTCAGGCGGAAATGCACGGCGGCATTCGACTTGTAGTTGCGGGTATTATAGTCCACCAGATCCACTTCCCGGTAGCCCGTTCGGTGGAATTGTTGCATTCCGTAGAAAGGCGCCCAAGCGGATTCTCCGGTGAGATCGAAGCGGCCCACGTATTCGTCGCCGTAGCGGTTCACGGCGTCGTAGCGGCCGGGGTTATTTTGCGATTCATAATAGATACCGGTAGAGGTTTGGTAAACGGGATCGTAGTTATCTGCCACCCAGTCGTAGGCGCGGAGGTAGAAGAAGTTGAATTTATAGGCCATAAATTCATGGCCGGCTTTATTTTTGAGCGCATCGGCCCAACGGATGGCCGTCTCGAATAATTCCCGTTCACCACCTTTCAGCGAGGCGGTCAGGCCTTTGTGAATAAAGGGATCCTTTGTTCGGATACTGATTACGCCATTGAAGGCGTTGGGGCCGTAAAAAGGGCCGCTGGCGCCGGCGATGAGTTCCACCCCGCCGGCGTCCAGTTCGGAAGCGCCGAGGAAATTACCGAGCGAAAAATTCAGTCCGGGCGCTTGGTTATCCACCCCGTCAATAATTTGCAGCGAGCGCACCGGGCTCGTGGAATTAAAACCGCGCATATTGATGATGGTAAATCCCAGGGAGGCGGTAGTCAGATCCACGCCTTTAAGATTTCCCAGGCTGTTGTAAAAGCTGACGGCGGCGGTTTCCTTGATGGCGATAGCGTCCAGCGTTTCCACCGTGAGCGGCGCCGCTTTTTGTTTTTCATCAATACGCTGGCCTCGGATCACCGTTTCCTCGATCAGGATGGAATTGGTTTCCAGTCGGACGTTAATTTTGGCGTCCGCACTGGTTATTTGCAAGTCGGTAGAGTTGTAACCGGTATAGCTGATGCGGATAGAGACTGGCAGTGAAGCGACCTTGAGCGTAAAATCGCCGTTGTAGTCCGACACCGTTCCGCCACCGGCGGTCAGGTTCAGGACGGCTGCCCCGATCAGGTCTTCGCCGGTGGCGGCGTCTTTCACGGTTCCCCGGAGCGTGATTTGCGCGTTCAGCGATGCGGCGAACAGCCCCAGTCCAAAAAGACAGAGCGCCAGGGATTTTTTAAGTTGCTTCATAATTCAGCGTAAAATTTTCCGATAAAAGTACGTTTAAAAAGCCGATTAATAAAACGCTATTGCGCCTGCAAAAAAAAGAAAAGAATTTGATTTCTCCGTATGATTCTCCGGATTTTTAAAATTGATCAAATTGAGAGAGGGGTTGGTATTTTAAAATAATTACTAGGAATCTTCGGAACGCCGTAAAACATAACCTTGGCCGAATTGGGTATGAATGAGTTTTTGATCAAAGCCTTTATCCACTTTATTGCGCAGGTAATTGACATATACTTCGATTACATTGGTGCCGGTATCGAAATTATGATCCCAGACTTTTTCAGCGATTTCCATTTTGGACAATACCTTGCCGGGGCGTCGCATCATAAATTCGAGCAAGGCAAACTCTCTGGGCGTCAGTACCAGCATTTTACCTTCTCGGCGGACGGTTTTTGCGTCCAGATCCATTTCCAGTCCGGCAAAATGCAATAAGGACGTGGTCTGGGGCGCCGACTGTCTGCGGCGAGTCAGCGCTTTTACCCGGGCGAGAAACTCCCGAAATTCGAAGGGTTTGGTGAGGTAATCATCGGCACCGGCTTCGAGCCCGCCTACTTTGTCATCTGTTTCACCCAGGGCGGTGAGGAGCAGCACAGGGGTTGTGCGTTGTTGTTCGCGGAGGCGACGGCAAATTTCCAAGCCGGTCAGCCCGGGCATAATGACGTCCGAGACAATTATATCGTAAGAAAATTGCAACGCCAATTCCAATCCGCGAAGTCCGTCTGTCGCCATATCTACGGTATAGGCGTGCTCTTCCAGCCCCTGGCGGAGCGACTGGGCAGTTTTGACTTCATCTTCTATCAGCAAGATATGCATTCCGAGTGCGAAGATAGCGGATTGCAGGCTGTTTATGCAGCGCGGGGGTGGCTATTTTATGCAGAAGGTAAAAAACAGTCAAAAAACGCCCGTGTTTTTACTGTGCGCGCTACCAGGATACCGCCAGTCCGAACCACCAGTTACGCCCTGCGCCCGGTTCGTAATACCTTCTGGCGGCGGCATTGATCAGGATATTTCCGGGGTACTGCCGGTTGAGCAGATTTTGAACGCCGGCGGTTATTTCGATCCGGCGTTTTTTGATTGGGATGGCCCAGGCGCTGCGGAGATGAAACAGCCAGGCGGCGGCGGCCTGCTCGTCGTTGGTATCGTTTACGAATGCCGCGCCGATGTAGCGGCTTTGGGCGGCGACCAAGAGTCCTTTGTGGCGATATTGGACTGTTCCTTGGGCGTGACTGCTCGGTATGCCGGGCAAATATCGACCGTTAAACGATTGCCCGTTGACGACATAATCGGTGTAGCGGAAATCGGAATACGTATAGGCTATCCGAGCCGACCATGTAGCGGCCGGGAAGAGGTGCAGTCCGAGTTCCAGTCCGGTGCGTTGCGAGCGGCCGGCATTTCGAAAAAAATTGCGGCCTTGGAATTCCGGCAGTTGGTACGATACGATTTCATCGTGCAAGCGGATGTGAAACAGCGCCATTTCAGCCTGCAAAAAGCGGTTGGCGGCCTGTTTAAACCCGAGTTCCAGGCTTTGCGCGCGCTGGGGCTTAAGCGGGGCGAAACCGCCGTTTTGCGGCGTGCTGGACAATTCGTTCAGGGTGGGCGTTTCAAAGTTTCCGGAGATATTAGCGTACAGGCTTTGATTGTGCGCCGTTTGCCAGGCGCACCCGAACATCGGACTGAGTCGGCGGAATATTTTTTCGCCGCTTTGGTCGCCATCCGCCAAAAACCGGTCGGCTGCCTGCACGCGGATTCGGTCGGCACGCAGGCTTCCCATGGCGCTCCACCGACCGCGCGTCCATTGCTGCACCGTCCAGAGGCCGATTTTGTCAAACACCTCCTGTTGATCCAGCGCGATCGGACCGCGTGCGCCTTGGAGGTTATCGTACCGCGTGCGATCGTCCGACTGCCGTTCGGCGTCCAGTCCGGCCTGCACGCGCCAGGCGCCTCCGGCGATCGGCGCGGCATATCCGGCGAAAGCGCCGGCGCCGGCGAAAGCGCGGCGCAATTCCACGGCGCCGGCGGCGGTAAAAGGCAGCCGGTTGTCGAGTCGTCGCAAGGCGCCGAATAAGCGGCCGCCATAGTCCAGTCGGCCGTATTTTTTTTGCAACAGTAGGCCTGCGCGGGCATGTCGAACGGATTCGCCGGTTTGAAAGGTCAGCGCCTGCGTGCGCGCCTGGCGCGGATTTTCGAGGGCTTGATCCGCGGTAAGACCGCCGGGATCGTCTGCGAAGGGGCTATCCACGCCGGAGAGCAGCAGGGTAAGTTGGGTTCGTTCGTGGGGTTTGAACACGCTTTTGAAAGTCGCCTGCGTGCTTTGCATGCCGGCGTGATTGCGGTATCCGGCAATTTGCTGTCGGGAAACAAGGCCTTGGGTTGCCCAGGCGCCTTTGCGCAGCCCTGCCTGGAGTTGGAAGCGCTGCAATCCGAAAGCACCGGCGATTGCTTGCGCGCGCGCCTGGAATCCGCTGTCGGGCAGGGCCGTTTCGAGGAGTAGCACCCCGCCGGCGGCATTTCCGTATAAACCTGCCGCCGGGCTGCGGAGGATTTCGACTTTTTGAAGCGCTGCGGGATCAATATTGTCCACCTCCGCCTGCCCATCCGGCGTACTCTCCGGGATTCCATCCACAACCAGCTGCACGCCCCGGATACCGAAAGCGGCGCGCGCGCCGAAACCGCGGACGCTGACGCGCAAGTCTTGGGCATAATTATCGCCGTTCAGCACAAAAACGCCGGGCAGCAGCGTGAGCGGATCGTAGAGCGAAGCGGCGTTGCGCCCGCGGGTGAGGTCCTCGGCGCTGAGGCTGCTGCCCGCCAGGGGCGTTTGCAGAAAAGTTGCCGGCAGACGCGTCGCTTTGATTTCCAGCGTTATCGCGGGCGTGAATTCTTTCAGGGGGAGCGAGTCGAGGAGAAAAAACATGCGCTAATTACCGATTACGGATTACGGATTGGAGATTTGGGATTGCGGATTACGATTCCGCGGATTTCCTGGCGGGGCGGGCGGGCGGGGTATCTTGGATGCGGGATCAATTCGGGTTGTGGGAGCACGATTGGGACGCCTTGTCGGAAGATCATGCCGGCGGGTAGTGGGGGGGTGAAGCCGGATTGGGTATTGGACTGCGTTTCGGTCTCCGGGCAATCGGCTTCCAAAGGTGCGCGGAGTTGGGCATCCTGTTCCAGTTTGACAATAAACGCCCAGATTTTGGAGGGATCATAGAGTTCCAGCACGCAATTTTTATAGCCTTGAAATTGCCAGGAACGGCTGCGGCGGCCGATCAGCAAGGAGAGCAGGGAGACCTTAGGGCCGCCGGGCGTTCGGATCAGGTGTTCGGAGATGGTGAGTTTTCTTTTCCAGAAATCGTCAAAGGCTGGATCGTAGAGACCGGCTATTTTGAGTAAGGCCACGCCGAAAGGGGCGCAGCCGCCGCCCATCACGCCGTGGCCCAGCCTTTGCCGATCCAGATAGCAAGTATATGGATCGATCATATTGGTAAAATACAAGGGGCGTTCCGCCGGAGGCGCATCGGGCGGGGCGTTCAGCAGTCCGGAATCAGGGTGATATTGTTCAAAAAAATCCACCATGGCTTTGATCTCGGCGCACTGTTCCGGTTGAACGGGAAACTGGATATACCGGGGCGCCTCGTAGCCTTCCGGGGTTTGGGGGCCGCGATACCAGGACAGCCGCTCCAGATTTTCATCCTGGCCCAGGATGAAACCGCCTTCATAGTCTTGAAAGAGCACACCGAGGCCGGCGCCTTCCCGGGTCAAAAGGCGCAGTGCGGTGCGGGTATAATTTTTTGCCGACATACTTGCCCAGTGCGCATAGCGCGTTTCATCGGGCAATTGGCAAGAAATACGGCAAATCGTATGGCCGATCGTGGATAGGTAGGGCGCCTTCAGCGTTTGGATGCCGTCGAAGCGGCTTTGGAAAGGCACACGCCGCCGGCTGATCAGCGCGCGCTTCAATTCCACGGCCATTGTCCGGCGCACCAGTTTGCCCGGCCGGTCGTAGTCCATGCGACTGGAAGGCGGGTACACGAACAGGGTGATTGTGCCCGCTGCGGGTTCCTGCGCCGGGGCAGTTGTAAAGATATAGCACCACGCAAGCAGGGCGAACAGCAATCGGCGGAGGTAGCGGAGGCGCATTTCCATACAGGACGGCATTATTGATTGCGTGTGTCGTACACGCCCTAGTCTTCGGAATTTGATCCGGGGCAAATATGGGTAATATCGGGAAGATATTTCTTTAAAAACCTTGGAGGCGTCTGTATGCTAGTGCCGCGTCCGGTAAATAGCACATGAATATTGCGACCCAATTCATACGCTATTCACTGTACGCGGCACTACGGATTTCCCTCCAGCACTTCCCAAGTGTGATCGCCCAACAAGCGAACGGATGCCAAGTGTTCTACCGGTTGCTTGCGGCCCCATTCGTGGGGTGCGATCATAGATAATAGGTGGGTACCGTTACTTTTTCGTTGATAGAGGTAATAGACATGGTGAATAACCGGTTGGAAATTTACTTCCGCCTGATAAATTACTTCCGAGACCGACATGCGTTTTTGGAGCGATTGGGCTTGATTGACCAGCGTTTCCATTTGCCGGCGCAGTTGTTCCATTTGCCGATCCGTCTGGTCGTACATGGCCGTCATAGCATTGCCGCGGATTTGACCCCGGTCTTCCGGGCGGATGACGGCGCCCCCGGCGGTATGCGCGTAGGGGAGCAGGCCGGGATTTTCGGCTACTTTATCTTTATCAATCGGATTGACAAACGCATCGTCTTGGTAATCAGATTTTTCCTTGCTTTCGACCATGATAAAAGGATGAAACTGGGCGCCCATTTTCCGGGCAAAAGTGTAAAACAGCTCTTTAAACAGATAAAAAGCCGTCTGGTTTTTGACGGCGTCGTGTGGGGTATTAAAAATTTTGCGTGCCTGCGTTTTACGGCCTGTAATAAAAAAGTAAAAAGCCATGTGTGGCAAAATAACTTTTTAACCCGCTCCACTTGTTGCAAATAATAATAAAGCACTACCTTTGTTAGATAATCTGGTCTGTATTCACCATTTTAAATTATTAACTTGAACATGAAACATTTATCTACGCTGATTCTTTTCCTCGGCCTGGCCTCCGCGCTCATGGCGCAATTGCCAAACGGCGCCACCGCCCCGAACTTCAAGGGTAAAGACCTTACTGGTCGAACTTGGGAACTGTACGACATCTTGGAATCCGGTCGTCCGGTCGTCATGGATGTTTCCGCTACTTGGTGCGGACCGTGCTGGAACTACCATAACTCAAATGCACTCAAAACTTTATATCAAACGCAAGGCCCGGCTGGCACCGGCCAGGTGATGGTGTTCTTCATTGAAGGCGATAATGCGACGAACACGGCTTGTCTGTACGGCCCCACCGGTTGCGTAGGCGGCACGCAGGGCAACTGGGTGGCCAACACGCCGTATCCGATCATTGACGACGCCAGCATTTCCAATGCGTATGATGTAGGCTATTTCCCGACAGTCTATCTGATCTGCCCGGACAAAAAAGTAAAAGAGGTCGGTCAAATCAATGCGGCCGCTTTGTGGAGCCAGGCAGCGCCCTGCGTCGGGAATATTCCGCAACACTACGCGACGATCTCCGATTTCCAAGCGGGTACCGTATCCACGCAGTTGTGCGGCGCACAAAGCGGCTCGCCGACGATTAAGTTGATGAATCTCGGCGCAGTGGCAATCACGGAAGCGGTTGTAGAATTAAAGTGGAACGGCACAACGGTACAAACCAAGTCGTTTTCCGGCAACGCGCAACCGTTCGGCCTGATGGACATTACCTTCGATCCGATCGTGGTGAATGAGGTCGGCACGCTCTCTGCAGAAGTCGTCTCTGTCAATAACGGCAACCCGAATTCTCAGGCAGCCACCGCTTCCGTGGATTTCACCACGGCGCCGCAGAAGTATTCTTCCGACAAGGTGCTGATCCGTGTGCGCACGGATGCCAACGGCAAGGATATTTTCTGGGCTGCTTATGACAGCCAGGGCAATGAAATTGACCGTGGCGGCAACGAGGCCGTTGGCCCGAACGGCGGCGGCTTGTACCCGAACGGTTCGCCCACGCACCCCACAGCCTACGGCAATAACGCCAACATCTTCGACACCATCACGCTGCCCGCCGGAAGCGGCTGCTTCTCGCTGAAAGTCGTGGACGGCGTCGGAAACGGCCTGGCTTTCCCTGGTTATATCCGACTGTACGACCTGGCTACCTCGCAGCAGTTCCACGCCACGCCGGCAACTTGGAACGCAACGACGGCGGCCTCTTTCGCCAAACTCGGCTCGGTCGGCACGAAAGAAGTTGCCGGTGTTTCCGTTACGGAATTGTTCCCGAATCCAACCAGCAATGTGTTGAATGTGGAGCTCACGCTGGCCTCGTCGGTTGAAGTTCGCCCGCTCATCACGGATGCCGCCGGCCGCATTGTTTATACCGAAACTTCTGCAAACCTGCCCGCCGGCGTTCAAATGATGAACATTCCGGTGTCCGCGCTTGCAAATGGTATCTACTTCCTGCAACTCCAAACGGATCGCGGCACGCTGACCAAGCGTTTTGTTGTAGCAAAATAAGCTGGATTTCATCCGGTATCTGAAAATCGGCTGTGGGCGCATCCAAGCGCCCGCAGCCGATTTTTTATACCCCTACTCTACCGCAATTTCATCCACAAATATCCAGCACGGCTGGCCTGCGCTGGGATGCCAGACAGGATTTTTCAGCGGGCTTTGTACCTGAATTTTGATATAGCGGGCTTGTACGAGCTGATCGAATGGCAGCGCGAGTAGATGGGTTTGCTGGACGCCCATTTCCTTGTTTTGCTCAATATTACGGCTGCCGCAAGGCGTAAATCGGAGGCCATCGTCGGAGCACCAGGCCTTCAGGGCGGCCGGCTTGAATATCCAGGGATTGTTATTTTCCAGGCAATGGACGTAAGCATTCCGGAAAGTCTGCCGCGTGCCGAAATCCAGCACAGCAGTCAGGTGTTCGCCCTGGTAGCCGAGCCAGGTATCGGCGCCTTGGGCGTCGGCAATTTTGCCGTCGAAGATCGAAGCGGAGCCGGCCGCCGCGTATTTCGCTGCGGGTGCTGTGGCGAGTGTCGCCTGGTTGGGCGTTTGACTACGTCGGATAAACGAGGCCTCTGCGACCGGCGAGGGCGTCCAGCCTTCTTTAGCGGCGATCGCCTTCAGGGTCGCCGTATTGCGTATGCAGATGGGCGCTTGGTAGCGGAGCGATTTTGTGGTAGGCTGCGTATTATCCAGCGTATAATATAGTCCGACCGACTCAAAAGGAAAATCCAGGGTTACCATCAGGGTGTCTTCAAAAAAGGTACGGCTATACTGGATTTTAGGCGGCAGGAGCGCGATTTTTTGGTTGGGATTATCCGGCGCGCCACCGGTGATTTGCACATTCGGCAGTATTTTTTGCAGCGATTGAATGCCTCTGGGTGAAATAGCGGACTGCCAGATATACAGATTCTGCAGTCGAGGTAATTTTTTGAGGTATTCCAGGCCGGCATCCGTGACGGCGGTCTGGCTGATATTCAGGTAATCCAGGTATTGGAGACCGGATACCAGTTGCATTGCGCGATCGGTGAGGCCGCTGCGCGCGAGATTCAGCCGGGCGAGGTGCGGAAAATCCGCCAGTATTTGGGCTGTTGCGTCAGTCAGGGCGGAACCGGACAGATCCAGGTGCACGATCTGTTCGCGGAGCGGCTTCAGGGCTTGCATCTTTTTTTTATCCAGGTTTCGATCTGACGGGATAGAAACGGCAATCAGTGGACTGCTTTCGCCCAGCGTGGCATATTGGATACCCAATTTCGACAACTTTCGGAGCGCGGCGGCGGAAGGCGCCGGCGGCTGCAGATCGTACACTGGATTTTTGATTTGTGCGCTTTTTCTACCTTGCGGGCGGATCAGGTCGGCCAGGTCTTCGGGGATCATTGCGGAAGTATCGGCGCCCATTTCGATCCATTTGTGCAGGATGTTCATTTCGTCCGACGTCAGCTGGGGTTTTCCTGCGGGCGGCATGTGTTCCTCTGCGTGCAAGGGCAGGAGGATGCGCTTCAGGAGCAGGCTTTCATCCGGTTTGCCGGGCACGATGGGACTGCCGTTTTTGCCACCTTTTATCAAGTTGGCATACGTTTCCATATTCAGATCGCCTTTTTGTTTGCCGGAGCGGTGGCAAGTCAGGCATTTTTGCTTCAGGATGGGCGCAACCAGTCCGGCGAACAGGGTTTGAGGCGGCTCATTTTCGGGCTGGACGGTCGCCATTGGTGTTTCCGGATTTTCCTGCAACGGCGCCCAGAGAAAATCCGCGCCGTGGGTCAGGCTTCCGCCCGCATGGCCGGCCAAGGCGAGTAAGCCGGTTGTTGCGAGCAGGATCGGGAAGCCGAGGGGTTTTCCGTACGTTCTCCAGCTGGCGACCGCCAGTGCGGCGGCAGCAAAACCCAGCCATTGGTGGCGATCCAGGAGGGCTTCCTCATAGCCGCCGGATCTGGCGAGCAACCAGCCGAAAAAGGCGGTGAGTACGGAAGTCAGCGCGCCGACAGCGAGGCTGAATCGAACGCCGCCGGCGAGGCCGGTTTTCGACCATCGGCCGTATAGTTGCATCAGCAGCGCCAG
>JAUMBL010000112.1:0-12323 GCA_032115775.1 Saprospiraceae bacterium | reverse complement strand
CATTTTTTATATAATTTAGCGATTGTAATCGCTAAATTATATAAAATTATTTGATTTTAATCGCTAAATTTTTAAAAATAAGGTAACTACTTAGCCGGTCACGTCTGATACAAAAAAGCATCCATTTTTTGTCTCAGACAGCGAGCCGGCTAAGTAGTTACAAAATAAATATCACTATTAAAATTAACAAGAAAATTTTGTCTGAGTAAAATATTGGATCAAAAAAAATATAAACACCGTAGCCCTTCCCCTTCTGCGCATTCCGCGAATTCTGCGGGAAAACCGCGGGAAACAAAAAAGCGGCCCGCACCGAAGTGCAGCGCCGCTCTAAAATTGAAAAAACGAATTAGTTTAAACTCTTGGTAATCAACGGACTTCCCGTGTCTTAATCTACATTATCGTGTAGGTAAGAGTTGCCGCCCAGGCGCACTTCCGGCTCGTCTTCCAGGGAGATCGTCCAGGTGGACATCGGCTGGTCGGCGGCGTCGGGGACATCATCGAGCCGGACGTTTTTGCGCAGGTAAGCGGGCTGGTTCTCCAGTTCGATGATCGTCTGCGGGGAATTCAGTTTCACCACATGAATCTGGCGGTTGCGCACCTCTTCCCGGCGACGGGCGGCGTTTTCCATCCGGCGGCGGTGTTCTTCTGGGCTCATTTTAGGCGGGTCGCCGTGCACGTAGGGATCATTTGCGCCGGTATTCGGCCGATTCTTTCCGACCTCGAATTCGATTACATTGGCCGGCTTTTCTTCCGGCGGGCGGTAAGCGTCTTCTTCCGTCACCGAGAACAGGGAGGGCGAACGGGCGGGCGTTTCATCCTCCAGGTGCACATTTTGCCGCGGCGTTTCCGGCTTTGCGAATGCTGGTTTTTGCGCCTGCAGCGGCGCCGTTTTGCGCGAGGCTTCGAAGCCGGTGGCGATGATTGTGACGCTGAGTTTTTCGCCCAGGCGTTCGTCGTAGCAGTTACCCCAGATCAGGTTGGCATTTTCGCCGGCTTCACGCTGCACGAATTCTGTGACCTCAAAAATCTCGTCCATCGTTGCTTCCTTGATCCCGGAAGTGATATTCACGAGAATATTTTGCGCGCCATGGATATTATTATCCTCCAGGAGCGGCGAATTGAGGGCTTCGTCCACGGCGCGGCGCGCGCGGCCTTCGCCTTCCACGGCGGCTGTGCCCATGATGGCCACGCCGGAGTTGCGCATGACCGTATTCACGTCTTCGAAGTCCACGTTCACGTACCCGGGCACGGTAATGATTTCTGCGATGCCTTTAGCGGCCGTGCAGAGGATATTGTCTGCCTGCGAGAAAGCCTGCGAGATGCTGAGATTACCGTGAATCTGGCGCAATTTATCATTGCTGATGACCACCAGGCAATCCACGTTCTTGCGCAGTTCGTCCAGGCCGTCGTAGCCGTTGGTGACGCGCACGCGGCCTTCGAACGTAAAGGGCAGGGTGACGATACCGACCGTCAGGATGCCCATTTCCTGGGCGGTCTTGGCGAGGATAGGTGCGGCGCCGGTGCCCGTTCCGCCGCCCATGCCGGCGGTGATAAACACCATTTTAGTGCCGTCTTCGAGGAAGGATTTTATCTCCTCGAGGCTTTCCAGGCAGGCGCGTTTACCGACGTCAGGTTTGCTGCCTGCGCCGCGGCCTTCGGTCAGTCCGTATCCGAGTTGTATTTTGACCGGCACCGGGGAAAATTCCATGGCCTGGGCGTCGGTATTGCAGATAGCGTAGTCCACGCCGACGATGCCTTGTTTGTACATGTGCGTGACGGCGTTGGAACCGCCGCCGCCGACGCCGATAATTTTTATGATGGATGGTTCATCCTTTGGTAGATCGAACAACATAATCGTAATAGTTAAAAATGAACAAGTACTGGTGAAAGACCGGGGCGGAAGCGGAACCCAAAAACGATTCATGCCTTGCGCCGAATGTTTCACTTTTTAAAATCTACATCCGGTTCGGCTTCGAACCACTCCTTGGTGCGTTGAAACAGGTTGTCCAGCCAGGAGCTGGATTTTTCTTCCGACACATTCGAAGGCGGCTGTTGATCTTGTGCGGCGGCGGTGGGCGCCGGGCTGGTTTCCACATCCTGCAGTCCGCGCAGCAGCAAGCCGATGGCCGTGCTGAAGATGGGGCTGCAGATATTTTCGCGGTACCCGTGGGCCAGCATTTCATTCGGGATTCCCACGCGGCAGCTCATGCCGGTGTGGTATTCCGTGAGTTTGTCCACGTGTTGGAGCAACGCGCCCCCGCCGGTATAGACGATCCCGCCGATGAGTTTGCGTTCGTAGCCGCTGCGGCGAATTTCCCAGAGTACATAGTCGAGCACCTCTTCCATGCGGGCCTGAATAATCCTGGACAGGTTTTTTTCGCTGATTTCCTTGTGATCGCGGCCGCGCAGACCCGGGATGGTAATGATCCGGTTGTCATATACTTCCTCCGTCATGGCCGAGCCGAACTTCACCTTGAGTTTTTCCGCTTGGGATTGCAGCACGGAGCAGCCCTCCTTGATATCGGCGGTGATGACATTGCCGCCGAAGGGGATGACTGCCGTATGCCGGATAATCCCATCGTGGAAGATGGTGATATCCGTGGTGCCGCCGCCCATATCCACGAGAGCGACGCCGGCTTGTTTTTCCTCTTCATAGAGCACCGCATCGGCGCTGGCGATGGGTTCGAGCGTCAGTTCGGCCACTTTCAGTCCGGCTTTTTCGATACAGCGATAGATGTTGTTAATCGCCGTGATTTGCCCGGTGATGATGTGAAAATTCGCTTCGAGGCGGACGCCGCACATACCGATCGGGTCGGTGATGCCCTGTTCGTTGTCCACGGTAAATTCCTGCGGGAACACGTGGATAATTTTATCGCCGGGTGGGAGCACCAGTTTGAACATATCGTTCACCAGGCGGTCAATGTCCTTTCCGCCGATTTCGATATGGTCGCTGTCGCGGGTAAGGATGCCGCGATGCTGCAGGCTTTTGATGTGCTGGCCGGCGATGCCGACATGCACGACCCGGAATTTCATGCCGGCTTGCCGCTCGGCGATATCCACGGCATCGCGGATTGCGTTGACCGTTTTTTCGATATTGGATACGACGCCGCGGAGCACCCCGACGCTTTCTACTTTACCGACACCGAGGATTTCCACTTTACCGTGTGTGTCTTTGCGGCCTGCGAGGCAGCATACTTTGGTCGTTCCGATATCGAGTGCAACGACTACATCATGAGGTTGAGTCACTAATTCGGTCATAATGTTCGAAGATTAGAGAATGAGAGTTTGGTTAACAGAATTTTGCATCCCGGCGGGTTTTCCATTTACGGGAACAAAGATATTTTTAAAACTTTTAGGTTGCATTATCATTTTACTTTATCATCGCCTGGCCACCACCTGGCCTTCATATTTCAGGTTAATAATTCGGTACTTGCCCCAGCCTGCATACGGCATGCCTTCTTTGTAAAATATTTTAAGATTATCGAGTTTTTCTTCCAATCGGCTTGTATCCCCCAGCATAATCAGTTGGTCGCCAATTAGCGGGGTTAGGATGTATTCGCCGGCGTTGTTCACGTGAATTTGTTGGATAAAATCGGCGAAAAATTTATCTTCCCGGAGGGTTTGTAAGATATACAGCAGCTCTTTCAGGGGGTGTTTTTTTTGTTCCATAAAATCGGCGACATATAGTGGAATGTTACCGGTAGCCACGGGCGTTCGGGCGGTGAAATGTTTGGAGGGCGGTATTTTGGCGCCGTTTCCATCCAGGTAATAATTTCCGCCGCGATAATCCAGCACCCGCACGACGGGGACACGTTGCTGGATTTTCACATGGAGGGTATCTGCCTGGTCCACGTACGCCTCTGCATCGGCTACGAAGGGATCTTCCTCCAATACCATTTCCACGCGTTCTACTTCGAGGCGTTCGAGTTCGGTGCCTTCCAGGGTATTTCCAAAGGCGCGGAGCAGGGCGTCTTTTGCGTCGCTTTCGGTGATCAGTTTTTCATTGCCATTGAGTGGGATGACCTCCACAACCATCCTCTCCGCGAAGCTGCTTTTCTTCCTGGCAATGGCGCCGTACAGGATCGTCAGCACCATGGCCAGGAAGAGGAGCCAGATGATGCGGTCGTATCGAAGCCGCGGGAGGTTAAAAAATGGCAATTCAAACATATTATGCGGTACTATCTGTTCATGCGGTACGGTTTTCGTCGTGCGCCATGCGCGCGGCGAGCAGGTTTTTTATTGGTTCCACGAGGGTATCTATATCGCCGGCGCCCAAGGTGAGCAGGACTTCCGGCGTTTGTTGCGCAAGCGCTTGCAGCAATTCGGTTTTTTCAAGCACCTGCACGTTTTTATTTTTCATCCGTGCGGCCAGCATATCGGCATCCACGCCCTCGATGGGCAGTTCGCGGGCCGGATAGATCGGCAACAAGTAGCAGCGATCCAGTTGATCCAGCGCAGCGGCGAACGCTTCGGCGAAATCGCGGGTGCGCGAGAACAGGTGGGGCTGGAAAACGCCGGTGATTTCACGACCGGGGAAGAACATGCGGGCAGCGGCGATGGTCGTGGCCAGTTCGGCCGGATGGTGGGCGTAATCGTCCACGAAAACCAAGTTTTCGGAGCGCATGACGTATTCGAAGCGGCGGTGTACGCCGGCGTACTCGGCCAGTCCGGCTTGTACCGAGGCCGGCGACACGCCGGCGAACAGCGCAACGGCGGCGGCGGCGGCGGCGTTTTCCACGTTGTGGCGGCCGGGAAAGGCGAGGGCGATTTCGAGCGCATGCAGGGGCGTCGCCGGCCAGTTCGGCCCCGTATGGAGGCGAAAACAGAGCCGACTGTTCTCCACGCGCAGATCCGTTGCGTACAAATCGCCGGCGCCGATGCCGAAGCTGCAGGCCTGGCGGCCGTCGGCGCGCAATTCGGCGCAAACCGCCTCCAGGGGCAATCCGTGCTTGTGGATCAGCACGCCGCCGGGCTTGATCTGACGGGCGAACTGCCTGTACGCTTCTTCCACCGCTTCCGGGCTGCCGTAGATATCGAGGTGGTCGGGATCCATCGAATTGATGACGGCGATATCCGGAGTGAGGTGCAGGAAACTGCGGTCGTATTCGTCCGCTTCCACCACGACCCAGTCGCTATTTCCCTCGGCGAAATTACTGCCCAGGTTGCGCGCGATACCGCCGAGGAAGGCCGTGGCGTCTATTCCACTGGCGCGGAACAGCTGGGTGGTCATGGAGGAGGTGCTGGTTTTGCCGTGCGTGCCGGCGATGGCGGCGCAGCGTTTGCCGCGACTGATCAGGCCGAGCACTTCCGCCCGTTTTTTCAGGGGCGCCTGCAGGGTTTTGACGAACTGCAGGATGCGGAGATCAGCCGGGATGGCGGGCGTCCAGACGATCAGATCGGGTTGGGCTGGAACCAGCGCGGGATCGTCGGTATAGTGCAGTTGCATGCCTTCGGCTTCCAAAGCCTCGGTGAGGGCCGTCCGGGTGCGGTCGTAGCCAAATACGGCAGCGCCGTGTTTATGGAAAAAGCGTGCCAGGGCGGACATGCCGATGCCGCCGATGCCCAAAAAATAGACTGTATGGATATCTTGCAGTTTCATGATGCGCTTTTTTCGTTTTTCGTGGGCAGTTTGGCGAGCAAATCCAGGACGATATCTGCGATGATTCCTGCGGCACTCGGTCGAGCCAGCGATCGGATACACTCGCTCATGGCGAACGCCAGGGCTTCGTTTTCCAGCACCATCAGGGCTTCCGGGAGCAGTTTTTCCACGGCGTCTGCATCGCGTACGATCCGGGCGGCGCCTACCTGCGTGAGTGCCAGGGCATTTTTGGTTTGGTGATCCTCCGCGACGTTGGGCGAGGGCGTCAGGACGACCGGTTTGCCGACGATGCACAGTTCGCTGATCGTGAGCGCGCCGGCGCGGGCGATGATCACGTCAGCCGCCGCGTAGGCTCGATCCACGTGATCTACGAAAGGTACCAGGCGCACATTGGGCAGTCGGGCCGTATCGCAGGTTTGGTATTTTGCCAGATAAAAGCGGCCGCACTGCCAGAGTACCTGCGTATCCGGGCGTATTTGGAGCAGATTGTGCGCCGCCGCCATGGCCTCATTCAGGGTACGGGCGCCCATGCTGCCGCCGGTGAGGTAAATTGTTTTTTTATCCGGATCCAACCCGAAGGCCGTGCGCGCGTCTGCTTGCATGCCCGCGAGGCTTGTCAGATCCTGGCGCACCGGATTGCCGGTCATTCGGATTTTATCTGCGGGGAAGAAGCGCTCCATCCCGTCGTACGCCACGCAGATGCAGACGGCTTGTTTGGCGAGCAGGCGGTTGGTGACGCCCGGATACGAATTTTGTTCCTGAATAATGGTAGGCATACCTAATTGCTGCGCGGCGCGCATCACCGCGCCGCTGGCATAGCCGCCGGTTCCGATCACCACGTCGGGTTGGAAGGTGTGAAGGATGCGTTTGGCGCGCAGAGCGCTGCCGATCAATTTGAACGGGAAGCTGAGGTTGCGCCGCAGGCTCGAGAACGAAAGTCCGCGTTGGAAACCTGCAATATTCAGCCCTTCGATCGGGTAGCCCGCCAGGGGCACCCGTTCCATCTCCATCTTGCCTTTTGCGCCTACAAACAGAAATTCCGCATCCGGACGCGCAGCCCGAATCGCATCGGCAATGGCGATTGCCGGGAAAATATGTCCCCCGGTACCGCCGCCGGTGATGAGAATTTTTATTTTTTGTGCGTATGGCATTGTAACAAATTATTAAAAAACAAGGGATTAAAAAGCGGGGCACTTCCATTAAACCTCGTCCAAACTTTCAATATATTTCGAGACGCTCAGAATCATCCCGAGCGCGATACAGGTAAACAAGATACTGGTGCCGCCCACCGAGATGAGCGGCAGCGTTTGGCCGGTTGGGGGTACGAGGTGCACGTTCACTGCGATATTGACCAGCGCCTGCACCGTCATGCTCAGGCTAAGTCCGATCGCCAGGAAAGCGCCGAAAGCCTTGGGGCTCATCGTGACCAACTTGACGGTGCGGAGGAAAAGCAGCACGTATAATCCGAGAATCAATCCGCCGCCTACCAATCCGTATTCTTCGCAAATAATCGCGTAGATAAAATCGGCATACGCGAACGGCAGGAAATTGCGAATAATCGAATTGCCTGGTCCGACGCCGAACAAGCCGCCGCGCGCGATCGCGATTTTTGCCTGCTGCACCTGATAGCCGCCGTCCGGACTGTTCATAAATTCGCTCATGCGATTGGCCCAGGTTTCGACGCGTACGAGATCCGGCGCGAATTTTCCGACCACGATGAGGCCGGCAAACACCACCAGTCCGAGCAGCGCCAGCAGCAGGATATACTTCACGCTCACCCGGCCGATGAACATCAATACAATGCAGACGCCGAACAGAATAAGCGCAGTGGACAAATTAGCCGGGGCGATCAGGCCGCACACGATAAGAATCGGCACGATGATCGGCATAAACGCCTCCTTGAAGCTCGTGATATAATCCTGCTTTCGAGTCAGTTCGCGGGCTACATAAATAATCAGGGCGATTTTTGCAAAATCAGAGGTTTGAAACGTAACGCCCAATCCGGGAATACTCAACCACCGGCTCGCCTGGTTGATGCTGAGCCCCCAAATCAGGGTAATCCCGAGTAGCGGCACGGCCAACAGCATGAGGTAGGGCGCGAAATTTTTGTACCGCTGGTAGTGCAGCAGGTGGCAGAGATAGACGAGCAGCAGTCCGAACGCCAAGCGCACCACATGCGACACCAGGAAAACGGTCGTATTGCCGCCCCGGGATTTCCAGGCTTCCGCGCCCGTGGCGGAATAGACGGCCAGCACACTGAAAAGGCTCAGTATGAGGACGATCATCCAGATGGTGCGGTCGCCTTTCAATTCAGCGGCTAAACGGTTGGCTACGGACATGTTTCAACATTTATTCCTCAAATGACAAACTTTTCACCGCGTTTTTAAACATTTCTCCGCGGTGTTCATAATTTTTAAACAAATCAAAACTTGCGCAGGCCGGGCTGAGCAGCACGGCCTCGCCGGATTGCGCCAGGCCGGCGGCTACGCGCACCGCCTCCTCGGCGCTGCGCGTTTCGAACATCAGTTTATTCAGGTGCTGGAAGGCGGCGATAATTTTGCTGTTATCCAGTCCCATGCACACAATTGCTTTCACGGCGGATTCCACCCAGGGCAGGAGCGGGCTGTAATCGTTGCCTTTGTCCTGGCCGCCGACGATCCAAACGGTCGGACGATCCATGGCCTGCAGCGCGTAATACACCGAATCCACGTTGGTGGCCTTGCTGTCGTTGATATAGCGCACGCCCTTGATTTCCGCCACCAATTCCAGTCGGTGGGGCGGCGGTGTGAAGGCGTAGATTGCCTCCGCGATGATTTCCGGCGCTACCTCCAGGCGCAGCGCTGCGAGGATGGCCGTAGCGGCGTTGAAGTAATTATGCGGGCCTTTCAGCGGGCAGCTGGCCAGGTCGAACGCCAGTCCGCCGACGCGCACATAGCCGCCGCGGATATCCTCAGCGCGCACCTGCGCCATTTCGCACTGCACCCAATCGGGGTTTTCGCGCAGGTAGTTTTGGATATTCGAGTCGTCCGCGTTGGTGATAAACAGATCGCCCCGGCGTTGATTCATCGTGATCCGGAATTTCGCCTGGATATAATTTTCCATCTGGTATCCGTAGCGGTCCAGGTGGTCGGGCGTGATATTGAGGAGCAGGGCGATTTGGGGCCGGAAGCTTTGGATATCGTCGAGTTGGAAGCTGCTGGTTTCCAGGACGAACACGCGGGAGGCGTCCCGGTCGGCGCCGGACTGGATATCGCCGGCGACCATTTCAGCGAACGACAGGCCGATATTACCGGCTTCCCGGACGTTCAGACCCGCCCATTTTAGGATATGATACGTCAGGTGCGTGGTTGTGGTTTTGCCGTTTGAGCCGGTGATGGACACGATGGTGCAAGGCCCGGCGTACCGGTATCCGAATTCGATTTCGCCGATGACCGGAATATCCTTTTGGCGAACAGCCTGCATGAGTTCCGATTTTTCCGGAATTCCAGGGCTTTTTACCACCAAATTCGCCTCGAGGATACGCTCCAAGGAGTGGCAGCCAGATTCATATTCGATACCGGCGGCCTCCAGTTTTTCCAGAAAAGCCGGTTTAATCGGATTTTGATCCGACAGAAACACCTGGTACCCGGTCAGTTTGGCCAGGATGGCTGCGCCGGTTCCCGATTCGCCGGCGCCGAGGATAACGAGTTTTTGGGTCATGGTTATCGAATTTTGAGCGTGATAATGGTGAGCGCTGCGAGCAGGATTTGAATAATCCAGAAGCGCACGACAATCGTCACTTCGTGGTAACCTTTCTTTTGAAAATGGTGGTGTAGGGGCGACATGAGCAGCAGCCTGCGGCCTTCGCCGAATTTTTTCTTTGTTCTTTTAAAATACCAGACTTGGGCGATAACGGACAGGTTTTCTATCAAAAACACCCCGCAAAGCAGCGGAATAAGCAATTCTTTGCGCAGTACGATGGCGAGTGCGGCAATGAGGCCGCCCAGGGTCAGGCTGCCGGTATCGCCCATAAAAGAGCGGGCGGGATAGGCGTTGTACCACAGGAATCCGATACAGCCGCCGAGCAGACAGGCGGCAAAAATCACCAGTTCGCCGCTGTAAGGGATATACAGGATTTTGAGAAAATCGGCGGCCACGGCATTGCCGCTCACGTACGCGAGCAGACCGAGTGCGGCGATCACGATGGCAGAAACTCCGGTGGCCAGTCCGTCCAGTCCGTCCGTCAGATTCGCCCCGTTGCTAACCGCCGTGATCACCAGAATCGTCATGATGACAAACACGATCCAGACGAGATCGGCGGCATTGTCGCCCAGGAACCACAGAATTTTAGAGTAGTCCAGCTCGTTATTTTTCAAAAAAGGCACATTGGTGATCGGCGCTTTGACGTACGCCATTTCTTTGTAGCCGGCATCCCCTTTTACGAGCACCATATTGGTCACTTTATAGCCGTTTGCTGCGGCGAATTCCGGTGTTACCCGCACCACCACCTCCTCGCTGATCAGCATGGTAAATCCCACGATCAGGCCCAGGCCCACCTGTCCCATCACTTTAAACCGCGCTTTCAGACCAGCCTTATCCTTTTTGAACACTTTGATATAATCGTCAATAAATCCAATTGTCGCCATCCAGATCGTGCAAAACAGCATCAGGAGGATATACGTATTATCCAGTCGGGCGAGCAGGAAACAGGGGATCAGCGTAGCGGCCAAGATGATGATGCCGCCCATGGTGGGCGTGCCGGCCTTCAGATTTTCGCCTTGCAGGCCGAGATTGCGCACCGTTTCGCCAATTTGCAGCGAGCGTAGCCAATGGATGATACTGCGACCGATCACCATAGAGATCAGCAGCGAGAGAATGACTGCGAGGCCGGCGCGGAAGGAGATGTAGTGAAACATTCCTGCTCCCGGCAGATCGAAGTGTTTGTTCAGATATTCGAAAAGATGGTATAACATCCTGTTGTATTGTATAATCCTGTTGCAAATAACATCCTCGTAAAATTGGCTGCAGGGCGATCTTTCATCGCCCGTGCAACCTGGCTGTTCAAAATAATAGTCCCTCCACTATTATAATTTTATTCGAGCCGGACTGTCCGGCATATTAGTCATTCAACACTTTTTCCAGTACGGCTTTATCATCAAATGGATGTTTGACGCCCTGGATTTCCTGATATTTTTCATGTCCTTTTCCGGCTACCAGGATAATATCTCCGGGTTTAGCCAGGCGAACGGCTGTTTTGATTGCTTGTTCACGGTTTTCGACGCGCAGGGTTTTGCGGAGTTGTTCGGCGTCCAGTCCGGCTTCCATTTCGGCCAGGATGGTCTGCGGATCTTCGGAGCGGGGATTATCGCTGGTAAGCACCAGTTGGTCGCTGAGGCGGGCGGCGGTTTTCGCCATGAGGGGACGCTTGGTTTTATCACGGTCACCCCCACAGCCAATAACCGTGATGATGCGGTTGGTATTTTTTTTGAGTTGGCGGATTGTTTCCAGCACCTGTTCGACGGCGTCGGGCGTATGGGCATAATCCACGATGCCGATGATGCCGGTTTGGGCTTGCACGGTGTAATCGAATCGGCCTTCAGCGCCGCGGAGCAGGCTGAGGGCTTGCAGCAGTCGGGTATTTTCCACGTCCAGCAGGCGCGCCACGCCATACACGGCAAGCAGATTGGATGCATTGAAAGCGCCGATCATGCGGGCGTGGAACTCCTGGTTATCGAAGCGGAGTTGCAGTCCTTCGAGGCCGTTTTCCAGTATCCGGCCTTTAAAATCGGCCGACGATTTTAGTCCGAACGTATAGCAGCGCGCGCGGGTATTTTGGATCATAAACCGGCCGTTGCGGTCGTCGGCGTTTACCAGGGCGAAGGCGCCGGGCGGCAGGTCGTCGAACAGGCGTTTTTTGGCATCGCGATAGGCTGCGAAGGTGCCGTGGTAGTCGAGGTGGTCATGGCTCAGGTTAGTAAACACCGCCCCGGCAAATCGGGCGCCCGCGATCCGGCGCTGATGGATTGCGTGGCTGGACGTTTCCATAAACACGTACGCACATCCTGCGTCGGCCATTTGGCGGAAGAGCGCCTGGAGTTGCAGGGCGTCGGGTGTGGTGTGGGTGGAAGGCAGGCGTTCTGATGCGATGCGGTTTTCGACTGTTCCCACCAGGCCGCAACGGAAGCCTAGTTGCGTGAAGCATTGCCACAGCAACGTGGCGACCGTTGTTTTGCCGTTGGTACCCGTGATACCGACCAGTTGGAATTGATCCGAAGGATGATTAAAGAAGGCGGAGGCCAGATTACCCAGGGCTTCGGCACTATCCGCCACACGGACGACGGCGGCTTGACCCTGATGTATAGAGGAGGGAATATTTTCTGCTACGAGGGCGGCTGCGCCTGCCTGGAGCGCTTGGTCCAGATACGCGTGGCCGTCGGCATGCGTACCCCGCACGGCGACGAACAAGTCGCCGGGCCGTACCGCTCGGCTATCGAAGCGAATTGCGCCCACCTGCACCGACAGGGGGTCGGGGCCGGTGTATTGCTCGATATCGAGACCATGTAATAGTTCGGACAGCGTGATCATCGTTTATTATTCCAGATAAATGGTACAGACATTGCCTTTCGCCTGCGCACCCGGATTCAGGCTTTGACGTTTTACTTTTCCGACGCCTTGCACGCGCACCTTGCAGCCCCTGTTTTCGAGCAGGTAGATGGCGTCCTGCAGACCCATGCCGATGACGGAG
>JAUMBL010000111.1:0-3856 GCA_032115775.1 Saprospiraceae bacterium | reverse complement strand
TGCGCCTGGCTCTCCCAAAGAACCGGTACGAACTACCGCCTGCCCACGGAGGCGGAATGGGAATACGCCGCCCGGGGCGGGCGCCGGACGGAAGCGCAGACCAAATACGCCGGCAGCGCCGAGCCCGGCTCGGTGGCCTGGTACGACGATAATTCCGGCGGCAAAACCCACCCGGTGGGCGGAAAACGACCAAACGCCCTCGGGCTGTACGATATGAGCGGGAATGTGTGGGAGTGGTGCGCCGATTTGTACGGCGATTATGTGGATACCGGCGCGCCGCAATTGAATCCGCGCGGGCCGGAGGAGGGCGTTCTCCGCGTGATTCGCGGCGGCGGCTGGAACGGCAACGCCAGGTTTTGTCGCGTGTCGCACCGCGACGACGACGCGCCGGACGGCCGTAGCCTCCTTCTCGGCTTCCGCCTCGCGGCGTCCCCTTCCAGGTAGTGGATGACCACTCCGGCCATCTATTGATCTGGAAGCCCGCGGCAGGCGGTCGGAGCGCTGCGGCGGAACGGAGCAAGGCGGGGGGCATTAAAGCCCCCGCCGGCGGAGTGGAGTGGCAGCGCGGCGGGGGGGAGTTACGAGGGTTGGGTGGGGTTTGGGGCCTTCAGGGCCCCAAAAAAATTTTTTTAAAATTCATATTATGCAAATAAAGATATTTTCACTTCCGGTATTGGGCGGCGAGCGGCTGACCGAGGATCTAAATGTTTTTTTGCGCAGCAAGCGCATTTTACAGGTGCGCGAGCATTTAGTAAGCACGGAGGGGGAGGGAACCTTTTTGTGCTTTATCATTCGGTATATAGATGACGTCGAGTTGGCCGAACGGGAGCGAGGGAGCAGGGTAGATTATCGGGAGCTGTTGGATGAGGCATCGTTCAAGCGATTCAGCGCGATGCGTCAGGTTCGGAAAAAAGTGGCGCAGGACGACGCGGTGCCGCCGTATGCTGTATTCACGGATCAGGAATTGGCGGAACTTGCGCGGATAGAGTTGCTTTCGCCGGAGGCAATGAAAAAGATTAAAGGCATCGGCGAGAAGAAGATTGAAAAGTACGGGCAATTTTTTATCAATCTTCCCAAAGGTGAAAAGAGCGACGAACCTGCTGCATAAAGTAGCCGATCCGGAAAACATTCGGTTTGCGGCCTGGAAAGCGGCAAAAGGAAAGCGGCATAGCGCGGAAATTCTGGCCTGGTCGGCTCGGATGGAGGAATCTATTCCGTTGCTCCGGGAAGAGATTCTCCGGGGAAAAGTCAGCGTCGGGGGGTATCGGTATTTCACAATTTACGAACCAAAAGAGCGCAAAATATGCGCGGCGCCCTTTGGAGAGCAGGTGCTGCACCATGCGTTGATGAACGTATGCCACGAATATTTTGAGCGCGTTCAAATTTACGACAGTTACGCCAGCAGGAAAGGGAAGGGCGTGTATGCCGCGTTGGCGCGCGCGCGGCAGTACTCCGGGCAGTATGCCTGGTACTTAAAGCTGGACGTTCGGAAGTTTTTTGACAGCGTCCACCACGAAGTGCTAATCGGTCAGTTGGCGCGCATGTTCAAGGATGCGGCGGTAGTGGGTATTTTTGAACAAATCATCCGAAGTTACGCGGCAAGCCCCGGCCGGGGGCTTCCAATCGGTAATCTGACCAGCCAGTATTTTGCCAATCACTACCTGAATGGGCTGGATCGGTTTATCAAGGAGCGCCTGCGCGTAAAGGGTTACACGCGTTATATGGATGATTTGGCGCTTTGGAGCGACGAAAAGTCTGCGTTGAAGGAATGGCGGGACGCCATTCACGCGTTTGTAGTCGGGGAATTGCGCTGCGATCTCAAGCCGGAGTCCCTGCAGCGCTGCGTGAGCGGATTGCCGTTTTTGGGGTATCATGTTTTCCCGCATCATCAGCGTTTACTCCAAAAAAGCAAGCAGCGATTTATCCGGAAGCTGCGCCTTATTGAAAGCGCTCGCCAGACCGATGCGTGGTCCGAGGCGAAATGTCAGCGTCGCGTGCTTCCCCTGCTTGCCTTTGCCCGGCATGCGGATAGCAGCGTATTCAGAAAAAACGTACTTTTACGTTTGCAAGGTCAACAGCTATAAGGGCGATAACCGCGTGAATCGCGGCGGCAGCTGGAACAACAACGCCAGGAATTGTCGCGTGTCGAACCGCAACAACAACACGCCGGACAACCGTAACAACAATCTCGGCTTCCGCCTCGCGGCGTCCCCTTCCAGATCAATAGATGGCCGGATGGCATTCACTGACCAGGCTGTTGTCCTGTTCCCGGTTTTCCGGGACGAAAAATCCCGTCCTCACCGGCGGGATCGAAGCGGCAGTATGAGTAGGCAAAGACCGAAAGTTCTGCCGCTTCAGTTTTTAAAACGCCTGTAACAAGCGTGTAATTAGTAGAATCTCAGGCACGACTGGCTGCAGGACGCGGCACGCGTTAAAAATCATACGTAATCTCCACGCTATCCGTCACCGGCCTCGCCTGGCAGGTGAGGCAAAAGCCCGCCTTCACCTCATCGGGATCCAGCGCGTAGCAGACCTCCATCTCCACTTTTCCCTGTACGATTTTCGCCATGCAGGTGGAGCAGGCGCCCGAGGTGCAGGAGTACGGCGGCTCGTATTTGTCGCGCACCAGCGCATCGAGGATGGTGGCGCCGGTGGGGACGGTGATTTCGATCCGTTCGCCTTGCAGGTGCGCGATTAATTTGGCGCCGCCAGCGCCGGCATCGGCGATCTCGCCCGGCACGTGGGTGGCATTGACAAACCGTTCGGCGTGGATTTGTTTGGGATCAACGCCCCGGCCGAGCAGGGCGGCTTGCACCACGTCGGCCATATTCCCTGGGCCGCAGATGTAATACAGGCAATCGGCTTCGGCGACCTGCGCGGGATAGTCTTCCAGGAACTGGGCGATGAGTTGGTTGTTGATACGCCCGGTTTTGCCGTGCCAGTTGTGCGTCGTTTTTTTGAACATGCCCAAAAAACCGCCGCTGCGTTCTTTGTGCGGCTTGCTGAGCACGTATTCTACGAACAGTTGGCCTTCGTAGCGCGTGCTCAGTTCGTCGAGCGCGTCCCGGAAAATAATATTCTCCTCGTCGCGGTTGCCGTAGAGCAAAAACAGGGCACTCATCGGTTCCGTTTCCAGCACCGTTTTGATGGTGGACATCAGGGGCGTGATGCCGCTGCCGGCGGCGAACAGGAAGTAGTTGCGGCGTTTGTCCGGATCCAGGCGGTTGAAGAACCGGCCTTCCGGCGCGGCCATTTCCAGCGTATCGCCGGGTTTCACCTGGTCGTGCAGCCAGGGGGACATTTTGCCGCCCGGCACTTTTTTTACCGTAATGACCAGGCGCTGTTCCAGCGGGCTGCTGCTCATGGAATAGGCGCGGCGGAGTTCCCGGCCGTCGAAATCGCGCCGAATGGTGACGTATTGGCCTTGTTTGAAGGTAAATTTTTCCTGGAGGGCGGCGGGGATTTCCAACTCCAGGCTGATCGTATCAGTTGTTTCTGGGGAAATATTTTTAACCGGGAGCGTGTAAAATTCCATAAATTACCTGCGGTGTTTAAATGCGCCGCAAAATTAATCCGGATAACAATTTCTGTCCCTAATGGTTGTTATATTTGTCCTGTCGAAAAAAATGTTTCACCAATCTGTGCGCGCTATGAAATTTCGCGATGTAAAATACCTGCTTGCCTATTTACTCCCGGTGAGTGCCTTTCTGGCTTTGTTTTGGCTGGGGGCGTGGGCTTGGGCGACGGTCGTGCTCGCATTTGTTATTCTGCCTGCCCTCGAGGGGATTCTGCCGCAATCCGTGTGGAATGTTCCGGACTCGGAAGAACCGCAGGAGTCCGGCCGGATTTGGTTTGA
>JAUMBL010000110.1:0-7479 GCA_032115775.1 Saprospiraceae bacterium | reverse complement strand
GCAAGCCTAAAAACTCCAAGGGCAGAAATCTGCTCAATCGTCTGAACGATCATCAGGACGGCTGGCTAGCTTTTGCTTTTACTGAAGGCGTCCCGTTCTCCAACAATCAGGCTGAGCGCGACATCCGATGCCTGAAAACCAAACAAAAGGTCGCCACCAACTTCCAGACTGTCAAAGGCGCGAAGCACTATGCACGAATCCAATCTTTTACATCAACCCTTCGTAAACATTCAATGAACGTATTCCAGAACCTGATTAACGCTTTGGATAGAAAAGATATCGTTTTTCAGGCTGGCTAAGTTTTTACAAAAAATCACGTTTTGTCGCCTTTTCGCAATTTACTCCTCCGCTTTCGCATCCACCGTAAACACCGCCGCGGCAGCGACAAGAAACAACACCCCGGCGAGCACCAGCGCGTAAATCGCTTGGTTTCCAAACAAGTACTGCACGATCGGCCGATTGATAATCCCGCTGACAATTTGCGGCACGGTGATGAAAAAGTTGAAAATCCCCATGAAAATCCCCATTTTATGGGCCGGCAAGGCGCCGGCGAGCATCGCGTAGGGCATGGCGAGCACACTGGCCCAGGCAATTCCCACGCCGACCATCGAAAGCAGGAGGAAATTGGGCGACGGCGCGAAATACATGGAAATCAAACCCAGGCCACCGCAAACCAACGCCAGCGCATGGGTTCTCCGCCGACCAATCTGTTTCGCAATAGCAGGTAACAGCAGGGCGAAAACAGCGGATACGGCATTGTACACCCCAAAAATCACCCCGGTCCAATTTTGTGCGTCGCTGTACTGACGGGAAGCGGTATCGTCTATAGCCAGTCCGTACACGTGGTGGGCAATGGCCGGTGTGGTAAAAACCCACATGGAAAACAAGGCAAACCAAGAGAAAAACTGCACCAAACCAAGTTGCCGCATGGTTTTGGGCATGCCCACAATATCATTCCAGATAGCGGTAAAGCCGCTTTGTCCCCCGGTATGCGCTTCGCCGGCGCCATACCGGGCGTGCAATTCCGGCGGATACTCCCGAGTAGTCAGCAAGGTCCACAAGATAGCCCCAAGGAAAATGGCGGCGCCGAGATAAAACGCCCATTTTACATTGTCGGGAATCAGACCCGCCGCTGCGGTATCCGGCACGTCCAAGCGGTTGGCCAGAAACCAAGGCAACCAGGAACCAATCACCGCGCCCACTCCAATAAGGGCGGTTTGGACGGAAAATCCCAGCGTGCGCTGGTCGGAAGGCAGTTTATCGGCCACCAAAGCGCGGAAAGGCTCCATGGCGACATTGAAGGAGGCGTCCATGATCATGAGCATCCCCGCGCCGAGCAGCACGGGCGACAATGCAAGGGTGAGCAGCCCGGCATTAGGCATGAGCATCATGCCAAAACAGGCGGCAATCGCACCGGCTAAAAAATACGGCTTGCGCCGCCCCATCCTGTTCCAGGTACGGTCGGAATAGTGCCCGATAATGGGCTGTACGATCATACCGACAATCGGCGCGACCAGCCAAAAATTCGGCAATTCATGCACATCAGCGCCGTATCGCTGCAAAATACCGCTGGCATTGCCGTTTTGCAGCGCAAAACCGGCCTGGATTCCCAGGAATCCGAAACTCATGTTCCAGATATCAATCGCCCGTAACCGGGGCTTGACCGGCGCAGCCTCCGGAGCGTTGGAAGGGTGGTTAGCAGGCATGACGAGACAGGGAGTATGTTGGTAATAAATTATTATTTAGAAGGGCTGTCTGATGTCATTTTTGCACCGCGTACAGACGCAGATGGCGACGAGGTTTTGTGAGGGGTATTTCGCCGCCTTCGGCGGCGAAATAGAAGGATGTTGGGTCGCCTGTTTTTTGATTTTTTTTAGAAAAAATCAAAAAACAGGCGACCCAACAAAATATTTTTTTGTTTGAAGGGTCGTCAATAGTCTTTTTACACAAGCCCATAGAATAATGTTTGGGCGTCTTTTTTTATTTTTTCTAAAAAAATAAAAAAAGACGCCCAAACAAAATACTTTTTTGTTCCAAAGGTCGCAAGGGACTTTTTACCCCCAGAATCAATACTCGGAGTCGTCGGCCACATCCTCCTCCTCGTTGTCTCGGCGGCGCGTCACGATGATATGATCGTCTTCGTCGGAACCGCCGTCATCCGCCTCGTCCTCGTCCTCGCCCTGGCCGTCGAACTCGTCATCAACTTCGATATCAGAAAAATCCTCGCGTAGTACGCCTTCTTCGTCGTAGTCCACGTCTTCTTTAATCAGACGTTTGGCCTCCTGTACCGTCATGCGGATCAGGTAATAGACCTCTTCTGTTTCGAACGGCAACGCCGAAACTTTCTTCCCTTCCTTATCGGTATAGAATACCAAATGGTTGGCGTACCCGGTCGGGTATTTCATTTTCACCAGACGGATAATATCCTCCGGAAGGGCGTCGTAATCTTTTACTACTCTTTTTTTTGACAAGGGTCAAAAGGTTTGGGTTTGACAATAAGCCACCGCGAGCCGGGTGTTTGATGTGCGGCCTGCGGTAAGCCCGTTAATGCGACGGGCAAATTTAAACCAATAGCCGCCGAAAGATCAAAATTTTTTTAAACTAACTGTATCACTATTTCTCGCAAGGCTCAAAAAGGCAGGTTTTTTACATTAAAGCAGGTTTAATCGGCCGCCGCAGCGTATAATTGAACCTTTACCGGGCGACTGTATTTAGCGATTTTCGCGGATCTCCACAATTTCCACCCGGCGTTCTCTGGCAGCTTCGGGGTTATAGACAGAGTTACGTTCGTCTTCGAGCGCGTCACTGACGTTTTGTCGGGCAGTTGTTTCGCCGAAGCTGGTTTCCGAGACTTTGAGCGCGCCGGACTGTAGGTATTGCGCGAAGACGCCGTCGGCGTAGGCATCGAAATAGTTGCGCACACTGCTGATGCGGCGTTTCCCCAAGTTGAGGTTATAGTCGGTTTCCGCGCGCGGACTGGTGAAGCCTTTGATGATGATCTCCATCGTCTCGCCGTTTTGGAGGCGGGTCAGGATGAGTTCGCTGAGTTGATCCAGCCGTTCAAAGCCGCGGCGTACGTCCTCTTCGAAGAAGCGATCCACGGCTTCTTCGGCGGCGGGTCGGTCTTTTTCCGGCAATCCGGTCGAGAAGCGAACGCGGTATTCCTCTTCCCGCTCCAGGTAAGCGAGCACGGTTTGTTTGTAATTTTTTTTGGTCGTGGTGCGGCGGGTGCGTTTATCCGGTTCGTCGTTGTCGAAGTAGAGCGGCAGGCCGACGAAGTCCTGCACGACGGCCGGTTTCTCCGGTTCAGCCGGCGGCGGCGGGATTGTATCGGGAGGATTTTCGCTGATGCGCGGTTCGGGTTCTTTGGGTGCCGGCGGTTCGGGGAAGGCAAAGGCGAAGAGATCGTTGCAGCAGGCCTTGTTGGTCTCGTCCAGGTACAAGGCGCCGCTGCGGTTGCTGCTGAACACGCCGCGGCGGCCGTCGGCCTGTAGCGTCAGGTACAGGTCGTTGAGGCTGCTGTTGATGCCCCAGCCCATATTTTCGATGCGCAGGCTGCCGGCGGAGTCCGTCTGGGCTTTGTAAATATCATAACCGCCGAATCCCTGCCGGGCGTCGGAGCTGAAATAGAGCGTCTGATCGGGCACAAAGTAAAAGGGCGACGCTTCGTTGCCGGTAGAATTGAAGGCGCGCATGTTTTGCGGCTCGGCAAATCGGGGCAGCACCATTTTTTTTCCTGCCGCAGGGCGGTTGCAGGGGCAAAAAGCGGCGGAATCCAGCGATACTTTCCAGATATCCGTCCCGCCGAGTCCGCCCGGGCGGTCGCTCACAAACCACAATTCCAGCGCGCGCGCATCGGCGTTGTAGCCCACGCTGGGATGCGTGGCGGTAAATCCTGCGGTATTAACGGGTTCGGGTAAACGCTGCGGGGCGCTCCAACGGCCGCGGAGATCGCGGACAGTGAGCCAGATTTCACAGCGGATTTCCCCGGCGCTGATATTTTTGCACTGGGTATAAAACAAAAAATGGCCGTCCGGCGTAAAGGCGGTATGGGCGACGTGCACGGAATCCGCGGCGGGCAGCCCGCGGCCGGGTTCGCGGGCGCGGCCATCCCCGACGGCCGTCATCAGGCGGGTGATCTTTCCGGGCGGTTTGCTTTTATCGCCTTTTTTATCAAAGCGGTAGGAGGAGAAATACAGCGTATCGCCCCGGAACGTCGGCGCGAAATCGGAGAACGGGCTGTTGATGCGTTTCCCCAGCGATTCGATGCTTATCTTTGATTCCTGCGGTTGCTTTTGTTGCGCTTCCGCCCAGCGGCAGGCGTCTCGTTCGCGTTGCGCCGTTTGGAGTTCCGCCGCTTCGGCATTGTCCGGCGCAGCCAAAAATTGGTCGAAATACGCCATGGCCGCAGCGTAATCGCCCTTGGCCTGCCGCACTTGCCCAAGCCGCAAATATAGCGACGGAAACTCATCCGCTTTTTTTGCTCCGGCCGCAGCGATGCGGAGGTAGGCTTTTTCGGCTTCCGAATAGGCGACGTGGTAGCGGGCGCACTCGCCGTACTTCCACCACAAACGGTAGTTGTCGGGGTCTTTGGCCAATGCAACGCCGTAGTGCTGGAAGGCAGCGCCAAAATTTTTCTCTTTATACGCGACGTCGCCGGCCTGTTCGTAAGCTTTGCGCGATTGCGCGCCGACGGCAACCGGCGCCAGGAAGAGCGCGGTCAGGAGTAAAATACGCATCATATCGTTTAGAATAAGGGGCAGACTTTGAGATTTTTGACCGGTGGCACGGGCTGCGCCTGATACACGACACCCAGTTCAAAACCGCCCCGGTTTTGGGTGGCGATATCAAAGTTTGAAATATTCACATCGTAACTCAGTCCGACCGTCCAGCCGCCCAGTCCGATCTGAATTGCCGGAATCAGGGCGTCCCCGGCGCGATAGCCGCCGCTGAATTGCACGTACGCCTCGTCCAGCCAGTAGCGGGCGCCGAGGCCGGCGACGATTTCGCGGGCGGTGCGCATCTGCTGGCCGAGTGCGAACGCCAGGACGTCGAATTTTTCGCCGGCGGGCAGCGAAGCGCCGATCGAAAGGGCGGCGCGGACGGGCAGGCGGTAGTCCGCATCGTCGCGGAAATTGACCTTTGGCTGATTGAGATGAAAAGCGCCCAGCCCGGCGTACAAGGCGTTGCGACCCTCGTCGTCGAGTTCCAATCGCCAATTAATTCCGCCCGCCAGGCTGGGCGCGAATCCGGAGTTTTGGTTAAAATTTTCTTTCGAGGACAAATTTGGGTTAAACAAATCCCCATCCCACTGATTTTTAAACCGAAGCCCGGAAATATCCACGCTGCGCTGCACCGCAGAAAACCCAAACCCGGCCGAGAGCGTTTGCCGATCGGTCAACGCATGGGCCACCGCGGCGCTCAGACCCAGCTGCGCCCAGCGCAGGACGGCGTCGCCGGCCTGGTCGTGCTGGAGTTGAATACCGACCGATACCGTATTGCGGTCGCTGCGCAGCAACTTCAAGTCGGCCGCCGCGCCGAATGTCTGGTAACTGACCGGCACGCTCCGCCACTGGCTGCGGAAGATACCCGCCGCCCGCCAGTCGCCGCGAAAATTGCCGGTTTGCGCCGGATTTTGATGCAGCGGATGCAGGTAAAATTGAGAAAAATGCACATCTTGCGCCGCCAAGCGACCGATGCAGCCGACGAAGACGATGAACAAGCAGGTGATAAGTTTCATACGCATGAGATGAAATGGCATTTGCGATGCCCGAAAGTAAGAACTATTTTGATAACGCATCAAATCCACCACAAGAATTTACTTCCTATGCTTTTTGAAATTTGTGCCGGCAATCCGGAATCCGCCCGCGCGGCGCAAGCAGCGGGCGCACACCGCATCGAACTGTGCAGTGCGCTGGACACCGGCGGCCTGACGCCCTCGCCGGCGCTGATCCGATATGCAATCCGGACGCTGGACATCCCCGTGCACGTGCTCATCCGTCCCCGGGAAGGGCATTTTTGCTACACCGCGGACGAACTCGACATCATGTGCGCGGATATTCGCTTTTGCCGGGATGCCGGCGCGCGCGGCGTGGTGTTCGGCGCGCTGGATCGAACGGGCCGGCCGGACAGGCAGGCGCTGGCGGCGCTGCGCGCTGCGGCGGGGGATTTGGATTGCACTTTCCACCGAGCCATTGACGTGGCGGCCGACCCGTTTGCCGTGCTGGATACGGCGATCGAACTCGGTTTTCGGCGCGTTTTGAGCTCGGGACAGGCGCCCTCGGCGGCGGAGGGGCGGTTTGTTTTGCAAAAAATGGTAGCGCATGCCGCCGGCCGAATCGTGATCATGCCCGGCGCAGGGATCCAGGCCGGAAATCTGGCGGAAATCGCCGCGGTCACCGGCGCAAAAGAGTTTCATTTTTCTGGCAGGCAATGGATTGAAGCGCCGGCAGGAAAAACGCTGCCGGGCCTGGACGCCGGGTATTACGCAAGCCAAGCGGAGACTATCCGCGCGATTATGCGTGCCGATGCCTAAAATTGAGGTTGTGTACAAGTATTTCGCCGCCTTCGGCGGCGAAATGGGATCTTGAAAGCTTGTCTTTTTTGGATTTTTCTAAAAAAATCCAAAAAAGACAAGCTTTCAAGATATTATTTTTATTTTAATTAGAAAGGGTACACCAATGGTTCATGAAAAATTCTATTCAATTAATGTTTGTATAAAAAACTGATTATCAATTTTTTTGAATGAATTTTATCAAATAAAAATGTACCGAACGATTTTTTGCAGGGTTAAACCACATTCCAACCTTGCAAAAAAAAGATCTCACCGTGCACGGATTTGCGGGCAATAGGTGCGGTACCGGGTAGCCCGATTCGCCGCGGCGAACGGCCTGTCCGAAGCCCTTTAGGGCTTCGCTATAAAAGGCGCAATTTCTCGCACAGGATAATAATCTTGAGCGTACGAACCTATTTTAAGTTTTGATCTAATATTATTTACTCGACAATATTACCAATACTTTTTAAGAACACATCCTCCTGCTTCGCCCTAAAGGGCATCGCACAGGCCGTCCTAAAGGAGCGGGCTACCCGGAGCCAAACCGACAGCAAGAAACAAGTGCAAGAAAAATTCAGATGGAATAAAAAAGGCATCTGTTTTAAAACTTCACGAACTATTGTACACATTTTTCAAGTAAAAATGGCATTCAAGTTCTTTGATAATTCGGAAAAGAAAGTAAAAGCACACGCGCAGTTATCCTTAATGGCAAATTGTGTAAAATCCATTGCTGGATCGAGAAAAAAATGTTTTTTTATGCGCCTATTTATATTTATTTTATAGTGCGATATTTGAAATCGTCGTTACGATTGACTGAATATCAATCGTTATGCATGCTTGAGCGGATGGGAAGTTCCTTACCTGGATATAATTTTGTTACCGTCGAGCCGAAGTTACGCATCATTTTATACGACCCCATACGCATC
>JAUMBL010000109.1:0-28197 GCA_032115775.1 Saprospiraceae bacterium | reverse complement strand
GGATACGCTCACCGGCGCATTTGATCTGAACGTCACGGGCTTATCGCCGGGCTTTCACAACCTGTATATCCGCGGCCGGAATGTCGTCGGGCAATGGGGCTTTACGCACCGGCAGGTATTTTACGTAGCGCCGCCCCCGCCGTCTGCGCCGCCGCCCATGCCGGAGCAGATCGTTGCGGCGGAGTATTTTGTGAATACCGACCCTGGGGTGGGGAACGGGACGCCGATCGCGGTTCCCACGCCGGCGGATACGCTCACCGGGGCTTTTGATCTGAACGTCACGGGCTTATCGCCGGGCTTTCACAACCTGTATATCCGCGGCCGGAATGTCGTCGGGCAGTGGGGCTTTACGCACCGGCAGGTATTTTACGTAGCGCCGCCCCCGCCGCCTGCGCCGCCGCCCATGGCGGAGCAGATCGTTGCGGCGGAGTATTTTGTGAATACCGACCCTGGGGTGGGGAACGGGACGCCGGTTGCGATCCCGACGCCTGCCGATACGGTAAGCCTTCAGAATATCCCCTTCGCCATCACCCAGTGCCTCAATCCGGGCGTGTATCGCCTCTACCTGCGCGGGCGCAATGCGGCGGGGCAGTGGGGCTTCCTGACCTCGACGGAGATCACCATCCAAAACCCCCTCGCGCAGATCCAAAGCCTGACGCACCAGCCGGCCTCCAATTGCGGCATAACCGATTCAGAGAACTTTCTGATTACCGTGACCAATACCGGGTCGAGCGTGTTGCCTGCCGGATTGGCGCAGGTGAGTCTGGCCGTTTCCGGGGCGAATACCGGCGTATTCGGGCCGTTCGTCAATGCGGCCGCGATTCCGGTCGGCGGCCAGGCGGTGATTACCGCCACCGGCGTGAACTTGTCCGTTCCCGGCCAAAACACAATCGCCGCGTCCTTTGTAGTCTGCCAGAACGCGCCGCCCGGCAATGCGATCAGCATCCAGGTGACCGGGCAGGCCAATCAGATACCCACAGTAAACGACGTATCCAACCAAAATCTGTGCAACGGCGTCCCGGCCACGGTGACTTTCAGCGGGAACAATCCGGCCGCCGTTTATACTTGGACTAACAGCAATCCCGCCATCGGCCTGGTGGCCGGCGGGACGGGCAGCCTGTCCTTTACGCCCGTCAATACCGGCAATACGCCCGTGACGGCCACCATTACCGTGACGCCGAGCGCGGGGAGTTGTGCGGGCGTCGCAAAAACATTTACGATCACAGTGAATCCAGGCCCCACGGCATCTATCAGCGGCACTCCCGGCTTTTGTCCGGCAGCGACCACTACCCTGACTGCCGCCGGCGGAACCGACTATTTGTGGAGTACGGGCGCCCAGACGGCGTCCATTACTGCAAGCAGTGCGGGCGCGTACAGCGTCACCGTCACCACCGCCAACGGTTGTACGGATACCGAATCCGTGCAGGTGCAGGCGTTCCAGGCGCCGACGGCGGTGATCGGCGGTTCGCTCAGCTTCTGCACGGGCGAATCCACGGAATTAACCGCCTCTGGCGGTACGGGTTACGCCTGGAGCACGGGCGCCCAGACGGCCGCCGTCACCGTGAGCGGCGCCGGGGACTACACCGTGACCGTCACGGATGCGAACGGCTGTACTGGCACGGCTACGGCCGTGGTGGAGGAAGTCACCTCCGTTGCTGTGACGATCAGCGGCGAGACCGACCTTTGTGCGGGCGAAACGACCACCCTGACGGCTACGGCAGGTATTTCTTATGCCTGGAGCACGGGTGCTACAAGCCAGTCCATCACCGTCTCCACATCCGGTACCTACACCGTGACAGTTACCGGCGGGCAGGGTTGCACCGGCGTCGGTTCGGCGACGGTGGCGGTGAATAGTTTGCCGACGGCGAGCATCGGCGGGGATTTGTCCTTGTGCCCGGGAGGGAATAACGAGCTGACCGCCGCAGGCGGTGAAGGCTATCTATGGAACACCGGCGCCCAGACGGCGTCCATAACGGCAAGCAGCGCGGGCGCGTACAGCGTGACCGTCACCGATGGGAACGGCTGTACGGATACCGAATCCATTCAGGTACAGGCCTTGCAGGCGCCGACGGCGATGATTACCGGCTCGACGAGCTTTTGCACGGGCGAATCCACGGAACTAACCGCCACGGGCGGTACGGGTTACGCCTGGAGCACGGGCGCCCAGACGGCCGCTGTTACCGTCAGCAATCAGGGGGCCTACACCGTGACGGTCACGGCCGACAACGGCTGCACGGGCAGCGCCACCGCCACGGTGGCGCAAAACAACGCGCCGAGCGTACAAATCACCGGCGACCTGCAAATTTGCGCCAACGAAACGACCACCCTGACGGCCACCGCCGGCGCTTCATACAGTTGGAGTACCGGCGCAACCAGCCAGTCGGTGAACGTCTCTACCGCCGGGAATTATACCGTAATAGTTACTGCCGTCAACGGCTGCACGGGTACCGCCTCGGCGACGGTGGCGGTGAATAGTTTGCCGACGGCGAGCATCGGCGGGGATTTGTCCTTGTGCCCGGCAGAGAATACCGAATTGACCGCCGCGGGTGGGGAAGGCTATCTATGGAATACCGGCGCCCAAACGGCGTCCATAACGGCAAGCAGCGCGGGCGCGTACAGCGTGACCGTCACCGATGCGAACGGCTGTACGGATACCGAATCCGTGCAGGTGCAGGCCTTGCAGGCGCCGACGGCGGGGATCATTGGAGATTTAGATTACTGTGCCGGCAGCAACACCACCCTCACGGCAGGCATCGCAGCCCCCCTTGTCTGGGTCAAAGCCCGGCCGGCGAACCTGACCGATTACGGCGCTCTGGGGTTGGAGGTCGTCGGAGGCTATGCCGGGTGGGACAATGGCGCGGAGGCTGCCGCGCTGACCGGCGATTTTAGCCTGGAATACGAAATACAAGTGATTTCGACGGGCGCGGGTCTCGGCGACTGTATGTTCGGATACGCCAAAACAGACCCTAACCCGGCTCAAATTCTCGGGTTGGGAAGCAATGGGCGCCTGTTGTACCTGGATCAGGGCAGCACCTTATATAATTATAACAGTTCCTGGGTAAACGGCGTCTCCAGTACCTCTGCGGCGGCGGGCAATATCGTCAAATTCAAGATCACCCGCGTTGGCGGCGAGATTACCTACACGATTAACGGAAGCAGTCCGGCTCGTGCCGGCGTGATTGAGTCAAACTACACCGGTGTGGTGTATCCGGTTGCCGTATTTTACAAAAACGGCTGCCGGCTTATCAGCACCCTGCTGGAGACTTCCGAGACCCTCCTGTCCGTCTCGTCTTATTCTTGGAGTACCGGCGCTGAGACGGCCGCCCTTACCGTCAGCAATCCAGGCTCCTACACCGTGACGGTCACGGCCGACAACGGCTGCACGGGCAGCGCCACCGCCACGGTGGCGCAAAACAACGCGCCGAGCGTACAAATCACCGGCGATCTGCAAATTTGCGCCAACGAAACGACCACCCTGACGGCCACCGCCGGCGCTTCATACAGTTGGAGCACGGGCGCAACCAGCCAGTCGGTGAACGTCTCCACGTCCGGTACGTACACCGTAACTGTTACTGCCGTCAACGGCTGCACGGGTACCGCCTCGGCGACCCTTGCGGTGCAGACGGCCCCGAATGCCGTCATTTCCGGAGATCCGGAGGCTTGCGCGGGGCAGTCCGTCACCCTGACCGCCTCCGGCGGCGATCAGATACTGTGGAGCACCGGCAGCAGCGCAGCGGAATTAGTGCTCAGTCAGGGCGGCCCGTACGCCGTCACGGTGACGAACGCGAACGGCTGCTCGGATGTAGAAAATGTCACGGTGACCATTTCGCAAACTACCTTCCAAATCACGTCCCAGATCACGTCGGAAACCTGCGTCGGAACCCTCGACGGCGCGGTTGCCCTGTCCATTACCGGCGGCATTGAACCCTTTAGTTATGCCTGGAATAACCAAATGAACACGGGAACCATTTCCGGACTGAGCGCGGGCGACTACGAAGTGACCGTCACCGATGCCGGCGGCTGCGTCCAGACCGCCACGGCGGAAGTCTGCCGGCAGTGCAAGAGTTTCTCCGGCGCCCTGCGGCACTGGTCGGGCAGTTCGAGTTATATTTCCGGCGCGACGGTGGCATTGGGCTTGGACGGCAGCGGGTCGGTTACGACCGGTGTGGACGGACAATTCGTGCTGACGGCTGCTTCGGGCGTCAATTTCAGCATTCTGCCGACAAAGACCGCCTTGCGTACCGACAGCGTGACAGCTGCCGACTTCACCCGGATCCAGCGGCACCTGACGTTTGTACAGCCATTCCAGACCGGTTACGAGGTGCTGGCCGCCGACGCCAATCAGGATCGGCGGATTACAACGCTGGATTTGGTTTTGGGCAACCAGTGTTTGTTGGGCAATCCGGCCGCCTGCAACCTGTGGAACGCCCCGGTTTGGCGATTTGTAGATGCCGATCATGTGTTTCCGAGCGTGAACGCGCCCTGGAATCCGCCCGTGGGGATCACGCTCAACAACCCGCAGGCGCTCTGCGGCCCGGTTGAGGGCTTGGATTTCATCGGATTGAAATCGCTGGACGTTGTGCGGCCTTCATCCGGCCTGCGGCCTGCGCCGGTCGTCCTGTACGGCGCCGATGTGCCTTTGGTTGCCGGCGCGGAGATTGCGTTGCCGATCCGCGTGGAGGGCTACGCCGACCTGGCGTCCTTCCAGTTTGCGCTCGCATTTGATCCGGCGGCCCTGCAGTGGACGGCGGCGGAACCGGCGGGCAGCGAACTGGACGACCGCCTCCAATGGGGCTTGTGGAACGCCGGCGGCGGCGAGATTCGGGTCTTGCAATACGGCGCCGAAAGCCAGTCGCTGGAAGCAGGATCGGCCATTTTTACCCTTCGATTTACGGCGTTGGAGAGCGGCAGGTGGCTGAGCGAGGTACTTGGATTGGACGAGGCCGTCCTGCCGGCCGAGGCCTACACGGACGATCTGACGGCGCGGCCCTTCCAGTTGCGCTTCGATCGGTCGAGCGGGCAATCCGGCTCTGCGGAAGCGGAAAAATCCGGCTGGTTGCGGGCGCTGCCCAATCCGGCCGCCGGGAGCACGCGCCTGCAGTTTGAGCTGCCGGTCGCCTGCGAGGCGCGCTTGAGCCTCCTGGACGCTTCCGGTCGGGTGGTGTATGCGCACACAGATACGTACGACGCGGGCGCGCACGAGCGCCGCGTGGAATTACCGATGTCCGGCGTGTACGTGGCTATGTTGCAGACGGCGGGTGGGGTATGGACGGTGAAGATTGTGGGGAAGGAATAGCGATATTGGTTTTCGAGTAACTACTTAGCCGGTCGCGGCTGAGGCAAGAAATGGGATATTGGGGTTTAGATATTGAGCGATACGCAACAAAATTAGTAACTACTTAGCCGGTCGCGTTTGAGACAAAAAAGGATCCATTTTTTGCCAGACGGAGCGATTTTTTGCAGGCCGTAACAGCGCTACGGTCAAAAAAAATTGCGGAGTATGGCGGAAAATTGGACTTTTTGGGCCGGACAGCGAGCCGGCTAAGTAGTGACCAAAATTATTTCTCCACAAATGGAAATACTAGACCAAATAAAATACGCCTGGCGCCCGGAACAAACCGACCTGCAAGTTGAGGCGGACGTTCTGTCGGATCCGCCCTTGATACCGCCCTTCCCGGGCGATCATTACCGTTATGTGGTGAATTGCCGGGAAGGGCGGTTCGAGCGGGTAGATCCGGCGGTGGAGGCGGTGCTGGGCTATCGGCCGGAAGCGTTTGATTTACCGATGTTGTTGTCCATTGCCGATCCGGATGACCTTCATTGGTTGCCCTTCAAAGAGCAGGCGCTGATGTCGTTTTTTTTGAATCATTCGGACGAATCGGCCAGGCGCGACTACACGGCGAGTTATTTAATTCGCTTACAGACGCGCGCGGGCGCAGTCCGAAAAATCCTGCATCAGGCGGCCGGTATCGGTTGGGATGCAGGCGGTCGGCCGCAGTATTTATCCGTTTGCCATACCGACATCGGATTTTTACAGCCCGTGATAGACCATCGGGTGTTGTTTTTTGGTCGGCCCGGCGCACCGGCGTACTGCATACTGCCGATTGCGCCGGATCAGATACACGCGTTATCCGAGTCTCATCCGCGTTTTTCGGCGCGCGAGTTAGAGATCCTGCGGTGTTTATCCGCCGGGATGTCGAGCAAGCAAATCGGCGAGCGGCTGAATATTAGTAAAAACACCGTGGACACCTATCGGCGGAGCATGTTGCGCAAGGCGGGGAGCAGGAATACGGCGGAGATGGTGCGGAGTTTTGGGTGAGGGGGGAGACAGTTTTTAAGCAGTGGATTTTTTTCTGTGGCTGACTGACTGGCGGTTTTTTGTGAGCGATGACGACAAGGCGTTGCGGCGGCTGTAGGATTTTCAGCAGTGCGGGGCGTTTGGACGGCGTGGCAATACGGGGGAGCGTGGTTTGGTAAAGATTTTAAAAAATAATTTTAGATATATTCGCAATTTTAGGTTATTTATTTATTTTTGTTGCAAGAAAACATACGTTGACACGCTTATTTTTACTATATTCAATTGTAATTTTTTCTGTAACAGGGAAAGACTTGCAATAGATTTTTTTAAGGCAATTCGGGCGTGTACAGGCAAGGTATTTTTTCGTACGGCATTTGATTTTTTCTGCAGATAGGGAATCACTTTGGATAAAAGCAGGTTTCAATAATTAAACATAATCTACGGACGATACGGGGTTTAGATCTTCCCAATTGAATTTATTATGAAAAAACAAGTACGTTTTTGTCTGTTTGCGCGCGGATTGGCTGCGCTTAGTCTTTTTTGCTTCCTTTGCGGTTCGAGCGTAGCGCAAACTACCCTGATTTCGCCTTCCGGTGATGGGGGATTTGAAAATGGAAATACCTTTGCGGCTAATGGCTGGACGGTGGTAAACGGCGCTACGAACCAATGGTTCGTAGGCAATATTGCCGAGCCTTCCGCAGGAAATAATTCGGCCTATATTTCCGGTATGTCCGGGAATTCTTACAATTATAATATTTTAGAATCATCCGTTGTACACTTTTACCGCGATATTACTTTTCCTGCGGGTCAAACTAATATTGCCCTGACTTTCAGATGGAAGGCAGGTGGTGAAAGTGTTTGGGACTGGCTGACAGTGTGGACGTCCCCTACAAGCAATACACCCCAAGTTAATATCCCGGCGGCGGGTTCCAGCAGTTGGAACGGTATTCCGACATTCTACCCAGGCGCTGTGGTGGTGGCTACTCCACCCAACCTGAATTTTAGTGCCCCGACCGGCGGTTACCAGACGCAAACCATTTGTCTCCCGGCATCTTTAGCAGGAACAACCCGGCGGATTGTCTTTACATGGACAAACGACAATAGTATTGGGAGCCAACCGCCCGCCTCGGTTGATGAGATTTCGCTGGTTACGTTGGCTGCGCCGGCTAACCAGCCTACTGCGCTGACGCTGACTCCTGCAACCAGTTCCATATCGGGATCCTTCACTGCAGCGGCTGGTGCACCCAGTGGCTATTTAGTGGTAAGAACCCTGACTAACACGCCCCCTTCCGCACCCGTCAACGGTACTACGTACGTACCGGGCTCGAACGCATTGGGCGGCGTAATCGTTTCCTCCGGCGCGAGTACGACGTTCAATGCAACCGGGCTGACGCCTTCTACACAATATTTCTTTTGGATCTATTCGTTTAATGGTAATCAATGCGCGGGGCCGATCTACCAAACCGCGTCGCCCCTCACAGGGAATGCCACAACGACAGGATGTTCTATTTCCGGTACAAGATCGGTCGGCCCTTCCGGGTTTTATCCGACACTAACCGCTGCGGTGGCCGATATCGTCGCCAATGGGGCGGCGGGTCCAATTATACTTGAACTGCAAAGCACCTATGTAAGTTCCGCAGAGCCGGCTTTTCCGGTGGTACTACCGGCTTACTTTTGTGCGGGCGCTTCCAGCACGGTTACAATTCGACCTGAAACCGGTGCAACCGCGCTTTCTATTATCGGCGCCAATACCGGCCCGACCATTGATATTAACGGCGGTAGCTGGTGGCGAATCGACGGCCGCCCCGGCGGCGCCGGGGCGGCGAAAGAACTAACGATCTCCAATACCAACACCGGCGGTCAGGCAATTCGTTATATCAATGAAGGGTCAAACAACATCGTCCGTTTTTGTAGCATACAAGGAGTAAACACCTCTACGGTTAGCGGGGTTGTTCTGTTCAGCACGACGACCGGCGCCAACGGGAACGATAACAACGCGATTGATAACTGCGATATTCGCGACGGTGCAACTAATCCGGTAAACGGCGTGTATTCGGTCGCTACCACGACCACGCTTTCGCAGTACAATAATAACAACGCGATCACCAACTGCAACATTTTCAATTATTTCGGCGCCACGAGTAGCCAAGTGGGCATTTTACTTGGAGGCGGTAACTCCGATTGGAACATCACCGGCAACAGTTTCTATCAAACGGCTGCGCGCTCCACGACAGGAACGGTGAATGCGTTTCAATCGAGTAGCACGCTCAATAACAACCTGAACGTTTCAGATAACTTTATAGGTGGTTCGGCGCCCAATGCGGGCGGCGCTGCAATGACCTATACCGGCGGCGCCATTTTCCGCGGCATACAGGTTATTGTATCCAATCTTGCGTTCAGTAATTTTAACAACAATACCTTTCAGAATATTTCCGTGACCTCGACGAGCACTTCGAGCGCCCAGTCGCTGATTTCCTTGCTGTCGGGTCGCGTCAACTGTAATAACAATACGATTGGCAGCCAAACGACGAACGACAACATCGTCTTTTCCCTTTCCGGTTCGGCAGCGCGGTTACAAGCGATCCTCGCTGGTACCGGAACGCCGGAAATCACCAATATTAATGGCAATACGATTGGCGGCATGGCGCTGCTGGTCACCGGCGCCCCGGCTACCGCTCCTGCTTTTTTACCGATATCGGTACAGGGTACGGCTGCAGGTCACAATTTTACGGTAAACAACAACATCATCGGCAGCCCTACGACGGCAAACAGCGTGACGAGCAATGCAAGTAGCCCGTTGATTGGCATCTCGTCGTTTTCCAATGCGATTGGTCAGACCTATAACAACAACCTGATTGCCAACCTAACCTCGACCAGTACCGGCGCCAGTGCAATTTGTGCGGGCATGAACCTGCAAGGTGCGGGTACATCGCCTAACATCACCGGTTCTTTTACGGCTAACGGGAACACAATTCGCCATCTCACGGCGCAAGGTAGCGCAACCACCCCGTCCGTTTACGGTATTTCTATTTCAGGGACGGCTGAAATTAATGCTGGGCAGGTAGTTACGAACAATACCATACATTCAATCAGCAACACGAATGCAAGCGCGGCTGTTTCGGTTGTTGGGATTCAAGCGAGTGTACCCTCCGCTATTCTCTCCAATATTTCGGGAAATAATATCCACAGCTTATTCCTGAGCACAACAGCCGCCACCGCCCTACTCCGAGGGGTAGCGCTCAATGCAGGAAGAACTACCCTTGCCAACAACCTGATTCGTCTGGGGATCAACCCGGACAGTTCTAGCATCACGACCAGTTACCTTATCCAAGGTATTTTTGAAAATACCGGCGTCGCTTCCAGAATCTATCACAACAGCATATATGTCGGCGGCGCCGGCGTAAACGCGGGCTCTGGCAACTCTTTTGCATTTGAATCTGCCTCGACTGCCGTTGGTCGTGATTACCGCAATAATATTTTCGTCAACGCGCGCACTAATTCGGGGGGAACCGGCAAGCACTATGCCATGAACATTCCGGGTATGGCGCCGAACCAGTCGGGTCTTATCTCAGATTACAACCTGCTGAGCGCCACCGGAACCGGCGGTTTTACGGGGTTGTTTAACGGCGCGGATCAAAGCACAATCGCCGATTGGCGTACGGCCACAGGTTTTGATTTCAACAGTGTAACCGGCAATCCGCAGTTTATCAATCCGAACGGCTCCGCAGCCTCGGTGGATCTCCATATTTCGGCCTCCAATCCGACCCCGATCGAAGCTGCAGGCGCAAATGCCGGCGTTGCTAACGATGTGGATGGTCAGGTGCGCGCAGGGCTTTCCCCGGTGGATATCGGCGCAGATGCCGGTAATTTCGTCGGAATAGACGTATCCGGCCCAGGCATCGGCTATACTCCGATTGCCAATCTCTGTGGGGTTGGCGATATCAACCTGAATAACGTTAACATCACCGATGCGACGGGGATCCCCCTCAGTGGCGACCTCCGTCCGCGCGTGTATTACCGCAAAGGCGCCGGCGCTTGGTTCTCTCAGGCCGGTACGCTGGTTTCAGGAACCGCTCAAAACAGCGTTTGGAATTTCACCATCGTCGCAGCGGACATGGGCGGCCTTGCCTCCAATGATACCGTGCAGTACTATGTTATTGCCCAAGATACCAGCGCCACGCCACGGATCGCTTCCTACGCTGCCGGCGTGGTGGCGACCGATGTAAACAACGTAACCACGCATCCTGCGACTGCCTTTACCGTGATACTGCCGATTCAATTACTCGGTACCTACACGGTGGGCGCGGGCGGAAACTACCCGACGCTCACGGCTGCCGTGGCTGCCTATAATACCTCCTGCCTCGCAGGCCCGGTGGTATTCAGCCTGACCGACACAACGTATCCATCGGAAACTTTCCCGATCACCATCAACGCGAATTTGTTTGCCAGCGCGACCAATACCCTCACGATCCGACCGGCGTCCGGAAATACCGCGAGTATCACGGGCGCCTCTGCTACTGGAAGCGCACTGATCCGCCTCAATGGCGCCGACTGGGTGATTATTGACGGATCCAACTCCGGCGGTACGGATCGGAGTTTGACTTTCTCCAACACCTCTACGTTGACCAACGTAGCAGTCATCTGGGTCTCCAGTATATCCACTTCAAATGGCGCTACGAACAATATTATTCGCAATTGCAATATTGTAGGCGGCAGCAACACGGTTTCGTCCGTGTTTGGTATTCACGTTTCTGGACAAACCATTTCGACATCGGCGACAGGCGACAACAATGATAATCTGGTATTGCAGAACAATAATCTCAATACTGCTTATTACGGAATCTATGCGCGCGCGGCAAATGTAGCGGCCGGCAACGATGGGTTGCAGATCATCGGCAACTCCATAGGCTCGGATAGTGCTGCAAATTATGTACTGCTACGCGGTATGGATATCGCCTATGCGAATGCACCACTCATATCGCAGAATACGGTATTCAATATGATTACCTCCACGTTGAGTACAAATATTGCTGCAATCGAGCTCGGCGCCGGCGTAATTGACGCCCAAGTTGTGCGCAACGACATCCGAAACATCCAACAGACAAGCACTGGCGGATGGGGTTCCTTTGGCGTCTTCCTGTCCAGTACTGTACTCACTAGCGGGACGCTGATTGCTAATAATTTCATTTCCGGTTTCCTCGGTTCAAACTACATTTCCGGCACAACTTTCCACTCGTACGGTATTCGCCTCTCAGGCGGTATCAACACCCGCGTGTACAACAATTCAGTACATTTCTTCGGCCCTGTAGTCGGCGGCGCCTCTGCCAGTACCTCCGCTAATCTGATTATCTCGTCAACTGCGGTGACAGGTACGGAAATCCGGAATAACATCTTCCGGAATACGCATGAGTTTGCGATAGCCGGTTCGAATATTTACAACGTCTATCTGGTGAGCGGCGTCACGCTGGCTGCCGGCAATAATAACGCCTTTTCCGGTGTCGCCAGCGCGAATACCAACTACCATGTAGGCTTCAACGGCGCCAACCAGTCCACGCTGGCTGCCTGGCAGTCGGCAACGGGGCAGGATCTCAATTCCGTGGCTGCCGATCCCTATTTCACCAGTCCGACCGATTTACACGCCGGCAACACGGCCTTGAACGGCGCGGCGGCTCCTTTGGCTGCCGTGACGACAGACATTGACGGAGAGAGTCGCAATCCCGCCACGCCGGATATTGGAGCGGACGAATACAACCGCAGCATTTCCTGCCCTGCCAACCTGACTGTCGGGACGGATAACGGGGGATGCGCGGCGGTGGTAAATAATTTGGACGCTGCGACCCTTGAATGCCCGAATGCGACCTACGCCTACAGTCTGCAGGGGGCTACCGCCGGTAGCGGTTCCGGTTTTGCATCCGGACTAACCTTTAGCAAGGGGCTCACAGTTGTTTCTTACACGGCAAATTGTTCGAATGGCGAGACGGTCGGTTGTACATTTACGGTACGTGTGAACGACGACGATCCGCCCATGATCCTTTGCCCTGCGGATACCGTCGTGGCGCTTCCTGCGCAAAATTGTAATCCGATTGCGGTGGGCGGAATAGATGCAGTTTTTAGCGACAATTGCCCCGGCGCTTCGCTCACGTTTACGATCAGCGGCAGCGGCAGCGGTAGCGGCAATGGGCAGGCGAGCGGATTTATTTTCCCGCAGGGACAGAGCACGGTGGCCTATCAGGCGGCTGATTCCGTCGGATTTCAGGCGAGTTGTGCATTTGTCGTGAACATCCAGGATATCACGGCGCCGACTGTAGTTTGTCCGGCGGATACCCTCATTACCCTGACGACCCCCGAGGGGTGTTCCGTGCTGTTTCAGTATGAGTTGGAGGTTACGGATAATTGCACGCTGTTTGTACCCAGCACGCCGATACAGTTTCCAGCTGCCTTTGAGAATCACGGCAGCGGATCCGTATTTACCTTGCAAGGCAATAACGCCTCGCAGGGTATGTTTTTCAATTTGGAAAACAACGCGGCGACGCCGCTGACCGTTACCGGGTTCGGTATTCGGTTTGGAAATCCAACTTTCGGCGCCGTTTCGCCGCCGAAAACCCTGCAAATTTATTCTGCGCTCGATTACACCGGAAATACGCTCAATCAAGCGGCTTGGACGAACGTTGGGCCTGCGGTCGTATCCGCTATTCCTGCTTATTTTGCAACCGGCGCCGGGCCGCTTGCGCAGGCGACGCTTGCAGTGCCGGTGGATATACCCGCCGGCGGCGCCCGCGGATTCCATATTTACGGCGCCGATGTCGGTATGTTGTTCAATTGGAATAGTGTCATTCAGGCTGTCCCACTAACCATCGGCTCCTTTACCCTCATTCCCGGCCCCGCGTCCTATCAACTGTTCAATGAGTTGTTTGTCGGCAATAACGTGCTCCCCAATATTCAGGTGAACTACGGAAACGCAGTTTTGGAACAAGCCGTCGGCTTGCCCTCGGGCGCTGAGTTTCCTTTTGGCGTTACGCAAAACTGTTTCACGGCAACGGATCTTTCGGGGAATACAAGTTCATGTTGCTTCTCGGTAACGGTAAACGGGCCGATAAATGATGCCGGCGTTGAATCGGTGAACGATTTTTACTGTCCAGGTCCTCAGCAGCTGACGGCGCTTATCCAAAACAACGGCGCTAACGCGATTTCGAACGTCACGGTTAATTGGTCGCTGAATGATACGCTGCAATCACCGCTGGCAGTTACTATCCCGCTTGATACCTGTGGGAATTCCGGGAGTAGCCAGACCGTCACATTGGGCGAGGTGAACATTCTGCCAGGCACGAGTTATGTATTGAAGGTATGGACGAGTAATCCAAATGGCCAAACGGATCCCGTACCCGAAAATGACACGATACAGGTCGTTTTCCAGAACGCACTAAATGGAAACTACACCATCGGCGGCGCCAACCCGAGTTATGCCACCTTCACGGCTGCCGTCGCAGATTTAGCCAACCGCGGCGTCTGCGGGCCGGTGACTTTTAATGTCCGAAGTGGAACCTACAGCGAACAGATAAACCTGCCGATGATCGTCGGAGCAAGCGCGACCAACACGATCACTTTTCAGTCGGAAGCGGGCGACAGTACTTCGGTCATTTTGCAGCACAATAGTACGGTGAGCACCCAAAACCATGTGGTGCAACTGGGCGGCGGCGATTGGTTCCGTTTCCGAAAAATGACCTTCAAGGCGCTGAATGCCAATTTTGCCCGGTTGGTGCATCTGGTGGGCAACGCAGATCACAACACGTTTGAAAACAACCGGTTCCTCGGCGTCGTCACGACCAATACTTCCAGCGACCGCGCCCTGGTGTTTTCTCCGGGCGGTACGACGGATAACCACAACGTTTTCCGGAATAATTACCTCAAAGACGGCAGCGACGGGATTTGGCTAAACGGAAATACCGTCACCTCGGGTTATGAAATCGGCACAGTGGTAGAAAATAACCGTTTTGAAAATCAATATCGCCGAACCATCAATCTGGCGTGGCAAAACGCCTCGGTGATTGCGGGGAACCGCATCGTATCCAATACGTCCTATTCATCGTATTATGCTATCGTAGCCTTCTATTGTGATGGCCCTCATCGCATTGGTGGAAATATTTTTAACCTCAATAATGGGCTTGGCGCTATTGTGGTGGAAAATTGCACCGCCACGCCGGCTGCGCGCGGCCTGGTGGCTAATAATTTTATCCAGGTAGGCGGTACGCTGCAAGTCAGCGGTATATTCTTGTTAAATTCTTTGTATCAAAATATTTATTTCAACAGCGTGTTGGTGAACAGCCTGAACACGAGTAGCCGATCCTTCAGCCTTTCAAACGGCAGCAATATCCGGTTGTTTAATAATATCGGCTTCAACGCGACAAACGGCCGCGTGCTGTTCAGTAATTCGGCGTCAAACATCGAGGCATCAAACCATAACAATTTATACACCCAAGGATCCGTATTAGTCGAAGCAGGCGGGATTGCTTATCCGACGCTGAATGCCTGGCGGACGGCCACCGGTTTTGAGATCAACTCCTTGTCGGTAAACCCGCAATTTGTCAGCCAGATTGATCTGCACACGGCCAACCCCCTGCTGGATGGCAATGGTACGCCCTTCCCGGAGGCGCCGACGGATATAGACGGGGAGGCGCGCAACGCGACTACCCCTGATATCGGCGCAGATGAATTTTTCCGAGACTCGGTAGATGCCGCCTTGGTTCGGTTTGTCGCTCCGACGCCCCCTGCAGCGCCGGGTGCAACGCCGGTGTCCGTGCTACTCAATAACAACGGGGAGCAAACCCTGACGAACTTGCAAATTTTCCTTTCGGTGAACAATGCCGCGCCGGAGCAAATCAGTTGGAGCGGCGCGCTCGCCGGCGGGGATACCGTGACGGTGGTGCTCGATACCGTCCAGATACCTGCAGGACAAGCGCTGTTGCTTCGAGCCTGGAGCGCCCTGCCCAATGGCATTACCGACCCCAAGCCCGCCAACGATACCGCCCGCTTGAATACGCAAGGTCTCTTTGCGCACTACAGCTTTTGCGGTTGCTCCGCCAATGACAACAGCGGCCTCGGCAATCATGCCACCCTGGTAGGCAACCCCGCTTGTACACCGGGTAAGAACGGCCAGGCCGTCCTGCTGAATCCCGCCGCTGGCGGCAACAACGGCTGCGGTCAGGCCGGCGGGCAATACACGCAGCTGCCCCCGATCGGCCCTGTTTGGCAGAGCGGTATGTCGGTGTGCGCCTGGGTGCGGTTTGACAATGCGTCCAGCTTTGAACGCATTTTTGATTTCGGGAATGGGCGGGGCGATTTGGGTGGATTTCCGATCTGGTTTGGTCGAGTTTTTTCATCGAATGACTTGCGGCTTGAAAGCTGGATATCCAGTAATGCTTCGGAGACCGCAAATAACGGAACGCTGACGGCGACGAATGTCATCGTAAACGGCGTATATCAATACTTTTGCGCCACCATCACCGGCGATACGATGCGGATTTATGTGAACGGCCAGATGGTAGCCGAGCGAAAGGGGCATCCGATTGCGAATGTTTTCCGCACCGACAATTTTCTCGGGCACTCTAACTGGTGCGCATTCGATCCCGATTTCCGCGGCGCCATGGATGAGGTGCGCGTCTATACCCGCGGCCTGACGCCGACCGAAATTCAGGCATTGTATCAGCAAAGCCCGGCTTTTGCATCGTTTAATTCCCCGGTTTGCCCGGGCACGTCGGTGCAACTGCAAGCCCAGGGCGCCGTTTCTTACGCCTGGTCGCCCACGCAGTTTCTGGATAATCCGAATATTGCCAATCCGGTGGCAAGCCCGCCAAACAGTACTACCTATAACTGTGCTATGACTTTGCTGGACGGATGCGTATCCTCGGATTCGCTCCGCATCGAGATTGGCGGCCCCAGTGCCCTGAGTGGCGTGTACACCATCGGCGGCGCGTCGCCCGATTATTCCGGTTTTACGGCTGCCGTAGCCGCCCTGTCCAATAATGGCGTGTGCGGGCCGGTTACCTTCCTGGTGCGAAACGGTACGTATATCGAACAAATTACCATTCAGGCGATTCCGGGGGTCAATGCCGTCAATACCGTCACTTTTCAGTCTGAGTCGGGCGACAGTACGGCAGTGATACTCACCTTCGCCGCATCCTCGAGTGCGACGCCTTGGACTTTGCGGCTGCTCGGTGCTGATTATTGCACCTTCCGGAAAATGACCATCGAAGCGACAGGCAGTTCGGTTGCGCAGGGTATTCGAATCGTAGGCGGCGCGCAGTATAATCGCTTCGAAAATAACATCCTGCGCGGAAGAGTCGCCTCGAGTACCTCCACCAATTTTGCAGTGATCTTCAATGACACCGGCAATAATAGCAATACGGTCTTCTTGCGGAATCGCTTCCAAAATGGGAGTACGGGCTTGTGGTTCGAGGGCGATATCCAGGTTCCCGGCTATATTACCGGGATTGTGGTGGACAGTAATTCATTTGAAAACCAATATGAAAGAGCGGCCTATTTTTCCTTTATCCGATCTGCAAAAATACGCGCCAACAGCGCTTTTTCCAGTTCATCTATCGGCGCTTACATCGGTTTGCGTATCCTAAACAGCCTGGATTCCGTGCAGATTCTGGCGAATCGGTTTTTTAATATCGGAGCGAATGCCAACGGGCTCCGTCTGGAAAATATGAACGGTACGGTATCGGCGCCTTCCCTGGTAGCCAATAATTTTATTGAGCTGACGGGTACGACCTCCCGGCAGGGTATATTCGTATCGGGCGGTAATTTCATCAATATTCAGCACAACACGGTTCGTATCCTGAACACAAATACGGAGAGCAGGGCGCTGGAGCTGACCGGCACGCCCAACAACGTGACCGTGCAAAATAATATCTTGGCCAATCCCGGCGGAGGTTACGCAATCTATCGTCAAAGCGGGACGCTTGTTTCCAATTACAACAACCTGCAGAGCGCCGGGGCGCGAACGGGCTTTTGGGCGGGTTCGATCGCCGCTTCGCTGGCCGACTGGCGCACGCTATCCGGCGGACAGGATTTGAACTCGCTTGCAGTAGATCCCTTATTTGCGGCGCCCGGAATCTCCCGCCCCCGTGCCATCGATCTCGATGGGGCGGCCACCCCGCTGCCCGGCATACCAAGAGACCTCGAGGGCCGACTACGCAGTCCGGTAAACCCCGACATCGGCGCGAACGAGTTTGATCCGGATACGCTGGATCTGATGGTACTCGCCTTTGCAGCGCCTCAAATTCCGGCATCGGCCGGCTTGAACGCAGTCAAAATTTTGCTGAAAAATAATGGATCGTCCACCGTCACGGCGGCTACTTTGCAGTTGAGGGTGAATAATAATGCGCCGTTGACAACGAACTGGACAGGCAATTTGCCCAGCGGCGACACGGTATTGGTCAATTTGGATTCAACGCTGCTGCTTGCCGGACAGACCTACAATCTGTATGCTTGGGCGACCCTGCCCAACGGCATGCAGGATCAGTTCGCCGGCAACGACACGGCGGCACTGCTCAACCTGCTTCCCGCGCTGAACGGCGTGTACACCATCGGCGGGGTAGCGCCTGATTTTGTGAATTTTACCGCCGCGGCGAACGCGCTGAATACGGCGGGCGTGACCGGCCCCGTTACTTTTAACGTCCGAAACGGTACCTACAATCAGCAAATTACATTAAATGTCATTGCCGGGGTGGACAGCCTGAAACGGATCGTTTTCCAATCCGAATCGGGCGACAGCACGCAAGTCGTACTCACCTTTGCATCTGCCGCTTCCGGAAGTCCCTGGACCTTGCGGCTTAACGGTACGGATTATTGTACCTTCCGGAAAATGACCATCGAAGCGACAGGCAGTTCGTTTGCGCAGGGTATTCGAATCGTAGGCGGCGCGCAGTATAATCGCTTTGAAAATAACATCCTGCGGGGCAGGGTCACCACGGGTACCTCTGTCAACTTCGCAGTGATCTTTAATGACGTCGGCAATAATAGCAATACGGTCTTCTTGCGAAATCGCTTCCAAAATGGGAGTACGGGCTTGTGGTTCGAGGGCGATCTCGCGGTTCCCGGCTATATTGCCGGGATTGTGGTGGACAGTAATTCATTTGAAAATCAATTCGAACGCGCAGCCTATTTTTCCTATATCCGATCTGCAAAAATACGGGCTAATAACGCTTTTTCCAGTTCATCTATCGGCGCTTACATCGGTTTGCGCGTCCTAAACAGCCTGGATTCCGTGCAGATCCTGGCGAATCGGTTTTTTAATATCGGAGCGAATGCCAACGGGCTCCGTCTGGAAAATATGAACGGTACGGTATCGGCGCCTGTCCTGGTGGCCAATAATTTTATTGAGCTGACGGGTACGACCTCCCGGCAGGGTATATTCGTATCGGGCGGTAATTTCATCAATATTCAGCACAACACGGTCCGTATCTTAAACACGAATACGGAGAGCAGGGCGCTGGAGCTGACCGGCACGCCCAACAACGTGACCGTGCAAAATAATATCTTGGCCAATCCCGGTGGAGGTTACGCAATCTATCGTCAAAGCGGGACGCTTCTTTCCAATTACAACAACCTGCAGAGCGCCGGGGCGCGAACGGGCTTCTGGTCGGGTTCGATCGCCGCTTCGCTGGCCGACTGGCGCACGCTATCCGGCGGACAGGATTTGAACTCGCTTGCACTAGATCCCTTGTTTGCGGCGCCCGGAACCTACCGCCCCCGTGCCATCGAGATCAATGGGGCGGCCACCCCGCTGCCCGGGGTTCCAAGGGATCTCGAGGGCGAATTGCGCAGCGCTACTGCGCCGGATATTGGCGCCGATGAGTTTGCGCCAGACGCCCTCGACGCCGCCGTATCGAATTTTGTCGGTTTAACAACTCCGGTGGCTGCCGGCATTACACCCGTCCAGGTGACGCTCCGGAATAACGGCGCCGATACCCTGACCGCAGCAACCCTTTACCTGAAGGTCAATAACGATGCGCCGACTACCACCAACTGGAGCGGCGTATTGGCGAGCGGCCAGAGCGTTGTGGTCAATCTTCCTTCGGTTAACTTGTTGAGCGGCCAAGTGTACAATCTGTTCGCGTGGTCGGCCATGCCCAACAACGCGGCCGACATGTATCCCCCGAACGATACGGCAAGCCGGTTGAACCTGATTCCTGCCCTGAACGGCATATATACTATCGGCGGGGTAACGCCAGATTTTGCCAATTTCACTGCGGCAGCCAATGCCCTGAATACGGCCGGCGTGTCCGGTCCCGTAACTTTCAATGTTCGAAACGGCATCTACACCGAACAAATTACGCTCGAGCAAATTCCAGGTGTGGACAGCGTGAAACAGGTGATTTTTCAGTCCGAATCGGGCGACAGCACCGGTGTGACCCTCCGATTCAACGCCGGTACGGAAAATTACACGGTGCGCCTGAACGGCGCCGACTTTATAACGCTCCGAAAGATGACGCTGGAGGGGCAAAATGCCACCAACAATCGCGTGGTGCTGGTTGAAAACGGCGCTAATTCGGTCACTATTTCTAATTGTGTTATTTTGGGGGTCGCTACAACTTCCTCCAACACCGCGCGATCGCTTGTTTTCGCCCAAGGAAGCCTGCCAAACAACAAATTGCGCCTGCTGAATAATCGCCTGCTGAACAGCGCTTACGGGGTTTATTATTTTGCCCCTTCTGCTGCCGGAAGTAGTGCGCAGGGGGTCGTTGTTTCCGGCAACCAATTCAGCGGACAATATACCCGGGGCGTGGAGCTGTATTACAACAGCAACGTGATTGTTGAAAAAAACACCTTCTCCACCTCCTCTGCGGGCTCCTATGTGGGAATCCTGATTTCGGATGCAAACGATAGTCCAAAAATCCTCGGCAATTCCGTGTCGGGTCTCACAGGCGCTACCGGGATCACCATCAGCAGTGTATCGGGTACCTCAGGGAATCCCGCGTTGGTTGCAAATAATTTCATCCTTGTAGGCTCGGGCGCCAGTGTCAGTACCGGAATTGGATGCAACGCCGGCCAGCAGCTGCGCGTACTGTTCAACACCGTCCGGGTAAACGGTACGAACAGTGCCTCAACGGCTTTGTCCATGAACGCCTCCTCGACGCAAGTATATAGTATTTTGAACAACAACCTGTCAAATATCGGCGGCGGCCGGGTTCTAACCATCGGATCCGCGGTCAGCACGAACCACACTTGCAATTACAACAACCTGTACGGTATCGGCCCGACCTTAGTGTTCCATAGTCCGGTTGGTACGGGCAATTTTGCAACCTTGGCTGACTGGCGGAATACGGGACTCGGCTTGGACGAGAATTCAATCAGCGTGAATCCGCTGTTTTTGAGTCCGAACGGTTTCCGGGTGGCACAATCTGATCTGAACGGCGCGGGGCTACCCAGCGCGTTCGTCAGTACCGATATTGATGGCGAATCGCGCAATGCCCAAACGCCGGACATCGGCGCCGACGAGTTCACGCCCCCGGCAGCCGATGCGGGCGTCAGTCAGATCACGGCGCCAGTCATGCCCTTCGCGGCCGGTTCACGCACCATCGAGGCGGTATTGAAAAATTACGGCTCCAGCGCCCTGTTTTCGGCCTCTGTGCAGTGGACGGTCAATGGCGTACCGCAAGCGTCCGTTCCCTGGACAGGCAATCTGGCGCCCGGCGCCAGCCTGGCCGTGCCGTTGGGTACGATTGATTTTGTATTAGGCCAGGGTATTTCAGTGGTTTCCTGGGCCTCCGATCCAAACCTGACGGCGGATCCGCTGCCTGCTAATGATACCGCCAAGGTGCTGAATTTATTTCCCGCATTGAACGGCCCCTACACCATTGGCGGAGTCGCCCCGGATTTCGGCACTTTTACTGAAGCCGTATCCGCCCTGCAAAACGGCGGCGTGATCGGCCCCGTCACTTTTAATGTGCGAAACGGAACCTATACGGAGCAGATCAGCCTTAGTCCGGTGCTTGGCGCCGGCGCGCTCAATACCGTCACCTTCCAATCGGAAACAGGGGACAGCACGGCGGTGACCTTGCAGTTTAATGCCAACTCGACCAACAACTTTACCGTGCGCCTCAATGGCGCCGACTGGATTCGTTTCCGTAAAATGACCCTGCAGGCGAATAATACAACCAGTGCAACGGTGATCAATATTACCGGGGGCGCCGACGATAATCTGGTGGAAAACTGCCGGTTGATCGGCCAGCCAACCACCTCCTCTGCCACCAGTCGAGCCATTGTTTTCTCCTCCGGAACGCAGGATAATCGAAATGTATTCCGAAACAACTCCTTCCAGAACGGCAGTTATGGCTTGTACTACTATGGCCTCAGTAATTCTGCAAATTACGAAATAGGAACCGGAATTATTAATAATCGCTTTGAAAATCAATATACCAGATCAGTTGAACTGGTGTATCAAAGTACGCCGATCGTGGGAAACAACACGATCAGCAGCAACTCCACCGCTTACATCGAGGCCATCTTATTAAACGCGTGCAACAACGGCGTGCGCGTAGTTGCCAATAAAATCAATCTGAATCGGGGTACGGGAATCAATCTGACCAGTTGTACTGCTACAACCGCCGCCCGTGGTCTGGTCGCCAACAATTTTGTACAAATTGGCGGCACAACGCAGGTAACTGGTCTGCGCTTTAACTCCGCCACCTTCCAAAACGTGTATTTCAACAGTGTGCACATAAATAGCACCGCGACGACCTCCACGGCCTTTGACCTGGGATCCGGAAACAACCTGCGCCTCTTCAACAACATCGCCTACAACTCTACCGGCGGATATGTATTGCAGCGCTCCAACACCACTTCGGTAGAGGCGTCTAATTTCAATAATTTTCTTACCACAGGGACGAACCTTGTAAATAACGTTTACAACGCCACCTTCTTTACCACCCTGGCTGCCTGGCGAACTGCTACCGGATTCGACCTGAACTCCCTCTCCGTGAATCCGCTGTTCCTGAGCGCAACCGACCTGCATACGATTAACGTGCAGCTCGACGGGAAAGGAACGCCGTTTGCCGAAGTGCCGACGGACATAGACGGGCAGATTCGCAGCATCACGGCGCCGGATATCGGCGCCGACGAATTTTCCGCTTCTCCCAATGATGCCGGAATCGTGGCCTTAGATTATCCTAAGAAGGCCTTTGCGGCCGGAACCCAGCCCGTGCAGGTCACCCTGGTAAACAACGGCCTGGATACGCTCCAATCGGTGCAAATTGAATGGACGCTGAACGGCGTGCAGCAGCCGGCTTTCCTCTGGACGGGCGCCCTGAGATCTGGCCTGTCTCTATCGGGCGTAACGATCGGCAATGCCCAGTTTCAAATTAATACCGCGTATGAAATCCGCTCTTGGACCCGCTTGCCCAACGGCCAACCCGATGGCGATGTCAGCAATGATACCCTCTCGGTCGGTAACCTCTGGGCGGCCCTCGGCGGCAATTACACCCTCGGCGGCGCCACGCCCGACTTCCCGACCTTCGCCTCGGCCGTCAATGCCCTGAACCAGGGCGGGGTAGTGGATTCGGTGTTTTTCAATGTCCGTAACGGAATTTACACGGAACAAATAACGCTCAAGGAAGTATTCGGCGCCGGGCCGGACAAGGCAATTACCTTCCAGTCGGAAACGGGCGACAGCACGGCGGTACAACTGACTTTTGATGCCAACGCCGGCGCAAACTACACGGTTCAATTAGACAGCGCCGACTGGTTCCGGTTCCGGCGTATGACGTTGGGCGCGAGCAACAGCGCATCGGGCACGGCCGTCTGGTTGCGCAACGGGGCAACGAACAACCGCTTCGAACGCTGTGTATTCCAAGGCGTTTCGACCACCGTCTCAACCGCCCGACTGCTGAACTCTGAGTCTTCGGCCGATAATTTCACCACCATTCTCAACAATCGGTTTGAAAATGGCTACACGGGTATTTATATGTCCGGCGGCTCGCCAAATGAAGTCGGATTGACCATCCAGGATAATATTTTTAATAACCAGGCCTGGAATGCCATCTACGTGCAAAATGAAACGGATCCCGTAGTCGTCGGCAATATCATTACCAACACGACCGCAACTTCCGGTATCGGTATTCGGATCGTGCAGTGTAACAACGGCTTCACCGTAGCCAAAAACCGCATCCGGCTGCGAAGGGAATACGGTATTTATCTGGAGAATAGCGATACCCAGGCTGGATTGTCGGGCCTGGTCGCTAATAATTTTATTTCCGTGGGCGAGGGTGCATTCGTATCCGTTACCGGTATTTTTGTGGGCAACAGCGACCGAGCCCGATTGTATTTCAACAGCGTCAGCGTCAATTCGACGGCTACGAATGCCTTTGGTCTGTACAGCGGTGATCCGACGATCGGATTAGATATAAAAAACAATATTTTATCCTGTCCGCTCGGCGCGATGCCTATCAGGGTACAAAATGCGACGAACGCCTCCAGCAATTACAACAACTTGTTTACGACGGGACAACAATTTGGGCTGTGGCAAAACACCACGGTGGCTACCCTCGCCGAATGGCAAGCGGCTTCCGGCCAGGACGCCAACTCCCGATCCATCAATCCGCAGTTTGTCTCGGCGTTCGATCTGCATGTAACGGAGGGCGACTTGAACAATGCCGGCGTCCCGGTTGTCGGCGTGTCGGACGATATAGATGGAGAACTGCGCAGCGCACTCACACCCGACATCGGCGCCGACGAATTCGCACCGATGACTACGCGTGATCTAAGGGTAGAAACCCTACTGGAGCCCAATAAAATCACGCCCTTCCCTGCAGGTACGCGGGAAGTCCGGGCAGTCTTGAAAAACAACGGGATAGATACGATCCTTACCGCAACCGTGCAGTGGCGGGTCAATAATGTGCCGAAAACGCCTTTTAACTGGGTGGGTATGCTCTACCCCGGTCAACGCGACACGGTCATTATCGGTACGCACGGCTTCCCGGTCGGGCTTGCCCACAACCTGGTAGCCTACTCGGAAAACCCCAACGGCGCCCCGGATAACAGTCCCGCCAATGACACGGCCAAACTCAGCGACCTGTACGCCGGCCTAAGCGGAACCTACACCCTTGGCGGCGTGGCGCCCAATTTCACAAACTTTACAACCGCCGTCACCGCCCTGCTGAAAGGCGGCGTACTCGGTCCGGTGACGTTCAATGTACGCAACGGCACGTATGACGAAGCGCTGACCATTACCGGTATTCGCGGCGGCAGCCCGGCCAATACGGTTACTTTTCAGGCAGAGTCGGGCGACAGCGCTTTAGTGACACTCACCCGGACGGGTCAATTCGGCGGCGCCGTGGTGCGCCTGGATAACACGGATAACCTGGTATTCCGCAAAATGACCCTCCGGCGGGGCAACACCGACGGATTCTACCTTGCAAACGGCGTGACCAACGTGCTGTTTGAAAATATGCGATTTGTCGAATCTATTGCGAGCTCATACGATTACATTGAAACCGAGGGCGCCATTGCACTGGATTCAAATATTCGAATCCTGAGAAATCGCTTTGTCGCAGGCTACCGAGCCGTGTCTCTGTCCGGATATTCTACATCTTCTTTGGAAAACGGTGCGCTGATTGAGGGCAACGTCTTCGATGGAATCCGCAACCGCGCCGTCTATGTGATTTACCAAAATGCACCGGTCATCAGCAGCAACACAATTAATACGCCCTCAGGCTACGGCATCCAGTGCGAGTACGCAGCAAATGGTTTGCGTATCGTCGGAAACAAGGTAACTATAGGCGAAAACAATACAGGCATTCGACTTTATGTTTGTAACGGCGTCCCTGCCGACAGGGCGTTGGTGGCCAATAATTTCGTGTCCATCGGCGGATCCGGCTTTGTGACGGGGATTTCGTCCTACTCCGGAAGTTATCAGAACCTTGTGCACAACAGCGTGCATCTATATAATACAAGTACGAGCAGCCGGGCGCTGGATCTGTCAGACGGCGGAGACAACAAAAGCGTGCTGAATAATATTTTTGCCAATACCGGCGGCGGTTACGCGTATTATAACAACTTCGGCAACTCGGTTTTGCAAGTTTCCGATTTCAACAACCTCTACACCACCGGCGCCAACCTGAGCTTTTGGAGCAACGCCAATGTCGCCAACCTGGCCGCATTCCGTACGCTGAGCGGACGGGAGCAAAATTCCGTCTCCGCCAACCCGCTCTTTTATTCCGCTGCCGACCTTCACGTGCTACAGGTTGCCCTGGACAGCGCCGCCTCGTACACCGCCGACGTTCCGAACGATATTGACGGACAGGCGCGCAATGCCGACTATCCCGATATCGGCGCAGACGAGTTTGATTACCTGAATGACGACCTGGGCATTACCGCCCTACTGACACCTGTTTCTACCTGCGAACTAAGCGCCAACGCGGTGGTGAAGGTCGTTGTGCAAAATTTCGGCGGCTTGCCGCAAACAGGCTTTTCACTCGCATACCAACGGGATAATGGCGCTCCGGTGGTCGAAAACATCGGCGCACGCATCGTCCAACCGGGGGACACCGTTCACTACACCTTCACGCAAACAGCCAACCTGTCTGACTACAAAGTCCACGCATTTACCCTGCTGACGGCGCTTCCCGGCGATTTAAACCATTCCAACGATACGCTCCGGGCTTCCGTAACCAACTTCCAGACGCCGACACCGGCGGCAAATATGTTGCCTGCCGACGGCGCAACCAATATCAATCCGCCGGTATCTTTCTCCTGGCTTCCGTCCGCCGGCGCTACCCGCTATGATATTTATATCTGGAAAGCCGACCAGCCGCAGCCCGCAACGCCGGTCGGCCAGGATCTGACGCAGATTTCCTATTTCTACAATCCAGGCAATCTGGTTTTTGGCGCGGCGTACAAGTGGCAAATTATTTCCAAAAACAACTCCTGCCAAACGGCAGGCCCCATCCAGCAGTTTACCCTGCGCGAACTTCCGGATCTCACCGTGGGCAGCGTTACGGCGCCTGCGCAGCCGTTCTCGGGAACCTCCATTTCCGTCAGTTGGAACACGGCCAACAACGGAAGCGGCAGCACAGGGATGTCGTCCTGGTTCGATTATGTATATTTATCTACCGACCCGGTATTTCAACCGGATTTGGACACCTACCTTGGCGGCGCTTCCAACCTGACCGCCCTCAGTCCTGGGCAGAGTTTCGCCCAAATGACCCAGGTGATGCTGCCCAACGGCATTCAGGGGAATTATTACCTGATCGTGCGCGGCGACGCGAACAGCGGTGTGGCGGAGAGTAATGAAAACAACAATACAGCGGTCGCTTTCCCCATCACCGTTAACCTCACCCCGCCGCCTGATCTGCGGGTCACCTCCATAGTGGCGCCGTTCAATGCCTTCTCCGGGCAAGCGATTAATATTAGTTGGACCGTAGCCAATCTCGGTTCCGGCGATATGCTCGCCGGCAATACCTTCCGAGATTATGTGTACCTCAGCGCCACGCCGGCATTAAATTTGAATACCGCCACCTTGTTGGGTACGGTTCAGCGTACGCCCCTTGCTGCAGGCGCTTCCGAAACGCGCGCGCTTACGGCCACACTGCCGCAAGCCATTTTTGGGGATTTCTACATACATATCTTTACCGACCGACTCAACAACGTTTTTGAATTTGCCTTTGAAAACAACAACGTGGGTATCAGCGACACCCTCACGATCTTCCTGACGCCCCCGCCCGATCTCGTGGTACGCGCCGTCACGGCGCCGGCTTTCGTCAGCAACAACCAGACGATCACCCTCCAGTGGACGGTGGAAAACGAAGGCGCTACCATCGCGCCCGGCAGCTGGACGGATCGGGTGCTCATCAGCAGAGCCGCCGTTTACCACCCCGATTCAGTAATACAACTGGGTAGTTTTTCCAATCCGGGCAACCTACTCGCCGATTCATCGGCCAACCGTTCGGGTAGCGTAACGATCCCGGTCAATATCGGCGGCCCCTGGTACTTTTACGTCTTCGCAGATGCGAATAACAGCGTGTTCGAGTATCTCAGTGAAAACAACAATACCGGGCGCAGTCCCAATCCCGCCGAAGTGCTGCTTGCAGACCTCATCGTTCCCGCTGTTTCGGCGCCGGACACGGCGCAGTCCGGCGAGCCTGTTACCCTGCAATGGACGGTTAGAAACATCGGATCGGGCAGCCTGTTGGGTATAAATCGCACTGATCGAATCTATTTGTCGCAACAACCTGTGCTGAACCCGTCCCTCGCAGTGGCGCTGGGCGCACAACAGTACGGCAGCGTCCTGCTGTCCGGACAAGAAATGGCGCGAACTGCCACGGTCTCTCTGCCCAATGGCATCTTCGGCAAATTCTATGTTCACGTCCGCACAGATGAAGGAAATACGGTATTTGAGGGCGTTAATGAGGGTAACAACGACAATTTTGACTCCCTGTACGTCAATTTATCGCCTTGGCCGGATTTGGCGGCCTCCCAACTCAGCGGCCTGTCGGATACGGTGATTGCAGGAACCAATCAGTCGATTTCTTACACCGTGGCCAATGCCGGCGTAGCGGCCGTACCGGGCGGCGCCGGCTGGAGCGATCAAATTTACCTGTCCTCCGATTCCTTGTTCAATCCGGGCCCCTCCTCCCTGTTGTTACAAACGGTGAGTATCCAGCAATCGCTGCCCGCCGGCGAATCCTACAATCGGACGCTTTCCATTAACCTGCCGGTTAATATTGCGCCCAATACCTATTATCTGTACGCAAGTACCGACAATGGAAATACCGTCTTCGAATATACCGACGAAGGCAATAATATACTGCGCAGCGCGCCTTTCTACATAAAATCGCCGGATCCTGTGGATTTTGAACTCCTTAGCGCATCCAGCATGCCCGATACGCTCAATTCCGGGC
>JAUMBL010000108.1:0-62445 GCA_032115775.1 Saprospiraceae bacterium | reverse complement strand
TGCGATTTTGCCTGCTCGACGTCCACCCAGTGTTTGCGGGTGTTCATCGCCAGCAGCGTGACCTCGCAGCCCAATTCCGACAGCGCCCGCGAAAGATAGGTTACGGCGAGGCTTTCGCCGTCTTTGAGCGGGTACGGAAATTTTTTACAGAGCTGAAGGATGCGCATGGTGTCGTATTTTTCGCAACTTTGCCACATGGTTCTCAAAGCAAGCAACATACAGAAATCGTTTGGTCATCTGCCAATACTGAAAGGCGTACAGTTGGAAGTCGCCCGCGGGGAGATCGTCAGCATCGTCGGAAAATCCGGGGCGGGCAAAAGTACGCTATTACACATTATCGGAACACTTGACTACGCAGATACCGGTGAAATTCATATCAACGATACGGATGTCAGCCGGCTCAACAACCGGCAACTGGCGGCTTTCCGAAACCGGCACATCGGGTTTGTTTTTCAATTTCACCACCTGCTGCCCGAGTTTACCGCCCTGGAAAATGTCTGTATGCCGGGTTTTATCGGAAATTCCGACGCGGCCTCCTTGGACACGCGCGCGCGCGAATTGCTGCAATACCTGGGGCTTTCCCATCGAATGCAACACAAACCGCCGGAATTGAGCGGCGGCGAACAACAGCGCGTGGCCGTGGCGCGCGCCCTGATCAATCAGCCGGATATTATCTTTGCCGACGAACCCACCGGCAATCTCGACAGTGCCGCCTCGCAGGATATGCACCAACTTATCCGCCGCCTGCGGGATGAACTCGGCCAAACTTTCGTCATCGTAACCCATAATAAAGAATTGGCCGACCTGTCGGATCGCTGCCTGGAAATGCAGGACGGAAAGCTGATCTGATTGTAGATTGGAGCTATGGCGGGTTTTTTCTTCGATATTGGATGTTTTTGTAATGATTATTTATGCTAAAAAAAATGCCGGAATTAACCATTAAAAGCTCCGAGCCGCATTCAATCTTTAATCTGCATTTAGTGCTCTTTTTTTTCGCTTGTTTGGGTTTTTTGTGCCAATGTGCCGCCCCCAGGCAGCGGTCGGCGCCGGTACAGCCGGTACCATTTGCGGAGCGACCCCGGAATATTATCCTGATGATTGGGGATGGCATGGCTTTGTCCCAAATTTCGGCTGGAATCTACTGGAAGGGTGTGGGGAAATCCGCATTTGAGCAATTTCCGGTGGTCGGATTCCATAAAAGCCACGCTTATGATAACAAAGTGACCGATTCTGCCGCAGGCGCCACGGCTTTTGCCTGCGGGCATAAAACCTACAACGGTGCGATCGGGATGCTGCCGTCCGATGTGCCTTGCCAAACCGTACTGGAGGAACTCTGCCGCGACGGATTCGCCGCCGGCATGGTTGTCACCTGCTCTGCTACCCATGCCACCCCGGCGGCTTTTATCGCACATCAAAAAATTCGCGCCTTTTCCGAAAATATCGCCCTGGATTATCTACAAACGCCGCTAGACTGCTTTATCGGCGGCGGGCAAGGATACTTTACCGATCGCCCCGATAAGTTGAACCTGCAGGATTCGCTCAAAAACCGCGGATATGTGGTGAAAAGCGGCACGAGTTTTCGGAGCCTTCCGCTCGACGGCGCCGCGCCGTTCATGCTCTTTACGGCGCCGAAAGAACCGCCCACCGCCATCGCAGGCCGGCGATATCTTGCGCCGGCTACCGAGACGGCCTGCCAATTTTTAAAGAAAAGAAATCAAAATGGTTTTTTCTTGTTGGTGGAGGGCAGTCAAATTGACTGGGCGCTGCACGCCAACGACCGCAACTGGCTGAAAGCCGAAATGCTGGATTTTGAAGCGGCCGTCCAAAAAGCACTGGATTTCGCCGCCGCCGACGGCGAAACGCTCGTCCTCGTCACCGGTGATCACGAATGCGGCGGCCTCGCGCTCCACGCAGGCCCCCGCGCCACGGATATCCAGCCGGCTTTTGCCTCGAAAATGCACACCGCCGCCCTTACGCCTGTGCTGGCCTTCGGCCCCCAAGCCGCGCTGTTCTCCGGTATGTATGACAATACGGAGGTGTATTTGAAGATGCGGCTTGCTTTGAAAAAATAGTCTTAGATTGGGGGGAAGCATTTCGCCGCCTCCGGCGGCGAAATGATATAGTGATCAGTCGTCTTTTTTTGATTTTTTTATGAAAAAAATCAAAAAAAGACGACTGATCACTATATTATTTTTATTTTAACAAAATAAAGGGGCTTTTACGCAACTCCTGTGCTCAATCGGAATTATATTTTCCGGCTGATTATCGTTAGATACTTACGCCCCAATGTTCAGATTATCGTGCGACCGTCACGTCGCCCCGATACAACAATATCCGGCCGTCCAGGAATTTTACTTCCACGATATAGACATACACGCCGGGATTTACAAATTCACCTTTGTATTTGCCGTTCCAGCCTTCGTTGAGGACGTCATTGTCCGGGTAAAAATCATTGCGTTCGTACAAAAGACTACCCCATCGGTCATACACCTGCATGTAATTAACGATTTCCACGCCTGTCCCGACAAATACGTTGAAGTGGTCGTTTAGGCCGCGGGTATTCCCGGGAATGAAGATATTGGGGATATAGACATTCCGGTTCGGATCAATTTTGACGAACACCGAGCCGGTTCCGGAGCAGCCGTTCACATCCCAAACCGTGAGGGTATAGGTTGTGGATTCGAAGGCGTAGGCACGCGGGAAGATCGAGTCGGGGTAGAGTAGGCGCGCGGCAGGCGTCCAGATAAAGGAATCAATGAGTGCTCCGGTGATATTCGGGCGCAATTGGAGCGAATCGCCGAGTTCCATGACGATAATCGTGGAGTCGAAGGTAATTTGGATGGGATCGGGTTCAAATACGAAAATGGTATCGGTGAATTCGCAATTAAAGCGGTCGTAGTAGGTGATATAGTGCTCGCCGCCGCCGATTTCGATTGGGAAGTCCTGATCCAGCTTCACCCCGAAGTCCACGGTAAACTGATACGGCGCGCCGCCGCCGCCATAGATTGTATCAATGATGAGCGTCGTCAGATCACCGTTGCAGGGTAATTCTTCCCAGGGGGAGTATTCGCCTTGTACGGCCGGCGGGTCGTTGAGTGGGATGAAATCCGACTGGTTGGTGCAACCGGTCGCGTCGGTGACCGTCACGCGGTACACGCCGGAGCGCAGGCCGTCCACCCGATCGGTGTTGCCGATGATATTGGTTCCATCCGACCATTGGTAGGTGTAGGGCGGCGTTCCGCCGGCGACTGTGACTGCCAGCGCGCCATTGTCGTCGCCGAAGCAGAAAATATCTTCGGCGCGGCTATCGTCATTGAGTACGGCGATCGGTGCGGGTTCCACCACGGTGACAGACGCCGTGCCGGTACAGCCGAGTCGGTCGGTAATCGTCACCGTATAATTGCCCGCCGTGAGGTTCGCAGCGGTAGCGGTGACGGTGTTATTAGACCACCGATAGGTAAAGGGCGCGCCATTGCCGCCGATGCCTTGTACCGTGGCGCTGCCATCGGCGCCGCCATTGCAGCTGACCGGCGTGCTGAAGATGGTATCCGCCAGGACGACCGACGGGCTGCCGATGAACACCGAGTCAATACGGAAGCAGTTATTTGCATCGGTGATCGTTACGCGATTGAAACCCGGACAGAGATTGACCCGCACCGAATCGGTGCTGCCGTCTTGCCAGGCAAAGTTAAAATTCGGGAAAATGGGCGGGGTAGCGCCCAGGCTCGCGACGATCGTCGCGGTGCCGTTGCAGTTGTCTGCGCAGGCGGCGGGCTGGATATTCGTGAAGAAGCTGACAATCGGCGGCGGATTTTGGAGCACAAAACTGCCGACCAGCGTACAGCCCCTGCTATCCGTAACGGTCAGTCCGTACGTGCCTGCGGTTATATTCGTCAGAAGGGGGAGCGGCGGGGCCGTGACCGACCACTGGTAGTTTACGTAAGGCGGATTGCCGCCGGACACACCCACTGCGATCGTGCCGTTGGCATTCCCGAAGCAGGCGGGGCGGGTAAGCGTGGTATCAGAGAATGCCATCGGCTGGCGGAAACCGAGCGTCACCGTGTCGCGGTTTTCGCAGTTGTTGGCGTCCCGAACCGTGACAATGTAGGCGCCGCCGTCCAGGCCGCACACCAGTGCGGTATTCCCCACCGGCGTACCGCTGATGGTTGTCCATTGGAAGGTGGTGGCAGTTGGCGCGATCACGCGCAGGCAGCCGTCGCCGCCGCAGGCAACCGATACCGAGTCAAACCCAACGATGGCGGGCGGCTGCGGCAGGACCAATGTGAAGCACAGGGTGTCGGTGCATCCGTTCGGATCAAATACCGTAACGCAGTAAGTACCCGGGCCGAGGTTGTTGCGCGCGGCGCCAAGCGGGCCGTCGCTCCAGACATAATTATAGGGTGTGCCTGCGCCACCGGTGGCTGTTACCCGGATTGCGCCGGTATTGGGCCCCAGGCAGTTGGGGTTTTGAAAATTCAGGGTGTCGAGCACCAGCACGGGCGGTTGGGCGATCGTAAAGGAATCGGCATCCGAGCAACCATCGCTGTCAATGGCAAGCACCACGTAATTCCCGGGCGTGAGTCCGGACAGCGTCGAGCTTGTCGGCGTATCGTTTTGGTTGCCCGTGTTGGTCGGGAACCAGAAGAAAACGTAGTTTGGATTGGGGTAGGGCGGGTTGGCGTTGGCATTAACCGTAATGGCGCCGTTGCTGCCGCCGAAACAGGATACGTTTTGTACCAGTTGAGCATCAATCGACACCGTGCGCACGTTCGAGACTTCAACTTCATCTACGAAGGTACATCCGTTCGCATCGGTGATCGTCACTTGATAAAAACCGCTGGCGAGATCAGGGAGCAGGAACGGATTGGTTATTCCAAATCCGGCGTTGGAAAACGGCGCTTGGCCGTTTTCCGAATACGTCCAAGTAAATTCATATCTATTCCCGGCGAAAGGCGTCCCCCCTGTTCCGGTATAGGTGATCGTTCCGTCGTTGACGCCCGAACAGGAGGCGGGCACGATTTGCACTGCCGCATTCCGCACTGGCGAGGGTTGGCCGAGGGTGCCCGAGGCCGATGCGAAGCAGCCCGTGGACACCTGGGTAATGGTGACGCTATACAGTACGCCGCCCGGCAGGTTCGTTTGAAATTGTTCACCCGGCGACGGTACGTTATTCGACCAGGAGAATGTATAGTCCGGGCCGGCGGGGAACGGCAGGTTTGCGCCGCCCAGCGATACACCGGCGGTAATGGAGCCGTCAGACAGGCCGAAGCAACTGGGTTGCACCAGCGGCGAGAGCGCGGCGCCCAAGCTGGGGAAATCCAGGATGACTGTATCGCGCACGACATTACCGAAGCCGTTATTGTCCGTTACTTCGATAAGATAAGCGCCCGATCCGAGTTGGTCTGTCACGAGCGATTCGCCGGGGTTATTTACCAGGTCATTGTTCGCGGCGCCCGAGGGCAGCAGCTGATAAATAACTTGGTACGGCGGCGTGCCGTCTTTGGGTGTGATTTGAATGGCGGCGGTTGCGGAGGGGCCGAAGCAGGTGGTATCCACTACGGCGACCTCAATTTGAACCGGAAAATCTGCTACACACACACGGCCTAACTCCACCGTCACGCCTTGCGGTTCGCCGATATTATTTTCGACGTTTACGAAAGTTGGGTTGTTTAGCAGATCCAGTGGCGAGCAGTCGCCAAGTTGACCCAGGGTATTGAAGCAAATTTCGAAGAGCGTATCGCCGTCGGCGATGGACACGCCCAGATTGTTCGTATCAAAGAAAAGAAAACCGAGTTGTCCGTTGTTGGATTGGTTCTCGTTCAGGTTGGCGCCTGGACTGAAAGGCAGGATTGCGCTGTTCGGGCTTTGCACCGTGATGTAGTCCAGCAAGGTGGGATCCCAGGTGATAGAAAACGAAGCGCCGATGATGTTCTGAAAATTGCGGAGCGTAATCGGGACGCAGACCTGGGTGTTTTCCGGCACGTTGACGTCCGGGAAACTGAAGGTCACATTGTCTGAGGCATTGCAGGAACCCATCGTGATCTGAAACGTGCGACCGCAGCTTTTACCATCCTCAATGGTTACATTATATACCCCTGCTTGCGGCACGGAAAAGATGACGTCTGCCGAGTGAAAAAGTTGTGATTGGGCCGTGTGGACGACTGCTTTCACGTTGGGGTTAGCGGCCAGGGTGATGCTGATGGTGTAGCGGGAGGCCGTATTGAATTCAGGGAAACCGCCGCGAACGCGGAATTTGCCGATGCAGTCGTTGCCGAAGTTGGTAGAAACGCCGCTTTCCGTAATTGCGTTGAGATATACGACGGCAAATCTTTCGTTGGTATTCAGGTTTACGCAAGGTCCGGGCGGGAAGCCTACTTGTGCGGATTCGAATCCCTGGTTGGCGAAAACATCCAGCGTAATCGGCGCAAAATGCAGCATGAGCGGTTGTCCGGCGTTGAAAGCGGTTTGCAGATTGCCATTATTGGTGAAGGTGATATCGCCCTCCGGATTACCGGTAGCGACCCAAATACCGTTCACCGCGCCGGGGAGAATACAAGGATCGGAAAGGATCGTTTGGAGGTTATCGCCGGGGATACTGGGCGGGCACTCAAAAAACGCCCATCCGATTCCCGGCGGCGTGGCCGGATTGGGATCGCCGGTAAGCACTGCATCGCCGTTATGGTCAATAGCAATTTGGTCATTGAAGCACAAATAAATGGTATCCAGATCGGTGTCGTTGCTTTGTCCAGTGAAAGCGCCCAAAGTAAAAGTACCGGCGTTGTTGCACGGAAAATCCGGATTGGAGGGCGCGAAAGCCGGTTTAACCGGTTGCGGGAGGGATATATTTTGCGGAACTTGGGCTTCGATCTGTCCGGTCAAGAAAAACAGACAGGCGAGAAAAAGGATTAGAAGTCTGTACATGTTTCGAAAATTTAACAATGGTAAGCGGATATGTTCCCAGAAAGGGATGATTATTAAAAGCGGCGCAAAATTAGTGATTTAGGCTGCAACCTGTTATTTATAGGCATTAAATGTTTATAAATATGGTTCCGTTTTGGGATTCTAAGCAGCCGGCTGGAGCTCAGCTCGACACCAGTAATTAGGTGCTGGCTAAACGCGGCCTAAGCCGTTTTTATTGTCTGCTTGGGGCAAACGGCTTTCCACGCAACACCACCGATTCAATAAGTTGGCTTCCAAAGGAATAGGGCAGAAAGGCGAGGGAAGGAATGGGTTTGGTGATCATAAAATGGGCAAGTTTTCCCGGCGTAATGGTACCCAACGCGCGCTCGAGCTCCAGGGCGCGTGCGCCGTTGCGGGTTGCGGCTTGGATGGCTTCTTCGGGGAGCATTTTCATCTGAATACAGGCGAGCGACACGACGAACTGCATATTTCCGGAGGGGGTGGAACCGGGGTTGTAATCCGAGGCAAGGGCAACCGGAAGGCCGGCGTCTATCAGTCGCCTGGCCGGCGCGTAGGGGATGCCGATAAAAAACGAACACGAGGGCAGCAGCGTAGGCATGGTCTGACCGCGAAGAAGCGCCTCGATTTCAGCGTCGCCGCAGTGCTCGAGGTGATCTACTGAAACGGCGTTGTTTGCTAGGCCGACTTGCACGCCGCCGGAATAATCGAGTTGGTTAGCGTGGATTTTGGGTTTCAGCCCGAAGGTCCAGGCTGCTTTTAATATCCGGTCGGTTTCTTCTACAGTAAAAAATCCGCGCTCGCAGAACACATCGCAGTAGTCCGCTAAGCCTTCTTCCGCTATCCGCGGGAGCATTTCTTGGATCAGTAAATCCACGTATGCCGTTCGGTTGGTTTTGTAAGCGGCCGGCAGGGCGTGGGCGCCCAGAAAAGTCGTTTTGATGGGGATTGGGCTAATTTCGCGGAGCCGTCGGGCTACGCGCAGCATTTTCAGTTCGCTCTCCGTACTCAATCCGTACCCGCTCTTAATCTCTATCGCGGCCGTTCCGAGCGCGATGACTTCCTGCAGCCGTCCCCAGGCGCTTTCCAGCAAATCGTCCTCCGGACAATCCTGCAAGCGCTGGGCCGAGTTGAGGATGCCGCCGCCCTGTTGTGCGATTTCCTCGTACGATGCGCCGCGGATTCGCTGCACAAACTCGCCCTCCCGGCTTGCAGCAAAAATCAGGTGCGTATGGGAATCGCACCAGCCGGGCAATACGTAACGACCGGTCGCGTCCAGGATTTCATCGGCTCGTTCCGGACAGGTGGACATCGGGCCGAAATCCTGGATCAGGCCGTTTTCGGCCAACAAAAACGCATTTTCCAGAACCGGTAGATCGGCCATCTCCGTCCCCCGTGCTTCCGCGCGCGGTTGCCGTTCGGCCTGAACTAGGCCCTTGATATTTCGAATGAGCAGGGTGGACATAAAACCGACTTTGCGAATGTGTATTTGTTTCTTCTTTTTGAACCTAATGAACGCCGCAAATCTATGTATTTTTGGGCGGCTTAACCCAGGTTTTGTGCATGCTTTTTGTCATAATTCTCCTAAAATCAGAATAATAGGAAAATGACAACCCCGAAAATAAAACGAATCACCGTATTATAAATCGATCGCTATGGAAAAAACGACCGCGCTTTTCTTCCTGTTCATCGCCCTGATCAGCTGCTATCGCTGCGAAACATCGGCGCGCTGTAAGTACCGGCCTGCGCCGATTTTTGAAGCAGGCCTGCCGAATGTAGATCAGTATCAATACGAGCAAAAAGGCCGACAGTCGCTGGAAAGCTTGGCGCTTTCCACGGGGGTTTTGCTGGATATTTTTCAGGATGTCTGCGATCAAACGCGCCAGGAGTACCGATTTACCGTGCCTGCACCCGGCGCGCAATACGCCCAGCGCCCCGACTCGCTCTGGATGAAGGAAGCTAGCCGGCAGCTGTTTTTTCTCAGCACCTTGTCCCCGAAGCAAGCGGCGCTGCGCACTTGGGCGGATGCGCTGGAGGCCGCCCGGTCCGAGATGAAACTCGGCGCGCCGCATTCGATCAGCGAAGGAATTACCATTACCGTGGATCGCGTGCTCGGCGCGGAGCAGAGCACCTTGCTCGTGGTTTTTTATCAGGAATAGCCGGCATGTGCTTAGACAGGTCGATTATCGCGCACATTTTTCCATTTTTTGATCCAATTTACCGCCATTTCATGCAAATCGTCCGAAATACGGAATCGCAAGACTAATGCGCCAAAAACCAATACATACAGGCCGGAGTGCACCAGGATATCCGCCAAAGGCACGGCGAGGCGCGGAATTTGACCAATGAGCAGGTAGGCGCCGCCGGCGCTGAGCAAGGCCGCGGCGATCTTGGCGGTAAAGGGTTGCAGCCGGAATTTGTTCCAAACCAGGGCAAGGCTGATGAGATTATAGCAACTGACCGACAGCAGGGTGGCCACGGCGGCGCCGGTAAGTCCCAGCAGGGGAATCAGCCAAAAATTGAAGGCCAGGTTGGCACAGGCCAGGATTGTCAGCGAGACAAGGGCATAAATATAGTATTTTGAAATATAAATCAGGTAGTTGTTCAAGCCGGTGACAGTCTCCAGGATACGCGCTAGTCCGATAAAAAGCAGTACGTATTTGCCGGCAGAAACGGCGCCGCCGTTTGGCAAAATCTCAAAAAAACTGTCCACAGAAATCCACGTCGCCCCGAAAAGCAGTAAACCGGCCAGGGTCAGGTTCACGGTCACCTTGTGATAGAGCTGACTAAGCGCCTCTTGATTGTCGTCGCTCAGATTTTTTGCCATCAAAGGAATGGCGGCCATGTAGAGGCTTTTTGAGGGTATTTCTATCACTGCCGCGATATACAGGGCGATGGCGTAAATACCCGAATTTTTCAGCGAACTGAGGGAACTGACCATCAGCACGTCCACCCGCGAAGCCATTAACAAGGCGAAACCGCCTAGCCCGCCGAACAAAATAAACCGACCCATTTCGCGGCGAAGGTCGCGATTCAGAAATCCCCAATCCAATTGCAAGCGCCATTGTCCGAGCCAGGCAATATATGCGGCCAAACTGAGCATCACCAGCGCGCCGTGGAGCAAAAGCAACCAAAGCATTGTTTCAAGGGCAATCCATTGCTTCCACACGGAGAACAGCAGGATTGGCAGCAGTAATTTTTGGGAAAAATCCTGCAATATGGTCGGCACCACGATTCGCTGAAAATTCGAACTGTATTGGTTCAGGATCGTGTTTACGATATAAAACAGCGCAAGCGGCGCCGCCATCCAAAGGTGCGCGCGCAGCGTAGGTGATTGTGTCGCCGGCCAACTTTCCAACCAAAATTTGCCCAAAAAAGCCAATGCGACGGCAATCGTCCAGCCGCTGAAGCACATCAACAACAACAGCGGCAAAAAACCGTGGTGCCCCGTCGCCGGGTCTTCAAATCGCGGGAAATAGCGTAAAACAACCGTGTTGGCGCCGAGCGACAGCAAGGGCAAACCTACAATTCCAATGGTCAGCAGTGTTTGCACCAATCCGTACTCGTCTAATACGTGCGGGTACAGAAACATGGTGCTGAAGGCGCCGATAAGCAAACCCGTCAGACTGACGATGGAATGTTTGATGCTTTGGCGCCGGACGACTCCCATGGTTATTCCGTCACGATCAGGCGTTTTACGATCGCGCCTTTTTCATTTTGCAGCGTGACCAGGTAAAAACCGGCACTCAGCCGATCGGTCGGTATTTCAAGCCGGTTATCGCCGGTGCTCAGTTGAACGGCCTCGACAAACACCTCCATGCCGGCGCTGTTGGATACCCGCAGGCGGGCATTCATGCGCTCATCGGTGGTGATCAGCAGGTTCGCCGGCAGCCCGACTGCCACCGGGTTCGGAATCAGTTCGGCTTGCGCCACGCGCTCCAGATCGTTGGTTGCCGTCAGGTTTTTAGTTTTGAATACGCCGGTTACCGCATTGTCGGGGTCGCAAAGATCCCAATCATTGAAAGCGCGTACACGCCAGAACATCGTGCGGTTGTTCGGAATACCGGAGGTAAGGGTCACGGAGGGGCCGGCAACTACTTTGTTGTACAAGAAGAAAGAGAAAGCGGGGGAAAGGGCGACCTGTACGGAATAGTACCTGGCGCCGGGCACGGGATCCCAATGGAGCTGCACGCTGTTAAACTGCATTAGTTGGGAGTCCACCGGACTGATCAGGTTTACCTGTCCATCGTTAATCAAATCCGAACCTGCTTCATCTTCTTGCAAATACGATACGTGTTCGGTACGCAGGTTGGCGCGCATCGCTTCGATCTGCTCCGGTGTGAATCGGGAGGTACAGGCGTCGAGCGAATAGCCCATAATGAGGCTGGCATCGGAGCGGAAAGGCACCCCTGCCGGGTCGAGTTGTTGGACGTTGCTCTGCTGCTGGTCGTTGCAGCCCCAGCGGTAGTTCAGGTAATCGGGGCGGGTGTCGCAGAAGCGGTCGCCGGAAAAGTAGCAATTGGAGGTATCCATGCGTTCAACCGGATACCCATCAATATCGTCCGGTGCGGGCGTGCTGAAATTCCAACTAAATCCTTCCCAACCGAAGAAAGGGTGGGGTAGCGACAAGTGGTGGCCAGCTTCGTGCGCCCAGGTGGAATTGCCGAAGCCGGAGCATCCTTTGCCCATGACGATGGCGTCGAACCAGGAATAGCCGCAGTTTCCGGCAGGGTCGTTTACTATATAGGCGTTGACGCGATCGGGCAGTTTGGTTGTGTTGATCATTTCTGCACCGCCGCCCCAGTCGTGCTCGTACCAGCTTTGGTTATTGTGATAAATAAACGGCTCCTGCGGGTGCAGGTAGTAGCGTATGCGGGCATCTGCGAACTGCTCGTTCATCTGGCACAGAATACGGAAAACCTGCTCTTGCGGATAATAACTGCCCGGAGAGTTATTGCCGACGATATGAATGGTCGTCGGCACAAAAAGCCAGGTGGTATCTGCGCCGCCGCGTTCGATGATCTGATGTTTATGCTGGTGATACCAGTCTAACCAGGGAGAAAATCCGGTAGTACCGCAGGGATTTGGCTGTTTTTGGGCAAAAGCGTTGGCGGTCAGGGCAACCAGGAATAAAGCAAAAAGCGTAGAGCGCATGGCCAGAGTAGTACGTAAGGTTTAAACTAAGCGCAAAGATGCAGGTTCGCGCGGAGAATTTTTCGTATCAAATAAAGAAAGTGTCACGCATGGTCAAAATCTTGCCACCATCAGCGACTGGCTCCGGATGTCTGCGGCGGTTTGCGCTACGATGCGGTAGGCGCCGCCGGGAAGAGAGGCGGCAAAATCTTCGAGGCGGATTTGATCGGACGTTGCGTTTATTTCATCCAGCCAAACCAGCCGGCCGTAAAAATCATAAACACGGCATTGAATTTTTTGATCCACCCAGTGCGCGGGCAATTCCAGGGTGAGTGCCTGGCCGGGCGACAGCAGTGCGGGGTAGCAGCGCCAGTCGCTCGCCGTCTCGGCACTCGGCGCGGAAGACAATCCGGTAAAAAATTGTCCGCTGGCGCTGAATTCCGTGCAACCGGCGATCGGATTGAAAGGCCGAACGCGCCAATAGTAGAATTTATTCACCGCAAGTTGGCCACAGGTAAAAAAGGTATCGCTGGTGACGCCTTCCAGTTCGCGGACGGTAAAATTGGAAAAACGCGATGCCTGTACTACATAGTGCGTAGCGTCGGGGAGTTTTCCCCACTGCAGCAGCGCGCCCAGCGCCGGCGCCGCGGCGCCGTTGATCGGTGCGTGCAGGACGGGCGTGCCTGCGAGCGCCGGATCGGCCGGCGAAGCAGGCGCCAGCCAGGGCTGCCTGACATCCAGCAGGTTGGCGCGGAGTGCCAGCGTTTGTTCGTCGCTAAATCGGTTACTGCATACATCGTTTGCATAGGACATGAACAGGGTGCCGTCGGAGTAAAATTCGACGCCGTCCGGGTCTTTTTGTTTCACCAGACTCCGGCCGTTTGCATCGCAATCCCAGCGGTACGCCAGGTAATCCGGCGGCGTATCGCAAAATTTATCGGCGGCGATTGGACAGTTCGAGCCATCCATATACTCTACGAGGGCGGTGTCCAGCGGCGCCGGCACGATGGTGTCCGGTGTTGCGTGGAAATACGTGTAATCGTAGGTCAGTGTATCCGGCGTCGGCGTGTTAAAATTATAGATTTTCCCCTCCCAGCCGATGAAGGTGTGCTGTAGCGTGAGGGCGTGGCCGATCTCATGCGCCCACACATGGTCGTTCGGTCCGGCGCAACCGTGCGCCATGGCGACGCCGGCGTAGGGGATGTTATACCCGCAGTTGCCGGCGGGGTCGGCAACAAAGTAGATATTGAGCGCGTCCGGGACATTGTTTTCAAACATCATCTGAATCCCCGTCGTCAGTTCGTTGTGGTCGTACCACGCCGTATTGTTGATGTAGTTCCAGTCGTTTTTAAAATAAAACTGCACCCGTGCCGGCCTAAAATCTTCATTCAGTTGGCAAAATGCCTCTAAGAGCGCGGCAGCCGAAAAACGCCCCTGGCCATTATCGCGGGCCAACAGGTGAATCTGCAGCCCCACGTACAGGGTGTCGTCGGAGCGCGATTGTGCATAATTCTGCGGATGCCGCAGGTATTCCAGCAACCACGGATCGGTGTAAGGCGGCGTGCCGCAAGGGTGCAGGGCGGATTTGAGAGGGCCTTGCGCTCCCAGCAACCAGGCTTGCAGCAGCAGGGGAAAAACGAAAAGAACACGAGTTGAGCACATACATATAAATTTTGAAAACAGCCTTGTTAAATGCCGTCAATGCCGTTGGAAATAACGCCGTGGTCGCCGGAATTTAAAATTCAGACCGGGATTCAGGCCGAAATTTGCGGCGATTTTATCAAAAAAAAGCCTTTTACTATTTTAAAAAAAGATTTTGCCCAAATTTGCGGCTACAAACCGTAATTCGCACAATGAAGCGCACCCAATCGGTACTTATCCAGCGGTGGTTCCTGCCAATTTTAGCCTGCTGCCTGGCGTTCGCCGCGCCAGTGCCTGCGCCGGCTGTGGCATTGCCGCCGGAGGAATTGTTTCTGGAAGTCCAACCCATGCCCAACGACGATATTCCAACACTGCTTAAGCGGTACGGACTGCAGGATTATGCCTGCAATGCAACCCAATTTTTTAAGATTAATAATTTAAAACAGGGCCACCGACTCAAACAGGGCGTCTGGTACAAAATACCGGTGCTGGTGGTGACCTACGACGGAAAAAGCATCCGCTCCACGCTTAATATAAACGACTGGCAGCAGGCAGTTAGAATCCGCGATTATAACCTGGACGCGTTAAGTAAAAAATGGCGCAAAGATAATTTTACGCACAGCAAGCAACTATGGGTGCCGTGGCATGAATTACACTGCGACGAGCAAGTCACGGAAGGGGAAATCGGCGCCGCCGAAGCGGAGGCCCAACTGCGCGGCGAAGCGGAATTATCACCGGCGGGAAACGGCAGGGTGTTTCCAATTTTCGGCCGAAAATACGAAAAAACGCCGCGCATAAGCGACAAACTCGCCGGCAAGGCGTATTACGTGATCAGCGGCCACGGTGGGCCGGACGTCGGCGCCCAGGGCACGCGCGACGGTCACAATCTGTGCGAAGACGAATATGCCTACGATGTGTCGCTCCGCCTTGTGCGGCTCCTGGTCAGCCACGGCGCCAGTGCGTATATGATTGTCCGCGATCCCGATGACGGCATCCGCGACGAAGGCTACCTCGTGTGCGATAAGGACGAATTCGTCTGGGGCGACCGGGTAATTCCGGACGATCAAAAAGCGCGACTCAGTCAGCGTACAGACTTAGTCAACAAACTCTATCGCCAACACCTCAAAGCCGGCCTCACAGAGCAAACGCTTATTGAAATTCACGTGGATTCCCGCACGCGTCACCAACGGATTGACGCCTTCTTTTACCACCGTCTGAACGGCACGGAAAGCGAGACCCTGGCAAAAAAAATACACAAAACTTTTTTCCAGAAATACGCCAAAATCCGCGCCGGCGGACGATACAGCGGCACGGTTTCCGGCCGTGATCTGTACACGCTCCGCGAAACCGAAGTCCCCCGCGCCGTCTATGTGGAACTGGCAAATATCCGCAACGAATGGGACCAGAACCGCCTGGTGGTCACCTCTAACCGCCAGGCGCTCGCCAACTGGTTATTCCAGGGGCTTACCGCCAAATAGCGGGCGGCAAAAAAATCACACTTACTCTTTAGGAAGAATTTCCGTTTTTTCTCCAAAATAATGCGCGAATTTCGCCATTTCTTCCGCCATCTCTTTGTTTTGCGTAGCTCGAAGGTAGGTCTGGCTCAGGGAGCGCAACATTTGATAAATGAAACGATCCATCTCCATCACCTGCATTTCTTTAGTCCATAGGTCAATGCGCAGGGTGTCGCGGTGCTCTTGGTCAAACAGGGCGATCGCCATGGCCTTACAAGCTTCGTACACGCCCTCCGGGTGCATGTCTGATGCCGACCATTCGATGGTTGCCGGTATCTGATCCTTGTCCAAGCCTACCCGGATCCTAATTTCGCTCGTTTTTACGATATCTTTTTGTTCCATATCAAATCTTCTTTACTTTTATCCGCGCAAAAATACATCAATTCCCCAATCTCTAACCCGCAATTATCCATGCTGCACCTCAGTTCCGACTTCGACGCTCCTCCCTACCTTTCCACCTCCGCTCCGCTTGCCGGTCATTTATTTGCCGGCCCGGTTCGCCTGCTGCAGTGGCTTGAAAAACAACTGGGTTTAGACGGCCGGGAGGAGCAGACGGACTATCTTCGGATCGAGCTGTACCGACAGGCGCTGCAGCAATTTGCCGCTCAAGCCACCGCCCCGCCATTTTATGCCGCCTCTTTGGAGGCCGATCGCTTTGCTACGGCGCAGGGATTGCTCACGCTGCGCGATCAGTTGCGCACGACCGGCTGGGATTTCGCTTATGTCGAGGATGCGCCGACGCGGCTTCGGGAGTTGGCCGGCGTGGAAATCTTATTTAGGGGGAAGGCGGCAGCGCCTGAAAACGCGCTTTTATCCGCTGGTTTTGCCGATCGCTTGGAGGACGTCTGCAGGCGCTTGGAGCTGGAACCGGTTTTTGTCAGAGAAATAACCTTGTACGAACCGGAGGCTTCTATGCCCAAATCGCTCCGGCGTTTGGTGGCTGTCTGGCGTCGTCTCGGCGTGCCGATTCATTGTAAAGAACCGGTCGTCTCCGCCGATCCGGACACCGATCTGGGGCGCTTGCAGCAAAAACTGCTTGGTGGGGTTTCGGAGAAACACCCTGCCCGCTGCGACGGTTCGTTAATCGTGTTAAAGACTCGGCGCGACAGCGATGCGGCGCCGCTTCTGGCTGGTATGCTCGCGCAAAACCCCTCGTGGCGGCCTTTATTGCTGATGCCCGAATTGAACCGTACCCTCGAACAAGCGCTGCTCCTGCAAAATATGCCGCCCGAGGGCGTACTCTCCGCTTCTTTGGCGCGGCCTTCCCTGCAGGTACTCAAACTTGCGCCGGTTTTCCTTTGGGAACCGCTGGATGTGTTCAAGATTATGGAGTTTGTTACCCTGGCCGTCAAGCCCCTCGACGACGGCCTTGCACTGGCGATCGCCCGGGTAATGGCCGATCGCCCGGGCTTGTTCAGCGACCGCTGGTTCGCGGCCGTGTACGCGTACCTGGAGCAGGAAAACACAGGGAAGGAGGCGCGCAGGCAGTATGAATTTTGGTTTGACCGGAAACGGTATCGGGCCGACGGCTTGGCGCCCAAGGCAGCGGCCGTGGAAATATACGATTATTTGTACGAATGGTCGAGAGAACTGTACAGCCGGCAATCTGCGCGAAACCCCTCCCTGCCGGTGCTTTCGGAGCAGGCGCGCCGCATTCGGGATTTGCTTCGTGCCTTGCCCGAATCGCAGATCGGGTATCTCGAATTAGAGCGAATTGTGCGCACGATCTACGAACCCTCGCCGGTGCAGATTACCGTGGGTGCGGAGGGCCGACTGGATTTTATTCATCAACCCGGTGCGATGGCAGGCCCTGCAGATTCCATTTTGTGGTGGAATTGCATTTTTGATGAGCCGGTGCTGCCGCCGGATCCATGGCATCCGGCCGAACGCGCGTGGTTGACGAGGCTGGGTATCCCGCCGGAGCATCCCGCCGAACAGGCGCAACGGCGGCGCTACAGGCGGCAAATGCCCGTCTGGCAGAGTAAAAAGCAACTGATGTTGGTGATGCCGGAACAGGTGGCCGGCAGTGATGCATTGCCGAGTCTGCTGCAAGGCGATCTGGAAGCCGCCCTCAGCGGCTGGGAATCGCTGGTGGTGGACGCCGGTACGGAGGCGGGTCGCGAAGCGTTGGCTCGATGGTTTGCGCTTCCGCCGCAAACGCCGGCGTTGACCCGCACGCGCGGCAACGCGAGACCCTTTCTGCAGGTATCCGAACCGGAAAAAATTCCCGCAAGCGCCTACGAAACGCCGACCGGCCTCGAATCCTTGTTCTACTACCCGCACCGCTGGTTCCTGCGCAATAAAGTCGCCCTGTACCCGGTCAGTCTGTATTCCGTGACGCCGGATCGCACCCTGCTGGGCAGTTTGGCGCATCGTTTTTTCGAAACCCTGCTGGAACAGCCCTTTCACACGTGGGATCGCGCGGACGTCCACCAGTGGGTGCAAGAAAAAGCGCCGAAACTGCTGGAACAGGAAGGCGCGACCCTGCTTTTGTATGGCCGCGAGCCGGAACGCAATGTCTTCCTGAACCGAATCCGGCATGCAGCCTGGAGCCTGATTACGCTGCTGCGCGACAATAACTGGCAGGTGGAGGGCACGGAATATCCGCTGCAGGGCGAGTTTGCCGGCGTACCCGTCAAAGGAAGGGCCGATTTAGTGCTGCGCCGGGGCGAAGAGCGGGCGATTGTAGATTTGAAATGGAGCGGTGCGACCTGGCGCCTGAATCAGTTCCGAAACCGGGAAGACCTGCAGCTGGTGCTGTATGCGCATTTGCTGGCGCCCAACGGCCCCTGGCCGCACACCGCTTATTTTATTCTGGAGAATGGCCGGATGATCGCGCGGGATAATGCAGCCTTCGAAGAAGCGCAGGCAGCCGACAGTACGGCAGATCGCAATGCCGTATGTGCGCACATACTTGTGCAAATGGAAAAAACCTTCGCATGGCGCATGGAGCAATTCCGCACCGGGCACTTGGAACTGCGCAGCGCGCGCACAGCGTCCGAGTTGGACGCGCACTACGGCGAGGCCTTGTTGGATTTGTTGGAAATGAAAAACGAGGACTCCCGGTGGGACGATTACCGGGTGCTGCTCGATTTTCTGGATAATAGCTACTTAGCCGGCTGAACTCCCAAAAAGATCCTTTTTTTGGGGGTTCAGCAGGTTAAGTAGATACGCTGGATTTATGTTGGCGCAGGCGCCAACATAAAACTTGTAGTGTTTATTTCCCTTCAAATTTCGCCGCTCTTTTTTCCAGGAAAGCCGATGCGCCTTCTTTAAAATCCGCTGTTTGGCAGCAGGCGCCGAAGGCTTGGATTTCGGCTTCAAAACCGTCCGTGCCTGTTTCAAAATAGGCGTTGACAGTTTCGATAATTTTAGAGACCGCCACTGGCGCTTTTGCGGCGATTTTTTGCAGCAGTTCCTTGGCCTTTTCGACTTCAGAGCCGGCGGGCGTCACGCAATTCACCAGACCGAGTCGGAGCGCTTCCTCGGCGCCGATCATATCGGCGGTCATCAGCAATTCCATGGCTTTGGTTTTGCCGATGGTTTGCACCAGTCGTTGCGTGCCGCCATAGCCCGGAATCAAGCCGAGGTTTACTTCTGGTTGGCCGAAACGCGCTTTTTCGCCGGCCACGCGGAGGTGGCAGGCCATGGCCAGTTCGCAGCCGCCGCCTAGGGCAAAGCCGTTCACCGCCGCCACAACAGGGCGGGGAAAACGCTCGATCAGGAAGAATATCTCCTGTCCGCGGCGCGCCATAGCAGCGCCCCCTTCGGCGTCGAGCTTCGTGAACTCCGTAATATCTGCGCCGGCCACAAAAGCCTTCTCGCCGGCGCCGGTCAGCACGACCCCCCGGAGACCCGGTAAATTTAGGGCTTCTTCGCCGAAAAACCGGCCAAGTTCCAGCATTGTTTGGGTGTTGAGCGCATTCAGCGCTTTTTCGCGGCGGATGGTGACCACGGCAATGCCGTCGGTAAATTCAATGGATAGATTTTCGAAAGACATGGAAAAAATTTTGGAAAGGAACATGATTACATGGCCTTGATTATGCAAAAACTACGAAAAACGCATGTGGAAAATCCGGCGGCGCCGAAGATGAATCTGTAATCCAATTATGCGTTATTTTTTACATCGTTGACTACAATACTTCACCTCGTCCCACACCTTTTCCCATTTTTTTCGCCAGGAAAAGGGCCGTCCGCAGGTTATGCAGATTTTTGTCGGCAAATTTTTTTTTGAATAAGCCATTCCTATTTGTTTTTAAAAACAAAATGTTTTATTTTTGCGGGGTAAATTGGGTGCTATGAGTCGCTGTTCCACTTGTGTATCGGAAATTATTCCGGGGGCGAAATTTTGCCATCGTTGCGGAGAAAACATCGCGAAGAAAACGAAAAACTGCCCGTCCTGTTCGGGCGAAAATCCGATTTCATCGGTATTTTGTCACCATTGCGGGCATCATTTTAAGCAGCAAAAAGAGGCGCGCCGGGCAGTTTATACGCCTGTTTATCCGCTTTTGTTTGATCCGGACACTTTAACAAATCAAATCAAGGCTTTGTTTTTCAAAAGCCTGCGCGAAAGGGTAGGCGAGGAGCACGATCTGGCGCGATACCCCGAAATTGTAGATCGGTTTTACGATTCCCGCTTCCGGGAGGTGTATGAGGTACGCGCTCGGCAAATTTCGGAGGAAATTTGGCGTCAGTGGGAGCGCTTTGGTGAGGAAGGTTTGCCGGGCATTGACAACCGGATTGCGGAGAATTTCGACGGGCTGCTGGATTTTTTTATCATCCAATATTGTCCGGATCTGACCGGCATGGTACTGCCCTCGGAAATACTCAAATATGAACGCATCGCGGCGGAACGGCTGGATTTGGGCGCGATGATTCTGGACTATCTCGCGTTGGATCGGGAAACGGAGGTTTTTTATTTTGATTTTTACAAAATGCCCGCCAACACGCTGGAGAATGCCTGTAAAAACTTTTTGTTTGCCGGACGGGACGAACGGGTGTTCTTTATCGGAGACTGGTCGCTGAAGGGTACGTGTAAAGAAGGCTTTTCTATGACAAACCAGGCGATTTACTGGCGCGCGCCGCTGGGCCGCGCCCGAAAAATCCGGTACTTGGAACTCCAATCGGTGCAAAAAGTAAAAGACTGGCTGCTTGTGAATGGTCACTTTTTTACCGCTACGCCCACGCTCAACCTGAAAATGTATAAGCTCCTCAAGAAAATCGGGCGGGTAACGGCGGGGGGATAGGATCCCGCGGAATGCGCGGAATTCGCAGAAAGTGGAGATCACATTATAGGTGTGATCGGAGTGGCTTGTCAGATCCAATAAAAAAAGTCGGGCGAAACGCCCGACTTTCCAGGGAGAATGAGGGGTTTCGAACCCCCGACCTCAAGTGCCACAAACTTGCGCTCTAACCGACTGAGCTACACCCTCCATTTTAGGGCGCAAAGATATTGCTTTTTTAATTGTTCCGTCAATACCTGCCCGCACTTTTTTTTTCGAAATCGCGGCGGGAATAGTCTGCGCGAAAGGGATGGCATGCGCTGTCGTGCTGTTACTTTTTCGGATTTACGATACCGAAAAGTTCCACCTTGGTTTCGTTTGGAAAGGTATTGGCGGTGATGTAGATGCGTTTGCGCTGCCCGCCTGATCGGTCTTGCGTATTGAAGGTTGCGGTAATCTCGCCGGTTTCTCCGGGTTCGATTTCTTCTTTCGGCCATTCAGGCACCGTGCAGCCGCAGGTGGAACGGCAGTTGGCGATCACCAGGGGGACTTTTCCGGTGTTTTTGAATCGAAATTTGCGTTCGACGACGGTACCTTCGCGCACCTCGCCGAAATCGAATTCCGGTTCTTCAAATACGATCCGAGCCATCAGATTGGTATCGGTGGGTTGGTTGGCGGATGTCGGGTTGCGGATCAGATCGGAATTTGGGCCGGAGGAGCGGATTTCCTGTACCCGCTCGCCGTCGTTTTGGCAGGCGACATACAACGAGGCGGCCAGTGTCAGCAGCGCAAAGAAAGCTGGGTGTTTCATAGCAGGGAAAAATTTAGGGTGCAAATTTAAATAAATTGCGGATTTTCGCGGGATCGTTTTGGTTTTCGGCCGCGAACTACGGTCGGATTAATTGGACTTCCGGATGGCAACGCATCGCATATTTTTACTGGGTTTTATGGGCTGCGGCAAGAGTTACTGGGGGCGGCGTCTTGCCGGATTTTTGCACCTGCCTTTTTACGATTTGGATGCATACATTGCGGAGAGGGAGCAGCAAGAGATTACTGCGTTATTTCAGGAGCAGGGCGAGGCGCATTTTCGTGCGCTGGAGCGCCGGTACTTACAGGATCTGCTTGCGCTGGAGCCGGCTGTAATTGCCACAGGCGGCGGGACGCCTTGTTTTTTTGATAATATGGACAAAATGCTTCGCGCCGGGTATTGCGTGTATCTCGAAGAGCCGGAGGAAATCCTGTTTCAACGCCTGGCGCCGGAGTTGGCGGAGCGACCCCTGATTCGACATGTAGGTCGGGAGCGCCTTCCGTTTTTTATTCGAGAAAAACTGGTGGAGCGCCTGCCCTATTACCGGGCTTCGCAGATCGTGGTGCACAGTCCGCGCAGTTTGGAGGATATTTGGGAAAAACTGCGCGTTCTTATGCATTGAGGGCGAGGCGCCCGTCTTCATCTTCCCGCAGGATACCCTCATTCAGCATATATTGTAGGGCATTGATAGCCGTTTCGCGCCGTTTTGCGGCGAAGGGTGCGAGGAGTTCTTCGGTACTTTGGGGGCCGTTCTGCAGTACGGCGCGCAATTCCGCCGACAGGCTATCGTACTGCGCGTTGGAAAGTTCGGTTTTATTTCTACCGGTACAGACATCGCAAATGCCGCAATCGGCGCTGTTTTTTTCGCCGAAATAGCCGACCAACTGTCGGCTTCTGCACCGGCGTGTTTCTGCGTACTGGATGGTTGTTTCTGCGTTGCGCATGGCGCGCGCCTTCCGAAAACGATACCGATCGAGGTCAATTTGCAGATTTTCCGCGGCTACGCGTTCGCGCAGAAAGCTGAGTTGCGGTTTGTCCACGGCAGGCAGGTATTCGAGTATGCCTTCCTGGCGGGCGGATTCCAGTATTTTTTTTACGCTTTCCGGGTTTGTTTTGCAATATTGGGCGAGGACTTGTTCGCTGACAGCTGTGAGATCGTTTTGCACGCCGGGATAGGCGCGGAGCATGGCTTTGGTGAGGATATCGGCGTTTTTGTGGCGTAATTGGTAGTCGTACAAAGTTTCCCTGCCGGCTTTGATATGGACGCGCGCGGGCGCATTAGCGTTTTCGCTTAGGGCGATCCAGCCGTCCTGTTCCAGCAGGCGCAGCGCGGCGTACGCGCTGGGTTGTTCAAATTTATAGGTCTGGCAAAAGTGCAACAGGTCAAAATCGAAGCTTTCGCCGGCGCCGGCGCCGATAGCGATTTGCGTTTGACTTCCCAAGGCGCGGTACACCCGCCGGATCAATTCCAGCGGCGGGAAGGCCGCTTCTGCTTGTCTGCGGAGATTGTCGGCATCGGTCGGCGCGTACAAGAGTGCGGCGTAGGCTTTGCGGCCGTCCCGGCCAGCCCGCCCGGCCTCCTGGAAATAAGCCTCCAGCGAATCTGGCGGCGCGAGATGCACCACAAGGCGGACGTCCGGCTTGTCAATCCCCATCCCGAAGGCATTGGTGCAGACGATCACCCGGGTTTGCCCGGTCATCCAAGCCTGTTGTTTGGCGCTGCGCTCCTCCATTGTGAGCCCGGCGTGGTAAAAATCTGCGCGGATCTGGTTTTTTGTGAGCCATTCGGCGATTTCCCGGGTTTCGCCCCGACTTCGCAGATAGACGATGGCTGTTCCGGGGACGCTGCGGAGCATAGACGTCAGTTTTTCCCGTTTTTGGGTTTCATACAGCACCGAATAGGAGAGATTGGTGCGGACGAAGCTTTGTTGGAATACATTGGGTGTTGGGAACGCCAGTTTTTCCTGAATATCCTGCACCACCTCCGGCGTGGCCGTGGCGGTGAGGGCGAGGATCGGCGCGCTGCCGAACAGCGGGCGCATGGCGGCGATTTGCAGGTACGGCGGCCGGAAATCATAGCCCCACTGGCTGATGCAGTGGGCCTCATCCACGGCCACCAGGTTGAGGCGCATCCGGGGAAGGCGCTCTCGAAGCAACTCGGTAAAAAGTCGTTCCGGACTGACATACAGTAATTTATAGGCGCCGTTGCAGGCATTTTCCAGGACGATATCCAGGGCGCGGCGGTTCATACCGGAATAGACTGCCGCGGCCGGGACGCCGCGTTTGGCCAAATTGTCCACCTGATCTTTCATCAGTGCGATGAGCGGAGAGATTACCAGGCAGAGGCCGTCCTGAGCGAGCGCCGGAACTTGGAAGCAGATAGATTTGCCGCCGCCGGTCGGGAGCAGTGCGAGGGTATCCTTTCCTGCGAGTACAGACTCGATTATTTCATTCTGGAGCGGTCGGAAGGCGTCGTACCCCCAGTATTTTTTCAGAATTTCTGCCGGTTTGGCGGTTTCCATGGCGCAGGGAAAATTTTTAAACTGCAACCGGAGCATCCTCCCCGGGCACATCGTGACCTTTTTTACCCTCGAAGAGATCAAAGCGCTGGAAGCTGCATTCGAGCGCGCCGTTGAGCAGTGGAATTTTGCGGGACGGCCGCAGCCCGAGATGCTTGAGCGCGTCTTTATTAGCGCTGATAATCCAGGCTTCCCAGCCGGCCCATCCGTGTTTGAGGCGGTCGCCAATCTGCTGGTAAAAGGCGATCGCGTCCTCCAGTTGCATCCGCTCGTCATACGGTGGATTGGTGATGAGAAAGCCGCGCGGGGCGGGTGGTTCGAGGGTTGCGAAGGGCCTGCGTTCGATGCGGATATACTTATCAACTTCAGCGCTCATGGCATTGATAGCGGTGGAATTTCTGGCCCGGTTATCCAGGTCGGAGGCTAAAATAGGAAAAGGCGGCGGCACGATACGTGCTTCCGCTTCTTTCCGCACTTGCTCCCAGATTTTGCTATTAAAGCCGTTCCAGCGCATAAAACCGAAGCTGGGTCGTTGCCGTTGCGCGGGCATGCGCATGGCGATCATGGCCGCTTCAATGGGCAGCGTACCGCTGCCGCACATGGGATCGGCGAAGGCAGTCTGTCCGTTCCAGCCGGTGAGCAAAATCATGCCTGCGGCCAGCACTTCGTTGAGCGGGGCGGATACGACCTCGCGTTTGTACCCGCGCAAGTGCAGGGAGTCGCCGCTGGAATCGAGCAACAGGTCGCAGTGGTTGCCGTACACATGGACGTTCACGCGCAGGTGCGGCGCCATGATATCCACGCTCGGGCGTTTTCCGAAGTGCTCGCGAAACTGATCCACGATAGCGTCTTTCGTCACCAGCGCCAGGTATTTCGAGTGGCTGAACGTGGCGCTTTGCACAATTGTATCCACGGCCAGGGTTTGATCCACGGAGAGATACGCCCTCCAGTCCACCTCCCGCACCTTATGATAAAACTGTTCTTCACTGGCGGCGGTGAAGGAGTACACCGGTACGAGGATGCGCAAGGCCGTGCGCGTTTCATAATTGGCTCGGTAGAGCATCTTCAGGTCGCCGTCAAAGGCGACGGCTCGGCGGAGTTCCTCCACATTGTCGGCGCCCAGGTTACGGAGTTCTTCGGCCAGGATACTTTCCAGGCCTTGCATGGTTTTGGCGATCAGTCGCCCGCCGGAGGGTTTCCAGGCATTGAGGGTATATTCGGCTTCGTTTACAGACATAGCGTCGAATCGGTGATTCTTTAATTATTCAATTTTTGCGTCAGGCGGGGCGAGGCTTGGATAGCCTGCGCTTTTTTCCAATATTCGAGTGCTTTCTCCCGATTGCCAAGTCCCAGTTGGGCATCTCCGTATCGTTCCAGGATACCAGGGTGTTGATCGCCGCCTTTGGGCAGCACCGTTTCGAGGCGCACGGCGGCTTTTTGATATTGTTTTTGGAGCAGCAGACTTTGCGCGAGTTCGCCGACTACATCCAGGCGGAGGCGGAGATCGGCGCCGGTCATAAGGACGGCTTGTTCCAAGGGGCTTTGCGCTTCCAGGGGTTTTCCGAGCGCGTTAGCGGCCAGCCCGAAGTAATAGGCGGCCAGCGCCTGGTTGGGGAAGTCGTCCATGGCGCGGGCGGCGGTTTCGTACAGCGCGCTCATGTCGCCCAGATCCGCCAGGATGCGCATCGTATTTTCCCAGACGGCGAAGACTGTGGCATTCAGGGCGATGCACTGTCGATAGCGGGGGAGCGCTTCGGTGGGTCGGCCGGACAGGAAGTAGATATCGCCGGAGAGCGCCCAGGCTTTTGCGTCTTTTGGGTGCGCGGTTTCCGCCAGGTTGCCTAGTTGGAGGAGCGCATTGGCGAGCGCGGGTTCGTTGCGCGTGCGGAGTTTTTCCAGGTAGGGCGCCACGTCTTTGATTTTGGCGTCTAGCGAAACACTCGGATCGGCGAACAGCGGTTGCAATTTTTGCAAAAAATCTGTTTCGCTGCCCGGTTTAGGTTTCCCGACGGCGGCCAGTCGGGCTTGCGGATCCGTCGGATCTATCGCCAGGATGGCTGCGTAGATCTTTTGCGCCGCCGCCTCGTCGCCGATCGAGGTATAGAACTCCGCCAGGCGGCGGCGGAATGCCAGTTCGCGCGGATAGGCGGCGATGAGCGCGTCGAGTACTGCGGCGGCTTTTTTATAGTCTTTTAGGCCGACATAAATCAGGTGTTTTTCATAGGATGTTTTTTCCCGCATGCCCTGCAGTTTTTCCAGTTGTTCCAGCGTTTTGAGTGCGGATTTCGGGTCTTGAGTTTGTAGTTGCAGGAAAGCCAGGCGTTCGAAGAAAGCCGGCGTTTGCGGAAATTGGCGGACGAGTTCGGCGTACACCGCCAGGGCGTCTTTGTTTTTGCCTGATTTTTCGAATAAATCCGCTTGGAAAATACGGTACCACGCGTTGTTCGGCGCCAGTGCGATGGCTTTGGAGATGGCGTCGAGGGCATTGGACTCGTCCGTTTGGGCATAATATGTCCGCGCCAGTCCGTACCAGGCCGCATCATTGGCGGGGTTGTCGAACAGAAATTTTTTGTACAATTCGACCGCTTTGTCTGTTTTGCCGAGCAGGCGTTCCTGTTCGGCGTCCACGAAAAGCGATTGCTTTTCCACCTCTGCTTCCGGCACGATTTGCGCGCGGCCCTGCAGGGTGTTTTGCGCCGGCAGCGAGTGCGTTGCGGCGGCGAGCAGCAGCGCTGGGGCGAGCCGGGCGGTTACTTTTAAAAAAACATAGATATTCATGGGCGGTATTGCGCCTCAGCGCTGCGTTAAGTGAGAGTAATCGCCGAGGTTGAGTTCTTCTTTCGAGCTGATGTATTTACTGGCATTGCCGATCATGGAATTTTCCAGCACTGCATTTTTTATTTGCGATTTGTTTTGGACAATACTGTTGTTCATAACGGTATTTTCTACCGACGAATTATTTCCCACGCTGACATAAGGTCCGATGACGGAATTTTTCACCGTGGCGTGTTCGCCGACATAGCAGGGCGGCACGATCACGCTGTTTTCGATGTGTGCGGAGGCATCAATCAGCGGTTTTTCGCGGTGAAATTCGAGCATGCGGGCATTCGAGTGCAGAATCGCCTCCTTGTTGCCGCAATCCAGCCACTCCTCGATTTCCCCGGTGGCGAATCGCAGTCCGTTTTCGCGGAGCATTTCCAGGGCTGTGGTGAGTTGGTATTCATTTTTTTCCCGGATATCCTGCGAAATCACCTGCCGCAGCGCCTCGCGCAGCTTTTCTGCTTCTTGGAAGTAGTAAATACCCACGATTGCGAGGTCGGACACAAAGCTGGTGGGTTTTTCCACAAATCCGGCGATATAGCCTTTCGGATCGAGTTGCACGACGCCGAAAGCCGAGGGGTCTTTCACTTTTTGTACCCAGATCACGCCGTCTTCTTCGGCATTGAAGCTAAAATCTGCTTTAAATAAGGTATCGGCGAAGGCGATCATACACTTCCCATTCAGGCTTTCGGCAGCGCAGTAGAGGGCATGTCCCACCCCCAGCGGTTTTTCCTGTTGATAAAATCTGCAGGACGCGCCGAGATTTGCGGCGATTGCGGCCAATTCGCGTTCCACTTCCGGCCCGAAATCGCCGACAATAAACGCGATTTCCGAGATCGGGCCGTCGTAGGAACCGGCTAAATCCTCCACCAGGCGTTGGATAATCGGTTTTCCGGCTACGGGAATGAGTGGCTTGGGCACAGTCAGCGTGTGGGGACGGAGCCGCGTTCCCTTGCCGGCCATCGGTATAATAATTTTCATGTGTGCATGTTTGTACTACAATTTCCAGTGCGCTTGCGGCGGGTTTCGGTTTATTGATGGCCGGTGCTGCCGAATCCGCCTGCGCCGCGTTTCGTTTCGGACAGTGCATCCGTTTCCGTCCATTCTATTTGTTCATATCGCGCAATGACCATTTGGGCGATGCGCTCGCCTTGCTCGATCGTTTGCGCTTCATTTGATAAGTTGACCAGGATGCATTTGATTTCGCCGCGGTAGTCGCTGTCAATCGTACCAGGCGAATTCAGGAGCGTGAGACCGCGTTTAGCCGCAAGCCCGCTCCGGGGGCGGATTTGCGCCTCAAAGCCCGGCGGCAGTTCAATAAACAAGCCCGTGGGGATGAGCGCCCGTTCGAGCGGCGCCAGGGTAATCGGGGTTTCCAACTGCGCGCGCAAATCCATCCCTGCGCTGCCGGGGGTTTCGTAGCGCGGGAGGGGATTGGCCGAGCGGTTGATGATAGGAATGTTCAATTTTTTTAATTTTGAGGCAAATTTAGGGGGAATGCGGTTGTGTTGGGCAAATCTTTGAAAAAAACAAGACAAGAAACTGCCGGGGCTTGCGCGTGGGGTTTAGAAACAGCGCTTTCGGAGCTTTAGGAACAGGCTCGAATACCTCGTTTAATGGCAGGATTTGACAAACTTTTATTAAAATCCGCATTCGTGATACCGGGCTTGCGGAAATACCAATAAATTACCGCCCGTTTTAAAAACGTAACAACTTAGCCGGTCGAGTCTGCGTCAAAAAAGGATCCATTTTTTGCCAGACGAAGCGATTTTTTGGAGGCCGCAGCAGTGCTACGGTCAAAAAAAATCGTGAAGTATGGCAAAAAATGGGACTTTTGGGGCCAGATAGCGAGCCGGCTAAGTAGTTACAAAAAGACATCTATGAAACTGATTTACACCTTGTCCGCCCTTTTCTTCGCCGCGACGGTTTTTGCCCAAACGCCCGCAAACGACGATTGCGTCGGTTCGATTGATTTGGGTATTCTTCCTTACTGCTCCGCGCCTGCCGAATTTACCAACATCGGCGCAACGACCAGCCTGATTGATCCGGCAAACAATATTCCCACTTGTTTTAATAATGCCGGCGACCGCGACGTGTGGTTTCAGTTTCAAGCACCCGCAGATGGCAGCATCGTGGACGTGGCCATCTCCGTATTCGGCAATGTGAACGGAAACGGCACGCTACAAATGCCGCAGGTAGCCATCTATCGCGGCGATTGTTCGCTGGGCGGCTTGGCTGAACTCAACTGCGCGGCCGCTCCGCTGAACGTCAATCAGGTCGAATTGCAGCAGTTCGGCCTTACGCCGGGGCTGACCTATTACCTCCGAATCAACGATTATTCCGGCACGGCCGCGCCGAATGCCGGTACCTTCCGGCTCTGTATCGAACCGTATGTGCCGGATATCAATATCGGCGAGGAGCCCGGTTCCCAGAGCTGCACCGGTACGCTTTGGGATTCCGGCGGCCCAACCGGCGATTACAGCGGAGGAGAAAACCTCGCTTTCACGATCTGCCCGCAGGATTTTTACCAATGCATTATTATTAACGTGGTGGAATTCGACCTGGAGCAAGGATGGGATTATTTGCAATTCTACCAAGGTGATAACACGAGCGCACCGCAGATCACCCAAATCAGCGGCAGCGGAAATAACCTGGAGATTCAGGTGAGCGGTACTTGTGCCACCATCGGATTTTCTTCAGATGGGTTCGTGGAAGAAGCCGGGTTTCAACTCACTTGGTCCTGCAGCCCGACGCCTTGTACCACCCCGCCGATTACTAGTTGCGACGATCCGGTGGAAATCCCCGGTTTGCCTTTTAGCGAAAACGGCCTGTCGAATTGTTTTTCCGGAAATTCGATCGCATTTGGGCCTTGCAATGACGATTTTCTGGCCGGTAACGACTATGTATTTTCTTACACATCCCCTGGCGACGAGTGTATCCGTATTCAAACAAACGGTACGAATTCCGGGGTCGGCGTCGGCGTGTACGACAACTGTCCGGATATTTCCGGAACGAATTGCATTACGGCAGCGAGTAGCGGTTTTGGCGCCAATCCGACCATACCGGCGGCTTTCCTGGAGAATCCGGGCACCTATTATATCGTCTTTGCCTCGGAAGAAGACTGTTCCCCCTTCGATATTCAAATAGATACGGTGACCTGTCCGGTTGTCCTTCCAACCGCATCTACCTGCGACAAAGCACTGGACATCGGCGGCTGCAGCAACTCCCTGCCGGAAGTCATCGCACTGACGCCCGGCGCCGGCGATCCGGATTTTCTGCAGGACGGCGTGAATCAGGGCTGCTTCATCAATCCGCAGCAAAATTACTCTTTCTTCTTCTTTGTCGCCGGCGCGGATGGAAAATTCGGCTTCACCGTCGAAGCGGCCGATCCGGCCGAAGCATCCGACATTGATTTCAACGTCTGGGGGCCGATTAACGACCCGGACAGCATTTGCCAATTCGTCAGCAACAACCAACCGATCCGTTCTTCGTGGGCCGGCGGCGCCGATCCGACCGGCCTGGCTGATGTGCATCCGGTGCTGGGCACGCCGGTCAATGACAATTTCGACTGCGGAAGTCCCCTTACGCCGGGGGCGGGCGGCGATGATTTCGTGCGGCGATTGGATGTAGTGCAAGGAGAAATTTACGTCATTATGCTGGACGATTTCGGCAATGCCATTGTAAATAGCGGCATTTCCATTGACTTTTCCGGCACCTCCAACGGGGTGCTCAACGCACCGCCCGATCTGGTCAGTGTGACGGCGGATACGGTGATCTGTGTGGGCGATAGCATTCAACTAAACGCCACCGGCGGATTGGTCTATGGATGGACGCCTACCGCCGGGCTATCCTGCGTCAATTGCCCGGATCCGATCGCTGCGCCTACGGCTTCAACCACCTACAATGTGCAAATCGCCACAACCTGTCAAAATTACGCCCGATCGGTGGATGTTAAGGTCTATGGCGTAGATCTCGGCCCAGACGTAACCGTCTGCAACAACGCGGCATTCACGCTCAACCCCAACCCGTTTTCCAATATCCAGTACAACTGGACGGGTGATAACCTAAGCTGCTACGATTGTCCCAGCCCCCAGGTTTCCGGATTGAGCACGGGCGTATATACCTACATTGCAACCATTACGGCCGCTTCCTGCACCTTGAGCGATACGCTGACGATCAACGTGGTGGCCGGCGAAGCGCCGGATTACCTTATCGCCGAGAACGCCGATATCTGCGCCGGCGCTTCCGTGGACTTGGGCGGCGCGGCGCAATCGGGCACCACGTATGCCTGGAGTTCCGATCCGGCCGGATTTACGGCGACCGATCCGAATCCAAGCGTTACCCCGGCGGTTACGACGCGGTACTATTTGTCCGCCTCCAACCAGTCCTGTCCGTTCAGTGCGCTGGACAGCGTCTTGGTGACTGTTTTCCCCAAACCGGTTCTCTCGCTCACGGCGGATACCGCGATCTGCCAGGGCGCCTCGGTCAGCCTCGGCAATACGATCGTTCAACCGGGCATGCAATATACTTGGCTGCCTGCAGACCAGACTTTGGACAACCCGCTGAGCGCAAATCCGCTGGCCACGCCGGACAGTAGTGCGGTCTATACGCTAATCGCATTTAATCAGGAATGTGTGGATACGCAAAGCGTGGCGATTCAAGTTGTGCCCATCGCTATTTCCCTGGATGTCGCGGACAGCCTCCGGATATGTCAGGGTACGATACTGGAATGGACGGCCGATGTGTCTCCGACCGGCGCCTTTGTAAGCTGGACGCCGGCGGCCGGCCTGACGGTCTCCCCGGATGGACTATCCGTCGCTGCCGCGCCATTCGAAACGATCCAATACACCGCCACCGTTCAAAATCTCGGCTGTACGCGCAGCGCCCGGGTGTATATCGCGGTGGACAGCCTACCGGCCGCGCTGTCTATTATGCCGGAGGACACCAGCGTCTGCTTCGGAAGTCAGGTATTGCTGCTTTCGACGATTTATGAGCCGGCGGAATTTCCGGAAATCGAATTCCTGTGGTCACCCGCGGATGGGCAACTCACGCCCGACAGCCTGTACAACCTGGTCGTACAGCCACAGGATACTATCGTGTACAGCAGGGTGACCGTCAATGGCGCCTGTCTGGATACCGCCTTTGCAACAGTCAACGTCATTCCGGTGGCCCAGATGAGTATCCAACCTTCGGATACCTCGATTTGTCCGGGTCAATCCGTGCAATTTACGCTAACCTACACCCCCGGGGTAGAGGACATTACCTGGGCGCCTTCGACCGGACTGAGTTGCACCGACTGCGACAATCCGATCTCGACGCCGCCTTTTACCACCATGTATAATGTGTCTGGAACCTTCGAGGGATGTCCTACCGGGGCGGCTGCGTTTGTGCAGGTGCGTCCTGCGCCAAATTACGCTTTTCCTGCCGACACCCTGCTGTGCTTGGGCGAGTCCATTACCTTGAATCAGGTGGCCGACCCGTTGGCGAGTTACGTTTGGACATCCACCGACCCCGCTTTTGGCACACAGACCAACGCGCAGCCTATCACAACGCCAGCCCAGAATACGACGTATTTCTTGTTCATGGACAACGGCTGCGTTATTCGGGATACCTTGCGCGTGCGGGTGTTTGCCGCTTCCCTCGATGTTTCTTCGGATACCAGCGTGTGCAAGAACGCGCCGGTGCAGCTCATTGCCACCGCTTCATTGCCCGGCGGATATGCCTGGAGTTCCGGACAAACCGGGCAGGTGATCAATATTTTGGCCGATACTACGCGACTTTATAGCGTACAATATACATTCGGCGATAATTGCGTGCTGTCAGACGAAGTGCTGGTCACCGTCGTCGGCGAACCGCCGGCCTTGGTTTTCCCGTCGGATAACATGATTTGTCCGGGAGACAGTATTCTGCTGAACAGCCTCGATACGCCGGGCGCTACGTATAACTGGAGTTCGGTACCCGCCGGATTTGTTTCCAGCAGTTCCACGCCCCTTGTTGCGCCCTTGCAAACGACCGTGTACCGCGTCACGGCTTCCCTTGGAATCTGTTCTGCCAGCGGCGAAATAACCATCAGTACGTCCAACCCGCAGTTGACCGTGTCCAACGACACGGCAGTCTGCGCCGGTTCGATGGTCATGTTAAAGGCCTCGGCCACGCCGGGCGGCGGCACGTTTATCTGGTCGCCCGGCACAACGCCCGGCAGTACCCTCGCCGTGACGCCCGACAGTACGACGAATTATTTGCTGCAATACGTATTCGGGGATAATTGCGTCAGGACCGACTCTGTGTTGGTGACCGTGACGCCGAATTTTACCCTCGGAATTTTGAGCGAGCCGGACACCAACCAGTTGGAAATAGGCGCGGCCCTCGAGTTGAGCGCGGAGATTTCGCCGGCGCAAAGCCTGAATGGATTTTCCTTCATTTGGTTGGAAAACGGCCTGACGAAGGTCGGTTTCGATCCGGTTTATACCACGATGATCTCCACCAATGACACCGTATTATCTTACCGCCTGACCGCAGTTTCGCCCGCCGGGTGCTTGCAAACGACCGTGATTAATTTCCGGATCGTGCAACCGAAAGTCGTGATGCCCAACGCCTTTACGCCGGATGGCGACGAGTACAACAGTACGTTCGGTCTCGTGGTGCTGGAGGGTACGGCCACGGTAGAAAACATGCAGATTTACAATCGCTGGGGCCAATTGGTTTTTGAAAGCACCGACCCGAATGCCCGCTGGGACGGCCGTTACAACGGAGAAGATCAGCCTTCCGATGTGTACCTGTACGTCATCCGTTGGCGTCGAGCCGACGGCGCCCTACAGCCGGCGTTAAAAGGCGATGTGTTCCTCTTGCGATAAAACCAATAGCCATTGCGGGCGGATTTTTTGTATCTTTGCGCCCGCAATGGTTAAAATAGGAAATATCGAACTTGGAGGCTATCCTTTGCTGCTCGCGCCGATGGAGGACGTCAGCGACCCGCCCTTTCGGAAATTGTGCAAAGAACAAGGCGCCGATATGGTCTATACGGAGTTCATCAGCGCCGACGGGCTGGTGTACGAGGCGGTCAATAGTTTAAAAAAACTTGAAATTTTCGATTACGAACGCCCGATCGGCATTCAGTATTTCGGCGGGCAAATCGAAAATATGATCGAAGCCGCTGAGATTATCGAGCGTAAAAATCCGGATTTGATTGATATCAACTTTGGTTGCCCGGTAGCAAAAGTTGCCTGCCGACTCGCCGGTGCGGGTTTGCTGCGCGACATTCCGCACATGGTGCGCCTGACGGAGGCGATTGTGAAAAGCACGAATCGTCCGGTGACCGTAAAAACGCGCCTGGGCTGGGATCATGCTACGATCAATATCCAGGAAGTCGCCGAGCGCCTGCAGGATGTCGGCGTGCAGGCGTTGACTATACACGCCCGTACGCGACAGCAGATGTACAAGGGGGAGGCGGACTGGACTTGGATTGCCGCCGTGAAGGAAAACCCGCGTATTCGGATTCCTATTTTCGGAAACGGCGATGTGGACAGCCCTGAAAAAGCGCTGCGCTATCGAAATACGTATGGTGCCGACGGGATCATGATCGGCAGGGCGAGTATTGGTTATCCGTGGATTTTCCGGGAAATCCGGCACTATTTCGAAACCGGCGAACTACTTCCACCGCCCGATATCCATGCGCGCGTGCGCGCTGCGTGGCAGCACCTGTCAGACAGCCTGGACTGGAAAGGTCCGAAATTGGGGGTACTGGAAATGCGCAGGCATTATGCTGCGTATTTCCGCGATTTACCGAATATTAAGCCATTCCGCGCTCAATTAGTCACCCTCATGGAACCGGAAGCGTTGTTTGAGGTGTTAACCAGCATTGAAAAGGAATACGCCGGTTACGAGACCGAGCCTGCCCTGTAATGTCCAAATTAAGCGGGTGTTTATAACAAAAGTCACGCTGTGCTCTTTACCATACAAGCCCACGAACGCAAACTTTTCGACCTGGTCGCTGAAAGCGCCCGGGAACTCGGCGTGTCCGCCTACCTGGTCGGCGGTTATGTGCGCGACCGCCTGCTGGGTCGTCCCACCAAAGACGTAGATATCGTCTGCTTGGGTGATGGGATCCAACTTGCCGAAACGATGGCAGCCAAACTGTATCCGCGCCCGAAAGTTGCAGTCTATAGCCGTTTTGGAACTGCCATGTTGCGCTACGAGGATATCGAGGTAGAGTTTGTCGGCGCCCGGAAAGAAAGCTATTCCAGCGACAGCCGGAAACCGGAGGTCGCCGCCGGCAGTTTGGAAGACGACCAAAACCGCCGGGATTTTACGATCAATGCCCTGGCGGTCAGCCTCAATGAAGCGGATTTCGGCGCTATTATTGATCCCTTCGGCGGACTTGGCCATCTGGGAGAAAAACTACTGAAAACACCGCTGGAACCGGGGCGCACCTTTTCCGACGATCCCCTGCGCATGCTGCGCGCAATTCGCTTTGCCGCCCAGTTAGATTTTTCTATTGACCCCGTTACGTACCGGTCTATCTCCAAAAACCGGGAGCGCATCCATATTGTGTCCAAGGAACGCATCACCGCCGAACTGGAAAAGATGCTCATGGCTCCAGTGCCATCCAAGGGATTTCAAATGCTTTTTGAAACCGGCTTGTTGCAAATAATTCTCCCGGAATTAGCGGCGCTGCAAGGCGTGGAGGATCGCAACGGCCGGGGACATAAAGATAATTTTTACCACACGCTGGAAGTACTGGATAACCTCAGTCGCCGCAGCAACAACATCTGGTTGCGCTGGGCCGCTGTTTTTCACGATATCGCCAAACCTGCCACGAAACGCTACCATCCGGAGACCGGCTGGACTTTCCACGGCCACGAGTGGCTGGGCGCCAATATGTTGCCCAAAATATTCCGAAATCTGCGCCTGTCGCTCAGTGCAGAGCTCGAATACGTACAGAAAATGGTACGACTCCACCTGCGACCGATCAGCCTGACGAAGGAGGAGGTCACTGACAGCGCCGTGCGCCGGCTCCTGTTCGATGCCGGCCGGGATATTGACGACCTGCTGAAACTCTGCGAATCGGATATCACCACCAAAAACCCGCGCAAAATGGCACGCTACCTGGAGGGTTACGAATATCTCAAGGAGCGCATGGCCCTGGTATCAGAGGCCGATCGCCTGCGGCTGTGGCAACCGCCTATAGACGGTGCGCTGATTATGAAAACCTTCAATCTGCCGCCTTCGCGGGAGGTCGGCATCTTGAAAACAGCCGTTCGCGAAGCTATTTTGGATGGCCTGATTCCCAACGAGTTGGAGCCGGCGTTTGCTTATTTGCTGGCCGAAGGCGAAAAATTGGGCCTGCAAGCTCAGGCGATTGAAATAAAAGAAACCCACGAAAATGGCTAACCTTTTTCGGAAAATATGGGCCGTGTATGCCGTCTCCGCCTTCCTGTTGCTTGTGCTGCTGGGCGTGCCGGTGCTGCTCTTTAATATGGCAGCCACGCCGGGCGAGCGGGCGCTGAAGCGCAACGTCCGGTTTCTGCACCATATTATCGGACCGATTTTTCTGACGCTGGCAGGGATTCGACTGAAAATATCCGGCCGGGCGCATCTGCAGCCGGGCGTTTCGTATGTGATCGTTGCCAACCACCGATCCTCCCTGGATTTTATTCTGAACGCGGTAGCTTTCCCCGATATTTTCCGATTTCTCGCGAAACAGGAATTGATGAAAATCCCGATTTTTGGCTGGTTAGTTAAAAAGATGTGCCTGACCGTAGATCGCAGCAGTGCAATGAGCCGCGCAAGGAGCGTGGTGGAAATCAAAAAACAGTTGGCACGCGGTTGGAGTGTGCTCATCTATCCGGAGGGCGGGCGCAATCGGACAGAGGCGCCTTTGGCGCCATTTTACGACGGCGCTTTCCGAATCGCTATCCAAACTGGCGCGCCCATCGCCGTTCAAACCGTTCAAAACGTGGAGGCGGTAAGCGCCACGGTAAAATCAGTAGATTTGTGGCCGGGTACCGTGTACATCGCCTGGGACGAACCGATTGAAACCGCCCAATGCACCGCCGAAGATATCCCCGCACTCAAGGAAACTATACGAAACCGAATGAACCTTCATTTGCAACACCGAAATTAATTTTTTATGCAATACGCAAAAAATATCCTCGAAACGATCGGCAACACGCCGCTGGTACAACTCAACCGGGTGGTCGCCGATATCCCCTCCCTCGTGCTGGCAAAAGTGGAAACGTTTAATCCAGGCCACAGCACGAAAGATCGGATGGCGCTCAAAATGATCAATGATGCGGAGGCGCGGGGCGATCTGAAACCGGGCGGTACCATCATCGAGTGTACCTCCGGCAACACGGGTATGGGCCTTGCCCTGGTAGGCGCCGTGCGGGGATATCGCTGTATTTTTACCACGACTGATAAACAGAGTAAGGAAAAAGCAGACTTGCTCCGGGCGGCCGGTGCGGAAGTGATTGTTTGTCCGACGAACGTAGAACCCGAAGACCCGCGCTCATACTATTCCGTGGCGCGCCGCTTGAGCCAGGAAATCCCCAATTCTTTTTGGTGCAATCAATATGATAACCTGTCGAACCGGCTGGCGCATTACGAATCTACCGGTCCCGAAATCTGGCGCCAGACAGACGGTAAGGTCACCCACCTGGTGGTGGGCGTCGGTACCGGCGGCACGGTATCGGGTACCGGCCGGTTTTTGAAAGAACAGAATCCGGATGTTTGCGTATGGGGCGCCGATACGTACGGCTCGGTATTTAAAAAGTACCACGAAACGGGTGTATTCGATCCGAAGGAAATTTACCCTTATATCACGGAGGGCATCGGGGAGGATATTTTGCCCGCCAACGTAGATTTTTCGATCATCAACCACTTCGAAAAAGTTTCGGACAAGGACGCCGCGCTCTGGGTGCGCCGCCTGGCTCGGGAGGAAGGCTTGATTCTCGGATACTCCGCCGGTAGCGCACTCGGCGCTTTGTGGCAAATGCGCGATCGGCTGACTAAGGACGATGTGGTGGTGATCATCTTTCACGACCACGGCAGCCGCTATGTCGGAAAAATATTCAACGACGACTGGATGCGGGAACGCGGCTTCCTGGAGGACGAGCTCAAGGTGCGCGATTTGGTCGCTCGTAAGCGCGATCGCCATTTCTACGCCGTGCAAATACACGATTCGGTTCGAACCGCTTTCCAACTAATGAAGGACCGCGATCTAAGCCAGCTGCCGGTGATGGACGGGTCGGAAATTACCGGTTCGATCACTGAAACGCAGGTGCTCCGGATTCTCCTGGAAAATCCGCTGGCCAATTCCGAGCGGCCGGTGCGTGAGATCATGGACAGTCCGTTTCCGACCGTTCAGGACGACTTACCGATCAGCCAACTCAATCGGTACATCACGAAAGAACTGCCTGCGGTGATTGTGCGCGACCGCTCCGGGGGGGCGCATATCGTCTCGCAGTACGATCTGATCCAGGCTATTTGAGTTGCAGCAGTTCGAACACCTGCGGCGCCTGGCTGTTCCGCGCTACCAGCAGGGTCGGGCGTTTTCCGAGTCGCATGATTTTCAGGTCGCGCACCTCCCCGGAGAGTTGCAGGCCTGTATTGCGCGCGCGGCTGGGCATAAACCCGCCCTTTCCGTCGCCCAGAAGCGTCAGTCCATAGTCGGCGTCCACGTAACCGAACTCCGGTTTACTGCCCAGGAAATTTCCGCCGCTAACAATATCTGTCCGGCCATCCTGGTTGATATCCGCCAGCACCAGCCCGAACAGGGGTGCAAATTGTGCCTCTGAGGGCAGTTCCCGGTATGCATACGTTCCTTTGTCCGTACTGAGGAAGACGGCGGAGGCCAGGTAACCGGCCTGGAGTTCCAGCGCTTCCGCCATTTGTTCCGGGCTGAAAACGTCCTGCAGGGTTTTGCCGGCATAGTCTCGGAAGTGCAGAAATCTTTTTTTCAAAAAAGGCATTGTGCCGATCATATCACCGCGGAGCACATAGGGGAAAACCTTGCCTGAATTATAGCGGCACAGAATCTGCTCCGGGGTGCCATTTTGGTCGAAATCGTTGAAATACAACGTCAGTGGCATTTCCGGGCCTGCTTTCAGGCGCGTATTCAGACCCGTGTTACCGGCCACGAAATCCGGTTTGCCATCGCCGTTGAGGTCGGCAACCGCCAGTTTTTTCCACAATCCGGAAAACGGTTTCAGGCCGTATTGCGCTGACTGGTTGCTGAATTGGCCATTTTGGTTGATAAATAAGGCGGGCGACATCCACTCGCCGACCACGAGCAGGTCGGGTTGGCCGTCGTTGTTGAGGTCAGTCCAGGCTGCGTCGGTAATCAGCCCCAGGTTTTTAAACGCCTCCTGCTGCGTCATGTTAAAGTACCCTTTCCCGTCATTCAGCAGGAGGTATCCGCCGACGGGCACGCCGACTTTACCGGGCAGGAGGCGCATGCCGACGAAGAGGTCGAGGTCGCCGTCCTGATCTGCGTCTGCCGGTCGAGCGCAGGCGGAGGCATAGGGTTTACGGCCGGGGATCGCGTCGAGTTTTCGGGAAAAACCGCCCTTGCCGTCGTTGATATACAATCGGTCTGCTAATTCCGCGCTACCGGGTTCGGTTTCGTTGCCGCCGGAGGCCACATACAGGTCGAGGTCCTTATCGCCGTCCGCGTCGAAGAAAACGGCGTCCGTATCTTCGCAATCGGCGTCTGCCTGAAAAGATTTTTGTTCGCGCAGGCGCAATTGCCCCTCGGCGGTTTGGATAAAAAGCGCCCCGGCTTGTCCTTTGGCGCTACAGAAAAATACGTCCTCCCGCTGGTCGCCGTTCACATCGCCAATCGCCATGCGCGGCCCCTCGGTAGAATACAGGAAAAACAGCAGCCGATCCCGATCCCAGTCGGAGAACTCATTTTCCGTATGTCGCCAGTTTGGGCGGAAGGGGATTTCTTTAAAAAGCCGGGTTTTATCTGGCTGCAGCCAGGGTTTTTCCGGCCAGGCCGGGAGATTGGCGCTGCGCATGTCCAAGGCGAGCGTTTGATCAGTTTTTACCTGGGTCATCAGGGTTGCCCGGCCGTTTGGCCATTCCACAATGAGAGTATCCACCATCCGGATATTGCCGAGGCCGAAGTTCGGGCGTGCGTCCATCGAGCTTTGGAATCCGCGCATGGGCATTTGTTCCTGGTAAAAAGTTTGGCCGTTTGCGCGCAGGAAAATTTTTGCGCCGAGGGCTTGTTGGTTTTGGCCTTCCCCTTGGAGCGTCAGTTTTAAAAAATGATTTTCCGGTTTCAATTCCCGGCTGTTGTTTCGATAGACGAAAGCGGTTTCGTTGACATTATTGACGACCAGGTCGAGATCGCCGTCGTTGTCGAGGTCGCCGTACGCCGAGCCGTTGGAGAACGAGGGGCTGTCTAGTCCCCACGCTGCGGCTCGGTTTTCGAAGCGCAGATTACCCAGATTGTGAAAAGCGTAGTTCGATACCTTGTGGCTGGGGATGGAATCAATAAGTCTTTTAAAGTTTACTTTTCCTCCGCCAATAATTTCTTGCTTAATTACCGGGTCAGAAGCAAACATGAGATAGTCCTGGTTGGTCAGATCCTGGGCGATGCCGTTGGCGACGAAGATATCCTTCCAGCCGTCGTTGTCCATATCGAACAGGAGGGCGCCCCAGCTCCAGTCGGTGGCTTCCATATTGCCGAGGCAGGCGATTTCGGAGAAGGTACCGTCGGCGTTGTTGAGTTGGAAGGTATTTCGGGTGAACTGGTTGTAGTAGCCGACGCTGGAGGTAAACTTAAATCGGTCGGGCCCGTCGAAGGAGGTGGTTGTTTTGATCCTGTAGTCTGGCTCGGGGAGCATATCCGTGACGAATATCTCTGGGAATGCGTCGTTATTGACGTCTGCCATATCGGCGCCCATACTGGCTGCGCTGATATGGCGCATGCTTTTTTCCAGTTGTTCCGTGAAGGTACCATCGCCGTTATTGTGGTAGAGGTAGTCTCGTTCGAAGAAATCATTAGAGACATAGATATCCTGCAGGCCGTCGAGGTCGAGGTCGCCTACGGTAACGCCGAGTCCGAACGCGATCACGCTGCCGAGAATGCCGGCCTTTTGGCTCACGTCCGAGAACATGCCCTTGTCATTGCGGTACAATTTATGGCCGCCGAGGCTGTCGCGGGTAAAGCGCAGGTTTTTCCGCAGGTCGAAAGAGCCGATGGGGCGGAAAGAATTATTGAGGATATAGACATCGAGGTCGCCGTCGCGGTCGTAATCGAAAAAAGCGGCATGCGTGGTGAGTCCGGAGTCATCCAAGCCCAGTTCTTGTGCTTTTTCTTCGAACGTTGGTGTTCCATCTGCTTGGAGGCCTGCCTGACCGCGGTTGATAAAGCACTCATTGGCGCGATTAAACAGTTCATTTACTTTTTCCTTGGATCGCGGGTTGCCGGAGTTACAGACATAGATATCCAGCCAGCCGTCGCCGTTGATATCGGCCATGGCCACGCCGGTTGCCCAGGAGCCCTTTCCAGTGACGCCGGCGGATTGTGCCGCTTCGCGGAAAGACCAATTTCCCTGGTTGATATACAGGCGGTTGGGCGCCATATTGCCGGTAAAGTAAATATCCGGCAAGCCGTCGTTGTTGAGATCGCCGATGGCGACGCCTCCGCCGTTGTAGAAATTTCGGTAGCGGTAGATATTGAATTCCCGGTCGTATTCCAGGTCGTTTCGAAACCGGATTCCGGTGATATCTGCAGACAGCAGTTCGAACAGCGGCGCCTCGTTTTTCGTGGCGGCATTGTCCGGATTTTGCGAATCCTGGCAGGAAAACAGCGTTAGAGCGGCCAGCGATCCGGCCGCGAGGAGGGTAGCGTATTGCATGGAATTGAAATCAATCTGCGAAGATAGGGCGAGTGGTGGGATTTGCGGGCGGTTTTTTTGCGCAAATATCGCGCTTATCACAGTAGGAATATTTCGCTTGGAAGAGGTACCTAAGCGGGGGCAGTACAGCTTCCTAGAAATTAAACTGCATATACCCCCGAATACCCCATTTCGGCGCCCCCGGATGATCGAGGTAAGAGAAGCGCCGAACATAGTCTAAACGCAGTACTTTAAAAATGTTGCTGATACCGGCGCCGGCTTCGATATAAGGCTTGCGTTCAAGGGTGTAGGTGATCGGCGTGCCGTCCGGATACCGCGGGAAGTAAAGCAGGCCGGAACCGGCCTCGGGCAGGTTGGCGCCGGAAACGGCGCCGTAAAGCACTTTGACAGAGGCTTGTTCCCGGAGTTTGAGTTTGCGTAAAAGGGGTATTTTATTCATGAAAAAACCGTAAAAATTGTGATCCATGTTCACGCCGACATAGCGATCGCTGATGAATTCCATGAAATTCATCAGATTATAGGCATTGGGTTGGTAAAAATAGGTTTGGTTGGCGCGGTGGATGGTGAGCAGGGGATAGGGCGCTTTGCCGAGGATCATCCCGGCCTCGATGTTGAAATAATTGTATCCGATGGGCGGTATTTGGGTGTATTTTCGGAAGGTCAGGTTGATTTCCTGGAAATCGTATTGCCCGCCGAGGGCGCCTTTGAAATTTTTGACGTATTTAAGTTGCGTCATAAACTTGTAGTCTATGATGGAGCGCGTGGTGGACGACTGAAAGAAACTCTCTCCCGGCGCGTACCGGAGTTGCACATTCAGGTTGGTGGTAATGACCGGCCGACCGCCGTCCGGGTTGCCGTCGGAGGGCAGAAAAGCGAGCGCGCCGGCTGGGCTGAGTTGCTGGCGATCTGTGCCGATGATCCACGAGAAGTGGTTTCTAAATTCCCGTTGATACTGGAATGCAACGCGCTTGGTATATAAAAACCGGTCGTTGGCGCCGCGGACAAAAGACGTAAACACACTGTTGGGATTCACCGTCGCCAACACCTGTCCTGGTATCCGGAGGTCGTTCAAATAGTTTAATCGGAGGAGGTGGAGGGGAAATTCGTGGTGCTTTGTTCCGTTCAACGCATAAATTGCGCTGCCTCCGAACTTCCAGCGTTCGTCTTGAAATCCGTACGCGGCGAAGCCCTCCAGGCGGAATTTCGAGTTCCAGGCCGTGGAGGTACGTCCGCCGAATCGAATCCGATTGCCCTCCACCGGGCTGAATGCGTAAAAGGTGGCCAGGGGCCCTATTTCAAAGGTTTTATTGATCGGCACGTACCCTTGCACGCCCACCAGGATGACCTTGGCCACCCCTTTGAAGAGTTTGGTTTCCTGCAGACTGTCCATCGCGGCGTACGTACCCGACTCAGTGGCGCTCAGGGGGGCATGGCGCACTTTCTCCCAATACGCAGAATCTTGTAGTGTAGCGGACGGCAGGTATTCCACTATTTCCAGCTGCTGAAAAATTGAATCGGGCAGCGACAGTCCGGTTTGTGTACCGGTATGCGAGACGAAGCGTTCGGCATACATGCCCATGCTATTTTTACGCATGCCGAAATCCAATCGGTATTTTTCGACGGACGGCGCCCATTTTCCGTTTGGGAGTTTTTGGAAATGTTGCTCCAGTTCCAGCGTGTTGACCCAGTTGAGGTTGATTTCCGGGTTCACCGTAAATACCGCTTTCGTCACCGGATAGGTACTGTCCAGCGCGATATACAGATCACCTTGGAGCAGCATATCGGTTTTATTTCTGGGGAAAAAAGCCAGCCGGACGATTTTGGAACCGGCTTCTTCCAACGTATCCATTGGATAGTACCGATAGAACAGCGGGGCGTTGTTGGCGATCGGACTCAGGAAGTGGTCGGTGAGTAATTCCACGTAATTGTCATACAGATTGACCTCCTGATTGATATATTGCAATCCCTGGCTCAGGCCTTCGGAGTCAAGGTAGCCGGGAAATTTCACCACCTGCCGGCCCTTTACGTATTTTTTTTGGGCCGGCGGCGTGCCGCGGCTGTAAAAATCCGTGAGCGTTTCTTCCAGATAGATCGGTGTGACGGGTCTGCCTTGCAGCAGGGTCGTATCGGCATTGTCCAACACGAAACGCCAACTTTCCAGGATTTTACCATCTTTTATTTTTTCGGGGATATTACTCAGTCCCAGCATGACCTTCTCGTAGCGCTCCTCTTTAAAACCCGCCATATTTTCCACCTGATTTTGGTCGCGGTGCTCAATCGCCAGGCGGATCAATTCCACCGCCGGGTTATTTTTATTGCGGTATTTGGCGGGGCGTATCGTGACCTCCTGCACCTGTTGCGCCTCCGGGATCAGTTCGATACGGAGAAAAGGCGTGGTGTCTTTTGGGATTTCGATGAGGGTCGTGCGGTAGCCGAGGGCGGCTATTTGGAGCTTTCGGGCGTTTTGGGGCGCCTTGAATTGGAACTTGCCCTCCGCGTCCGTGCGCGTGCCGATTGCGAATTCGGGAATCGCAAGTCCGGCAAAGGGGATGCCGACGCCGGTTTCCGCATCCCGGACTTCACCCTGCAGGAGCCGGGAGTTTGTTTGGCAGTAGAGGATTGTCGGCAGCAGCAGCGCGGCGACTGGAATCAGGAGTCGTTGAATAAGGTCGGGTTTCAGATTTTGAAGCATATTAAGTGTCTTGCGCGGGTTATAGCCCGAACTGCAAAGGTAGGATTGCTTCCGAGATAAGATTCGCTGCGAAGCTGCGTTTTATCTTTGCGGGACGGTATCTTTTTGAGAATGCAGTCGAATTTTTCCGTCTCCTTATTCGATCAGGAGGTGTTACCCTTTTTTCTCTGCGATTTTCCGCAATTCGTTGAGTTTCCAGAGCGCGTCAATCGGCGTCATGGTATTCAGGTCCATTGCCAGGAGTTCCTGTTTTATTTGGATGGTATAAGGGTCGGTTTCAAAAATCTGAAGTTGCATGGGTGTTTGAATATCCCGCACTTTATTTTGCATACTCGTCGTCTGTTCTGTGGCGCCGGTTGTTTCCCCGATGTGTTTGTCTTCCAGTTGGCGGAGAATGGCGCCGGCGCGCTCCACGACATCCCGCGGCATACCCGCCATGCGCGCCACATGAATACCGAAGGAGTGGTTACTTCCGCCGGGCTCCAGTTTGCGCAGGAAGATCACCTTTTGGCCGATTTCGCGGGTGCTGACGTGGTAATTATACACGCGTTCGTGGCGTTCGGCGAGTTCGTTGAGTTCATGGTAGTGCGTTGCGAACAGTGTTTTCGGGCGTGCTTTTTCGTTATCGTGCAGAAATTCCACGATACTCCAGGCGATGCTGATGCCGTCGTAGGTGCTTGTTCCGCGGCCGATTTCGTCGAGCAGGATCAGCGAGCGTTCGCTGACATTGTTCATAATCAGGGCTGTTTCGTTCATTTCCACCATAAAAGTACTCTCGCCGCCGCTGATGTTGTCGCTGGCGCCTACGCGGGTAAAAATTTTATCTACGATCCCGATGCGCGCGCTTTCGGCGGGTACGAAGCTCCCCATTTGGGCGAGGAGCGCGATGAGAGCGGTTTGGCGGAGCAAGGCTGATTTGCCGGCCATATTGGGGCCGGTGATCAGGATAATTTGTGTGCCATCGTTGTCGAGCGCGATGTTATTGGGGATAAACGATTCTCCGACGGGGAGTTGGGTTTCGATGACCGGGTGTCGGCCTTCGCGGATATCCAGCGCGAGCGAATCGTCCAGTTCGGGTCGGCAGTATCGGTTTTTTTGCGCGGTATTGGCCAGTGCGAGGAGGCAGTCCAGGCGGGCAATGAGTTGGGCGTTGAATTGGATGGGTTGGATATATGCGCCGGTTTCTTCGACCAGTTCGCGGAAAATCCGTTCCTCCAGTTCCAGCATTTTTTCTTCCGCGCCGAGGATATTATCTTCGAGTTGTTTGAGTTCATTGGTGACATACCGTTCCGAGTTGGCGGTCGTTTGTTTACGTGTCCATTCCGGCGGCGCCTGGTTTTTGTGTTTATTGGTCACTTCGAGGAAATAGCCGAATACGCTGTTGAATCCGATTTTCAGGTTTGAGATACCGGTTCGTTCCGCCTCGCGTTGTTGGAGTTCGGCGAGCAATTCTTTCCCGTGGTTTGCGACGTGTCGGAGTTCGTCCAGTTGCGGATTAGCGCCATCGGCGATCGCGCCGCCTTTGCGGGCTTCGGCGGGCGGATCCTGGGCGAGGACGGTTTCGATTCGTTGGCGCAGGGTAGGGCAGGGGTTGAGTCCTTCGGCGATTTTGCGCAGGCCTGGGTTGGGGCAGGCTTCGAGCAGATTTTTGAGTTGTTCGGTGGCCGTGAGCGCCCGGCGGAGTTGGAGCACCTCGCGGGGGTTAATTTTTCCGAGCGCCGTTTTGCTCATCAGGCGTTCCAGGTCGCCGATTTGCCGGATTGGCTGTTCCACCGCGCAGGCGGCGTCATTATTTTCCACAAAAAAAGCCACGATATCCTGTCGTTCCCGTATTTGGGTCAGGCTGGTCAGGGGCAGCAATACCCATTTTTTCAGGAGGCGGGCGCCCATGGGGCTGATGGTTTGATCGAGCACCTGCAAGAGCGAGCGGCCGTTTTCGTGGTTCGACTGCACCAGTTCGAGGTTTCGGATGGTGAATCGATCGAGCCAGACATACCGGTCGGTTTGCAGGCGGCTCAGGCTGACGATGTGTTGGAGGCGGGTATTTTCGGTGGTGGACAGATAGTGCAGGGCGGCGCCTGCCGCCGTTTGCGCCAGATCGAGTTCTTCAATGCCGAAACCTTTCAGGCTTTGGGTATTAAAGTGCAGGAGCAGTTTTTCCCGGCCGAAGTCGCGGGTGAAAATCCAATCTTCCAGCGTATAAATATAAAAGCGGTCGCCAAAATGCGCGGTAAATTCCTTCATTCGGCTCTTGGGAATAATCACCTCCGAGGGTCGGAAGCTTTGCAGGAGTTTATCGGCAATGGCGTCGTCGCCTTCTGTTACGAAAAACTCGCCCGTGCTGATATCGAGAAAAGCGATACCGAAGCGTTCATTTTTACCCGGGCAGACCGTTGCCAGAAAATTATTTTGGTTGTGTTCCAGCAGCGCGTCGTCCGTGGTGACGCCGGGTGTGACGACCTCGGTGACGGATCGTTTCACCACTTTTCCCGGCGTTGGTTTTTCCATCTGCTCGCAAATGGCCACGCGGTAGCCGGCGCGGACGAGGCGCGGCATGTACATATCCATGGCGTGATACGGAAAACCCGCGAGTTCGATATCCGAGCCGCCGTTATTCCGACTGGTCAGCGTGATCCCCAGCGCTTTGGCCGTTTTTACGGCGTCCTCCCCAAAAGTTTCGTAAAAATCGCCTACCCGGAACAGCAAAATGGCGTCCGGGTATTTCGACTTCACCTGCGCGTATTGCGCCATCAACGGCGTGAGCGTGGGCGATTCAGACTGAACGGTAGCAGGATTTTTTTGTTTCGACATCTATGGCAGGTTGTGCGCGCGCAATTCCGGGTGGATCTGGGTTTTCTGCAAAATGCAAAAATAGGCGCATTTTATCAATTTTTAACACGATCCTAAAAATCCGGGACAACAGCCCATGATGTGCGCATTTTTTAAAAAACCGCTTTTGTGCGTCCAAATTTTTGTACATTTGGCCGGCTAAATTCAGTAGAGAATACTGCAAAAATAATAATTTGCAGTTCACGTAAAAATATATTAGTATTTAAAATAATCCTTTTCCGGGTTCCCCGCTTCTACACGTTAACCAACATACTACGTTGCTTATGCGCCAGTTGTACGCATGCCTCCTGCTTCTTTCCCCTGTATTTTTTAATCAAATCGCGCAAGCGCAAACCGTGCAAACCGTGCAGTTTACGCCGCCGGTGCTTCGCGCGCCGCTTCATTTGAAACCTGGAGAAAATTTGATTCGGGTGGGTAATCTGGAGTCTGGACGAACCTATTCGTTCATTCCCGTTGCAGCCTTTCCCGGCGTGGAAGCAAAATTTAAAACCGCGTTTGCGGATAAAAAAATGGAGGCCGTCGCTAAAACGCTGACGCCGGCCGATCGGCCCCAGTGGCGACGCATGCAAGTGGAAGGTACGGACGTCCTGTTGGTGGTGGACATGGAATCCGATCGGGAGGAAACGCCGGTATCGCTCTCCATCAATTGCGAGGATTGTCCGCGCAGCACCCTTTGGCTGGATAAATTTAAAGACGCCGTGGAAAGCGTCAACATACAAACCACCCCGGGCGTTTCCGCTACCAGCTTGATTACCAATACGCTGATCGGCGGCGACTGCTTCGAGGTAGCCGGGATTACAGCAACCGGAAATGTCAATTCGAGGGGCACTTTCAACAACGGTACCGCAAGTATCGGTATTCAGACCGGCGCGGTGCTTTGTACCGGGCATGTAAATATCATACCAGGCCCCAATAACTCCCAGAATGCAAACAATGGATTCGGCTTCAATTCCCCGGACGATCCGGATCTGGCCACCCTGTCGAACGGCAATCAATTTGACCTGAGCCGGATTGTGTTTGCTTTTACGCCGACCTCTGACCTGGTGCAATTCGAGTACGTATTTGCCTCGGAAGAATATTGCGAATTTGCCAATACGAACTACAACGACGTATTCGGTTTTTTCATCAGCGGCCCGGGCATTAACGGCACGCAAAATATCGCCCTGATTCCCAACAGCAATAATCCAATCACCATCAACAATGTAAATCACGTGGACAATACGCAGTACTACGTGAATAACAATACCTTCAACCCCTGCCAGAATGTGGGTGCACACTCGCCGAACTTCAACCAATTTGACGGATTTACGACGGTGTTGACGGCGACCGCTGAATTGATTCCCTGCGAAACGTATCAAATTAAACTGGCCATTGCCGACATCGCCGACCAGGCTTATGCCTCGGCTGTGTTTTTGAAAGCCAATTCTTTCAACGCCGGGGGAACGATCAAGTCGGTACCGGTGTATCCCACCGGCCAAAATTTTGTCTATGAAGGCTGTAACAACGGATTTATCCGCTTTATTCGCTCAGGCGATCTCTCGCAGCCGTTTGTGGTGAATTATACCATCGGCGGCTCTGCAACGCCGGGCGACGACTACGACCCGCTTCCCACCTCGGTCACGATTCCGGCCAACCAGTCCTTCATCCAAATACCGGTCTCCGTGCTCGCCGATCTCATCGCCGAAGGAATAGAAACCATCACGATTACCCTCGAAAATGCCTGCAGCTGCGAATTGCAGGAAATGACGTTCAATATCCAGGACTTGGATCCGCTGGAAGTGGAAATGGAGGACATTTACCTCTGCGGAAACGGTCCGGTCACCCTCGGCCCAACAGTTGAGGGCGGCATTTCTCCCTATACCTATCTGTGGAGCAGCGGCCAGACCACCCCGACGATCTCCGTCAATACGCCCGGGATTACGGAATACACCGTAACGGTCACTGACAACTGCGGCGCCACCGCCACGGCCACCGCCACCGTAGAAATTGAACCGCGCCCAACGGCAGTGCTGAGCGGCAGCGGCGTTTTTTGCACCAACAATTTTGTCCCGGTAGATCTCACCGTCACCTTCACCGGTACGGGTCCCTGGACGCTGGAGTACAACGCAGCGGGAAATACCATCACAGAAACGTTCAGCAGTTCTCCGGCAATTATTACCGTCGAAGAGCCCGGAACCTACAACCTGATCGCGGTTGAATCGCCGAGCGGCTGTACCGGCACGGTGAGCGGCAATGTGAACTTGCAGGAAATTACCGTCAACCTGACCGTGACGCCGCAAGATCCCACCTGCAACGGCGTCAATAACGGATCTATTCAATCTTCCGCCTCCGGTGGCGCCAATCCTTTTGTCTATCAATGGGAAGACGGCCCGACCGGCCCGAACCGAACCAATCTAGGCCCCGGAACTTATACCGTAACAGTCACAAACGGCCAGGGCTGTACCGAAACGGAAACAGTTACCCTCACGGCGCCCGATCCACTAGTTGTCACGATCACCGAAGATGTGCCGATTGATTGCAATAATTCCTCCTCCAGCCCCACGGTGGACGTCAGCGGCGGCACGCCGGATTATACCTTCCAATGGAGCAACAACTCCAACCAGCAAAATCCGGTGTTTACCACCGGGGGAACCTACACCGTGACGGTCACGGATGACAACAATTGCACGGCGACTGCCTCGGTCACCGTACCGCAAAATACCACGCCGCCTGTGGCCACCGCGACGTTCAACGGCGTGCTGAATTGCGCAAACCCGGAGATGACTATCAATGGTACGGGATCTTCGCAAGGACCCAATTTCAGTTATGAGTGGAGCGGCCCTTCCTTTGTCTGCTGCGAAACCACCCTCGAACCAGTGATCAATCAGGGCGGAACCTATACCCTCACCGTCACCAACAACGACAACGGTTGCACTGCAACCGCCTCGGTAACCATCCCGGAAAACACCGCTCAGCCTGTCCTGACGGTCAACTTCACCAATCCCGCCTGCAACGGCAGCAACAACGGCTCCATACAAACTTCCGCAACCGGCGGTACGCCACCGTTTACCTATCAATGGGACGACGGCCCAACGGGTCCGAACCGAAACAATCTCGGCCCCGGAACCTATACCGTGACAGTCACCAACGCCGACGGCTGCACGGACGTGGCCACGATCACGCTCGAAGAACCCGATCCGCTGGTGGCGACGATCACGCCCGACGTGCAGATTGATTGTATCAACGCGACCTCTAATCCCACGCTGGACGTGAGCGGTGGGACACCAGATTATACGTTCCAGTGGAGCAATAATTCCAACCAGCAAAATCCGGCCTTTTCGGCCGGAGGAACCTATACCGTCACGGTCACCGACGACAACAACTGTACCGCCACTGCCTCGGTCACCATCCCGCAAAATACCACGCCGCCCGTCGCCGTCGCCACCGCGCCCGGCCCGGTCACGTGCGCAACGCCGGAAATTACCATCAATGGCCTGGGCTCTTCCCAAGGCCCTAACTTCACCTACGAATGGAGCGGCCCTTCGTTCGTCTGCTGTGAAACCACCCTCGAACCGGTAATCAATGCCGGCGGAACCTACACCCTGACGGTGACGAATACGGATAACGGCTGTACGGCAACCGCATCCGTGACCATCCAGGAAAACACCAATGATCCGGTACTGACGGTGAATTTTACCAATCCATCCTGCAATGGCAGTAACAACGGGTCTATTCAGGTGTCCGCAACCGGCGGTACGCCGCCGTTTACGTATCAGTGGGACGACGGCCCCACCGGCCCGAACCGAAACAATCTGCCGCCGGGAACCTACACAGTCACGGTTACCAATGCAAACGGTTGCTCGGAAGTCGCCTCGGTTACGCTCGAAGAACCCGATCCGCTGGTGGCGACCATCACGCCCGACGTCCAAATTGACTGCAATAATCCGACCTCCAATCCCACGCTGGATGTCAGCGGCGGCACGCCAAACTATACATTCCAGTGGAGTAATAATTCGAATCAGCAAAATCCGGCCTTCACCACCGGCGGAACCTATACCGTGACGGTCACCGACGCCAAAAACTGCACGACCACGGCTTCCGTCACCATCCCGCAAAATACCACGCCGCCCGTGGCCGCCGCCACCGCACCCGGTCCCGTCAATTGCACGAATCCGGAAATCACCATTAACGGCCTGGGCTCCTCGCAAGGACCGAACTTTACCTACGAATGGAGCGGCCCCTCGTTCGTCTGCTGCGAAACGACGCTCCAACCGGTAATCAACCAAGGCGGTACCTACACCCTCACGGTAACCAATACGGATAACGGCTGCACGGCGACTGCCTCCGTGACGATCCAGGAAAATACCACGGAACCCACGGTGAACCTGAATGCGGTGGATCCAACTTGCAACGGCAGTAACAATGGTACGATTCAGGCATCCGCCACCGGCGGCAACCCGCCCTTTACGTACGTTTGGGCGGATGGCCCGACAGGGCCCAACCGAACCAATCTTGGCCCGGGTACCTACACGGTTGTCGTCACCAACGCCGACGGCTGCAGCGCAGAAGCCAGTATTACGCTGGAAGAACCTGACCCGCTGACCGCCTCCATTACGCCGGACAATCCGATCAACTGCTTCACGCCCACGTCCAATCCAACGGTAGAAGCAGAAGGCGGCACGCCGGGCTACAATTATAATTGGAGCAATAATGCCAACGGCCCCAGCCCCAGCTTCACAACCGGCGGCACCTACACAGTGACGGTCACAGATACCAAAAACTGCACCGCCACCGCCACCATCACTATTCCGCAAAATACCACGCCGCCGATTGCAAGCGCCAATGTGATCGGACAACTCACCTGCCTCACGACGGAAATTACCATCAACGGCCTGGGATCTTCGCAAGGGCCGGAATTCACCTACGAATGGAGCGGCCCTTCGTTTGTCTGTTGCGAAACGACGCTGACGCCCATTGTGAACGAAGGCGGTACGTATTCCCTCACCGTTACCAACAGCGATAACGGCTGCACGGCCACGACCAGCGTCACGGTCGTGCAAAATATTACCCCGCCAAACGTAAATATCAACACGCCCGCGGAGATCAACTGCAATCAGCCGATTGTCACCCTCAACGGGGCGGGTACCAGCAACGGCCCGGGCTTCACCTTTACCTGGAGTACCGTCGGCGGGAATTTCGTCTGCTGCACCAACACGCTGACGCCGCAAATCAACCAGGCCGGCGAATATACCTTGAGCGTGGTCAATAATGTAAATGGTTGTACCGCCGAGACCAGCGTCACGGTGGAAGGCGATGTTATCCCGCCGGTTGCCGTTGCACTTCCCCCGGGCGTCGTGAACTGCTTGAATCCGGAAGTAACGCTAGATGGCTCCGGCTCTTCAGAAGGCCCGAATTTTACCTACAACTGGACGGGTCCCTCCTTCGTATGCTGCCAAAATACCCTCAATCCAATCGTAAACGCCGGCGGCGTTTATACACTGGTGGTAACGAATACCGATAACAACTGCACAGCGACCGTCACGGTTACCGTGCCGCAGAATACCACCCCGCCGGTAGCGGTAGCAAACGTAAACGGCTCAATCACCTGCCAAACGCCTACAATTACAATTAATGGAAGCGGCTCCTCGCAGGGACAGAATTTTAGTTACGAGTGGACCACCCAGAACGGCAGCATCGTCAGCGGTGAAAATACCCTGAACCCGGTGGTAAATGCTGCCGGAACCTACACACTGGTGGTGACCAATAACACCAACGGCTGTACCGCGCAGACCAGCGTGACGGTCAATGCCGACCAAGGCGTGCCGTTTGCAAACGCAGGCCCAAGTTTCGTCCTGAATTGTTACACCCCTACCGTCACGCTGCAAGGCTCCGGAAGTACCGGACAAGGATTCTCCGTGCAATGGACGGCTAATCCCGGCAATATCGTCTCGGGCGCCAATACGTTCTCGCCCACGGTGAACCAACCCGGCTTGTACTTCATCACGGTGTCCAATTCAAGCAACGGTTGTACCAGCCAGGACGCCGTGGAAGTAACCCAAAATTTCGATACGCCGGATGCGATTATCGCCGCGCCGGGACAAGTTACCTGTTACGAACCGGAAATCGAACTGGACGCCACGCCATCGTCCGGTGAAAATTTGGTATTTCAGTGGACTACCGTCAACGGCAGTATCCTAAGCGGCGCCAATACGCCCAATCCGATCATTAACGCCCCCGGTACGTATTCTCTCACGGTAACCGATACGGAATCCGGTTGCACGGATGTCGCCTCGGTGGTCGTAACCGCCAATACCACGCCGCCGATTGCCAACGCCGGCAGCGATGGAGAAATTGACTGCCAAAATCCGACCATCACCCTCAACGGCAACGGATCTTCGCAAGGCGCTGATTTTGTTTACCTCTGGGAAACCTACAACGGCAGTGTGCTCTGTTGCGAAACTTCGCTGAATCCAGTCGTGGATCAACCAGGCGAATATACCCTCCGCGTGACGAATGTAAATAACGGCTGCACCGACGAAGACGAAGTGACCGTAACCGCCGATCAAAATCTGCCGATCGCCGTGGCCGGCCCGGATAGGGTGCTGGATTGCCTGAATCCAAGCGTACAACTGGAGGGTATCTATTCATCCAGCGGAAACGGACTGGTCATTCAGTGGACGGCTAACCCCGGAAATATCGTTTCCGGCGCCAATACGCTCTCGCCGGTGGTGAATGAAAGCGGGTATTACGTGCTCACGATCTCGAATCCGAGCAACGGCTGTACTGCGGAGGATGAAGTGTTCGTAGATTTTAATATTTACTATCCGACCCCGGTGATTGATGCCCCCAACGTCCTGAATTGCGCCTTCGAATCGGTCGAACTGAACGCCGGCGGCTCTTTCGGCGTTGGAAATCTCGATTTTTCCTGGAGCACGCCCAACGGCAATATTATCAGCGGCGCAAACTCCGCCCTTCCGGAAGTGGACGAGCCGGGAATCTATAACGTCCTGATTGTTGACGAGAGCAACGGGTGCACCGCCACCGCCTCGGTGTCCGTAGCCGAAGATGTCGCGCTGCCCATCGCCGTCGCCGTGAGCCTAGATACGCTCACCTGCCAGTTTCCGCAAGCCGATCTGAGCGGTTTGGGTTCCTCGCAAGGCTTTCAGTTTTTCTACCAGTGGACCACCACCGTAGGCCAAATCCTCAGCGGGGAATTGACGCTCTCGCCGGTAGTCGCATTGCCGGGGCCTTACACCCTGACCGTTTACAACAATGACAACGGCTGCACCCAAACCGCAACGGTTAATGTGCTTTCCAATGCCGTGTTCCCAACATCGAACGCCGGCCAGCCCCAGACATTAAACTGCGCCGCGCAACAGGTCACGCTAAACGGCCTGGCCTCCTCGCAGGGGCCCCAGTACGTCTATGTCTGGTCCACGCAAAACGGCAATATCCTCAGCGGCGCCAATACGCTGAATCCGGTGGTCAACGCGGTAGGCCAGTACGATCTATCGGTCATCAACACCCAAACGGGCTGCGCGTCCACTGCCTCCGTAAACGTCGGCATCAACGTCGCCCTGCCAACGGCAGTCGCGGCGGCGGCGGATACGTTGAGTTGTACCCAGCCGACGCTGGCGCTCAACGGCGCCGGATCCAGCGCGAATGGGCCGTTCACCTACCTATGGTTCACAGCAAACGGCAATATCCTGTCCGGCGACACCACCCTCCAACCGCTGGTAAACGCTGCAGGAACTTATTCGCTGCTGGTAACGAATACGGTCAACGGCTGCACCGCCGCCGCAACGACCACGGTCAATGCCGACAACAGCCTGCCGCTCGCCGCTGCCGGCCCAAATGATACGCTCGACTGTCTGGTTGCGGTGTTGACGCTCGATGGCGCTGCATCCAGCCAAGGCAGTGAATATTCCTATCAATGGAACGGCCCGGGAATCCTCTCCGGCGCAAACACGCCGATTGCCACCGTAAACCAACCCGGAAATTACGCCCTTGTAGTTACCAATACCTCCAATGGATGCACTGCAACCGATGTAGCGCTGGTCGTGGATTCCCGCCAATTGCCCGTCGCGGAAGCCGGCCCGCAAGACATCGTCAACTGCTACCAGCCCAACCTGCAGATCAACGCCGCCGCCTCCAGCAACGGTCCGGAATATACCTACTCCTGGACGACCGCCGACGGCAATATCGTCAGCGGCGCGAATACGCTTACACCGACGGTCAACCAAGCCGGAACTTACACCCTGCTCGTTTCCAACACCGCCAACGGATGTACCAATACCGATGCGGTGTTCATTGACCAAAATACGCTGCCGCCGCTCGCAGATGCAGGCGCCTCCGGATTGCTTACCTGTACCGAATTCACCGTGACGCTGACCGGATCTGCCAGTACCGGATCGGAATTTACCTACGCTTGGACGACCGCCAATGGCAATATCGCCTCCGGCGACAGTACCCTGAACCCAATCGTGGACGCGCCCGGCCAATATCAACTCCGGGTGTTCAATACCGCAAACGGCTGTGCCGCAACGGATACCACCACGGTATCCCGCGACGCCAATGTTCCAATCGCACTCGCCGTAGTCCCCGGCCCGCTGACTTGCGCGGTGAGCCAGATCACCCTTGACGGCAGCGCCTCGACGCAGGGCCCAGGCGTTACCTATGTGTGGACCACCACAAACGGCAATATCGTTTCCGGCGCCAATACGCTGTCGCCGGTCGTGAGCAGCCCAGGTCAGTACCAACTGATGGTATTTAATGCCAATAATAACTGTCAGGCGCAATTTACCGCAGACGTCCTGCTGAATATCGCGCCGCCAACCGCCAACGCGGGCGCTCCACTTGTGCTATCCTGCCTGTCGCCCCAACTTGTGCTGAACGGAAACGCCTCCAGCCAAGGGGCCGCATTTAGCTACTCCTGGACGACCCTGAACGGCGCCATCGTTTCTGGCCAGAATACGCTGACGCCTACTGTAAGTAAAGCCGGCTTCTATACCCTGGTGGTCACCAATCTGCAAAACGGCTGCACGGCAAGCTCTACCGTGCAGGTACTCCTGGATCAGAATACGCCGGTGGCAAACGCCGGCGCGGATAAATTGCTTACCTGCGCCACAACGGCCTTGCAATTGAGCGGAACCGGATCGAGCGGTGGACCGAATTTCAGCTATCTGTGGACGACCTCCAATGGCAGTATAGTCAACGGCGCAAATACCACAACGCCCACGGTGGATGCGCCGGGTTTGTATCAACTATTTATCGTTAATTCACTGAACGGCTGTACCGCCGTCGCTTCGGTGAATGTAAATATCGATACCACCGCGCCGCCTGTTTCCATCGCGCCGCCGGCAATACTGAATTGCCAAACTACCCAGCAATCGCTCAGCGCAGCCGTGGCCGGCGGCGGAACCGGCTACAGCTATGCCTGGACAACTGCAAGCGGTAATATTTTGCAGGGCGCGAATACGGCGCAACCGGCAGTTAATGCCCCCGGTGCATATAATTTGCTGGTAACTAATCTCGCAACCGGCTGTACCACGCAAACCGCAACAAACGTCTCGCAGGATATCGCCAAACCAGATGTCGCCGCCGGCCCGACCGCCGTGCTGACCTGCACCAATACCTCCGCAACGTTGTCCGGCACTGCAAGCAATACCGGCGCGTCGTTCTCGATTCTGTGGACGACCCAAACAGGCAATATCCTCAGCGGCGCCAATACGCTGAACCCGGTGGTCAACCAGCCCGGCGCTTACACCGTGATTGTGCAAAATCAGAATAACTTTTGTTCGGATACCGCAATCGTTTCGATTACCCAAAATACCACGGCGCCGATCGCCGTGGCAGGAAATCCGCAAACGATTACTTGCAACACGCCCGTAGTCCAACTGAGCGGGGTGGGCAGCAGCAGCGGACCGCAGTTTACTTATGCCTGGAGCACGACCGATGGCAATATCGTGTCAGGCGCCAATACCTTGTTGCCCCTCGTAAATGCCGCCGGCGCGTACTTGCTGGTGGTGACGAATACGCAGAATGGGTGTACGAAATCCGTACAGGTGCAAACGCCTATTAATGTCACCTTACCAACAGCCGCAGCAGGGCCGACTGCCCTGATTAATTGCATCCAAACTACGGCGCAACTCAACGGCGCAGGCAGCAGCGTCGGATCCGCCTTCGCCTATCAATGGACGAGCGCAAACGGGCAAATCCTCAGCGGCGCGCAGACACTTACGCCGGTCGTGGCTACCGCCGGAACTTACCAAATCCTGGTAACTAACCTGACAAACGGCTGCACTGCAAATGCCAGTGTGGAAATATCGGCCGATGTCGTAGCGCCGGATGCCGCCGCTGCAACGCCGGGCGAACTCACCTGTACAACGCAAACGATCACCCTTTCCGGACAGGGCAGCAGCGTAGGTACGCAATTTACATATCAGTGGTCCGGCGCCGCGATTGTCAGCGGCAGTAGCACGCTGACACCGCTCATATCAGCGCCCGGCACGTACCAATTGACCGTGACCAATACGACAAACGGTTGCACGCAAATTGCCGACGTACCGGTGACGCAAAACACTACGCCGCCAGATGCAAATGCTGGCCCACAAACCCTGCTGACTTGCACCACGCCGCAAATTGCCCTGTCAGGCACCGCAAGCGGCGGCATAAACGGCGTCTCCACCGTTTGGACGGCCGCCAACGGCGGGAACATTCTGTCGGGACAAAATACGCTCGCACCGCAGGTAAACCGGGCCGGGACATACACGCTGCTGGTTACCGACCTGTACAACGGCTGTACAAGCGTGTCCAGCGTTGCGCTGAACGCCGACCAAAACCTGCCGCTGGTCGCCGTCGCCGTACCGGCCGAACTCAATTGCATCGTAAATACGGTCACCCTGCAGGCCGGCGCAAGCAGCCAGGGTTCGGCATTCCAGTATGCCTGGAGCGGCCCGGGACTGCAATCGGGGGCGAACACCCTGACCCCGGTCGTCAACCTGCCCGGCGCCTACACCCTGCAAATCACCAATACCGACAACGGTTGCACCGCGCAAACCTCCGTCTCCGTGCCCCGCGATATACAGTCGCCTGCGGTGGACGCCGGTCCGGGATTTGAACTCACCTGCTCCGTAGAAGACGGCCCCCTGAATGCTTCCGCTTCCGCCGCCGCCGGAAATCCGCTGACTTACAGTTGGAGCACGCCGGATGGCCGCATTTTGAGCGGCGCCAATACGCTGTCGGCATTTGTGGATCAGCCGGGCGCTTATATTCTGGTGGTGACGAATTTGAAAAACGGTTGCAGCGCAACAGATCAGGCGATCGTTACGCTCAATACAAACGTACCCGTCGGATTAAACCTCCGCACCGTACGGCCCGCTTGCGGCGGCAAAAAAGGAGAAATTGAATTTGAAATCGTACAGGGTGGGGTAGGGCCGTATTTGTTTTCGATTGACGGCGGACAAACCTTCCGCGCCGCCGATCAATTCTTGAATTTATTGCCGGGACAGTACGACCTGGTCGTCCAAGACGCAAACGGTTGCGAATACGCAGAAACCCTCAGCTTCCCGGTACCCGTGGAGCCTGATGTAGCGGTTGATCCTGAAATATCGCTCGCGTATGGCGATTCGGAAAAAGTGCGCGTGCTGTTCAATATTCCGATGAATCAGGTGGACACTATTATCTGGACGCCGGACGCCGGGATCACGCGCACCAACCGGATGGACGAGGTCATCCTACAGCCCTTCCGAAACACGTACTACGAAGTCATCCTGATCAACAAAGACGGCTGTCAGGATCGGGCCGCCCTGCTTGTCCGGGTGGACGATCCGGCAATCTGGGCGCCGAACGCGTTCAGCCCCAATCACCAGGACGGCAACAACGATTTCTTCACGATTTTTTCACGAGATAACAACGTACAAGTGATTCGCTCGCTGCAAGTTTTTGATCGCTGGGGCAATCAGGTGTTTTACACGGAAAATATTCCGCCCAACGTTCCGAATTTAGGCTGGAACGGACGCTTCCGCGGCGAGCCCATGAATCCTGCGGTTTTCGTCTGGTACGCCGAGGTCGAACTCTTGAGCGGCGAACGCATTATTCTGAAAGGCGATATAACAATCGTTGATTAATCCAGGGGTTATTACTACACACACAAGCAATGGCTGCGCCGCGTTGGTTTTCCGACGCGGCGTTTGCTTTTTGCAAGAGTTACTTTTACATAGACCGGTAAAATGAAAGCAATCCCCGGCGCCCGGTAGAATAAAGGTTCTGGGGGAACGCCCACTCAATTGCGAATTCGGAATTTGCAGATGAAAAAGAAATGGGGTATTCGTGCATTCATACCGTAAACTCTTGACCCCATTTGTGCAAAGACACAATACTCGGGAGAAGTTTTTCACCTTTTGGAGTCAATGTGTATTCAACCGTTGGAGGAACTGTTGCAAAAACCTCTCTGGTTATAATTCCGTTGACTTCCATATTTTTTAATTCCTTGACCAACATTCTTGTATTTATTCCTTCAACACTTCTTTCGATTTCTTTGAAACGCATTTTGCCTTTTGATAAAATGTATATAATCGGCATAGACCATTTTCCGCCAATTATATCTAAAACATCCCTTAACGAGCAAGTTTTTTCAGAAACCTTCATTTTTTTATTTGCCATAAAGTATTGATTTTGTTTATTACTTTACTTTGTGTTACTACTGTACAAATGTGTAACTACTTGCAAAAGTAAAGCAATGAATCTACATTTGCAAATAAATCATAAACGGATAAAAAAATGAAATTATTAGAATCAATCCAACTGGGTGCGCATACTATCAAAAACAGCATGGCGATGGCGCCAATGACACGTTCTCGTGCAGATATTAATGGCGTAGTTGGTAATTCTACCGTGCTGTATTACACCCAAAGAGCAAGTGCCGGTTTAATTATTAGCGAGGCAATCAATATTTCTGAACAAGCAATAGGTAGCCCACGAACACCTGGCATTTACACCAATGAACAAATTGAAGCCTGGAAAAAAGTTACAAAAGCAGTTCACGATAATGGCGGTATAATATACGCTCAACTTTGGCACACGGGTCGAGTAGGATATTCGCTAGTAAAAAATGGCTTGTTGCCAGTTGCACCTTCTGCTATTGCCATTCAAGGACAGCAACACTTCACAATGGAAGGAATGAAGGATTATGAAATCCCACATGCACTCACTATTGAAGAAATTCAGCAAATTATACAGGATTATAAACAAGCGGCTAGCAATGCCATTGAAGCAGGGTTTGATGGTGTGGAACTGCATGCTGCCTTTGGCTATTTACCGAATCAGTTTTTGGCTGATAGTTCTAATCAACGCTTAGATCAGTATGGAGGCAGTATCGAAAATCAAAATCGATTTGCAATAGAAGTAATGCATGCTATTGTTGATGCGGTTGGTGCAAACAAAGTAGGTATTCGTCTATCGCCTACCAGCACCTACAACAACATATCACATAAGCAGCCGGTTGAACAGTTCTCTTCGTTGATCGAACATTTGAACAAACTGCCATTGGCTTATATGCATATCATGAAAGTGCCTTTCCCTGCCGATCAGTTTCCTGATTACCCGGCAGATGCCGTAGAATTTTTTGGGAAATTATCAAAGCACCCAGTCATGGCCAATTGCGGTTACACACGCGAGACCGGCGAAGCAGAGTTAGAAAAAGGAATCGCCAAAATGATATCCTATGGAACATTGTTTTTGGCTAATCCTGATTTGCCTAAACGCTTTGAGATCAATGCCGAATTGAACCAGGCTGATAGAGCAACCATGTACGGTGGTCAAGAGCAAGGCTATATCGATTATCCATTTTTACCAATTACAAATAGCTAGTAATGAAGAACACTATTCTCAATGAAAAGCCGCTCGATCTTCGGACTGGATGCAAAAATCTATACCCTGTTAGGTATCGTGGAATTATTCTGCGCTATACTTTTTATTATCCCTCGAACCGGAATTGTCGGAACCATGCTGTTAGCAGCGTATATGGGTGGCGCAATCGCTTCACATCTTGAACATGGCGTTTCGGTTGTTGCTCCTTGCATCGTACAAACATTTATGCTTTTAGTTGCCTTTTACCGTTTTCCGGAACTCAGATCCAAACTACTAAAATCAAAATCATGAATAGAATTCTTGTCATCCTAACCATTGACCTGGAAAGCCTTCCGGCTAATTTTCCGCAGATATTACAACACGAGCGTGAAGTGGTAGCCCAATGGAAGAAAGAAGGTTTTTTGGAACAGCTTTTTTTAAGGCCAACAAAAAATGGCGCAGTCCTAATTTTCAAAGACAAATCGGAAGAGGAAGTTAACCAATTGATGATGACGCTTCCATTTTATCCGTTGAGAAAATCGATTGAGGTTTTGCCTTTGATTAAGGATGCGGATATTTAATGAGAAATACCTGGATTGGGTGCGGCTCCAATTTGATGTGTATTTATATGCCTTTTTTTTGACATAGTTCCAAAATTGTTGCCAACGGCCATTTGTACAAATAAGTCCCCGGAGTAGCAAGGTGTGTTGTGCTGCAAGAATAGTCCATCGCATTCCGGAACTACTAAGCCGCTGTTTGGCGACCACCTTGCAGGCGGCCTCCGTAACACCTGATCCAATTGGATAGCCTGCTTTTTGATAATTGACATAGTTCATTCGTTGGAGATTATTTTCAAAATAGGTGATCGTTTTGTCCAATGTTTCGGGTATGGTTGTCCGGAATTGTTTTCGACGCTCCTTTAGTTCTCGTAGTATCAGTTGAGCGCCTTTGCGTTTATGTTTTAAATCGTGACATGCTTCATCGAGCCATTCCCGTCTTTTTAGTTCGTCTTTTCGCATCACTACACTTACCTCGGCTAAATGTTCGGTCGCATGGAAAAAATCTAGGATTTGCACTTCTGTACGGCTTTCCAGGTACTTCCAGTTGTTTTTTGCCCCGTCAGCCAGACCAACATAAGTCAACCTGGGATATTGCTTCTTTACCGCTTGCAGTTCCATATCCATCACCCGGTCAAAACGCTCTTTGCCATATTCCGGTGCACAGGCCGTGTATATCGTATGCAGTCTATCCCCTTTGGAGTTATAAAAACTCAACGTACCGCACATAGTCTCCCGGTAACCTTCCTTCAAAATGGGTGTAGTCGTACCATCCCGGCTGATACAAATATGATCAACAACGTCTTCCATTTCCGGAATTTCGTAAGTCCATTCAAATTCTTTTTCCCGCGCTACTTCTCCTACCGCCGCGCCCAAACTTTGGATCAATTTGCGACTCGTCTTTCGACTGTGATTAAATTCAAGGTCTTCCGATACCTTGCCGGCCGGCAACTGACCGTACTTCCAACTCACCATCTTAGCAAATCGAGGTGTGCTGCTGCTCCCAATAATCCGGCATTTGCGCTCCATCGGTACCACGATCCGACCCCCAAACCCGCTCTGGTATACATGCCG
>JAUMBL010000107.1:0-21309 GCA_032115775.1 Saprospiraceae bacterium | reverse complement strand
GTATCCTATTTCATTAAACTGAATATGCACCACCGGGCGCGTCCGGCTCCAGTCCCACTGGTCTTCGATCCACAGTCCGGCAAACAGCGTCCGGTTTCCCTCGAAGAGTTCCCGGATCGTGGACAGCGTCAGCGATTTGCCGAAGCGGCGCGGGCGGGAGAGGAAGTAATATGCGCCGGAGGTGACAAGACGGTGTATTTGCTCCGTCTTGTCCACATACAAATAACCTTCTGTGCGGATTTTGCTGAACGTTTGTATGCCGATCGGTAATTTTTTCATAAAAGCGGGTACTTGGAGACAAAGTTACGATTTTTTTTAGTGCGGTGGAGGGGGGTAAAAAACGCGCGCGCCATGTAGAGCGCACCGGTTCCTACGGGATGACAAGGGGTGGGTGTAGCATGGCCGGTTCCTGCAATAAACGCGGACCCTCGTAGAGCGGACGGGTCCCTACGGGATGACAAGGGCGGTTGTAGCACGGCCGGTTCCTGCAATAAACGCGAGCCCTCGTAGAGCGGACGGGTCCCTACGGGATGACAAGGGGCGTTTTAGAACCCGGGGGGCGGACGATTGCGGTAAGCAACGATCGCGGCGCCCCCCAGGGGACGGAAACGCGGGGGCGCCGAAAGCGATTTTTGTTCCGATCGTCCGCCCCCGGGTTTTGCGCGTTTCCTTGTCATCCCGTAGGGACCCGTCCGCACTACGGGGGCGCTCGTAGCGTGGTACGGGTTACTACCGGATGACAGGGGTGGGTTGTAGCACCACCAAGGGGCGGCCGATTTCGGTAAAAAACGCGCGCGCCTTGTAGAGTGCACCGGTTCCTACGGGATGACAAGGGTGAGTATAGCATGGCCGATTCCTGCAATAAACGCGCGCGCCTTGTAGAGTGCACCGGTTCCTACGGGATGACAAGGGTGAGTATAGCATGGCCGATTCCTGCAATAAACGCGAGCCCTCGTAGAGCGGACGGGTTTCTTCGGGGTGACAAGGGTGAGTATAGCATGGCCGATTCCTGCAATAAACGCGAGCCCTCGTAGAGCGCACCGGTCCCTACGGGATGACAAGGGGATTTTTGGAGCCGGATCGCGAGCCGGCTAAGTAGTTGCGTTTACCCAAAAAAAATCCCGCCCACTCCGCCGCATCCGCCGCCCGATTCGCTACATTTGCCAAAAATACCGCCGCATGAAAAAAACGCTTGTGCTCGGCGCCAGCACGCGCCCAGACCGATACGCCTACCGGGCCGCGCTTTCGCTGCAGCGGGCCGGCCACCCGGTGGCGCTGGTGGGAAATCAGGCGGGTGAAGTGGGCGGCGCGCCTCTGCTGCAAGGCCGACCCGACGTTGCGGAGGTGGATACCGTGACGCTGTACCTGAACCCCGTCCGACAGCGGGAATACTATGACTATATCCTCGCGCTGCACCCGAAACGGATTATCTTTAATCCGGGTACGGAAAATCCGGAATTGGTCGCGCTGGCCGAACAACAAGGGATCGTTTGCATCACGGGCTGCACCTTGGTGATGCTCTCGGTGGGTACATACTAAAAGGTAATTGCATGCACTATCCACACCTGTTTACACCGCTGGATCTGGGTTTCACCACGCTGAAAAATCGGGTGCTGATGGGCTCTATGCACACCGGCCTGGAGGAGGCGTCGGGGGGCTTCCAGCGCCTGGCGGCATATTTTGCCGCCCGCGCCCGCGGCGGCGTCGGGCTGATCGTGACGGGCGGGATCGCGCCGAATCGCCAAGGGTGGCTGGCGCCCTTCGGCGCCAAATTGAGCACGCGCGCGGAAGCGGCCAAACACCGGATCGTGGCGGACGCCGTGCATGTCGAAGACGGAAAAATTGCGCTGCAGATCCTGCACGCGGGCCGTTACGCCATGCACCCGATGGCGGTTGCGCCCAGTCCGCTGCGGGCGCCGATTTCGCCTATCCGACCCTGGGAGATGAGCCCCCGGCTGATCCGCGCCACCATCCGGGATTTTGCCGATACCGCCGCCCTGGCCCGGGATGCCGGCTACGACGGGGTGGAAATTATGGGCTCGGAGGGGTACCTCATCAACCAGTTCATCGCGCCGCGCACCAACAAACGCCAGGACGAATGGGGCGGCGCATTCGAAAACCGCATCCGCTTTCCGCTGGAAATCCTGCGGGCGGTGCGCGAAAAAACAGGATCGGATTTCATCGTTATTTTCCGCCTTTCTATGCTGGATTTGGTGGAAGAGGGCAGTTCGCAGGAGGAGGTCGTCGCCCTGGCGCAGGCCGTCGAAGCGGCCGGCGCAACCCTGATCAATACGGGTATCGGCTGGCACGAGGCGCGGATTCCCACCATCGCCGCGCTTGCGCCCCGGGGCGCGTACGCCTGGGTGACGCAACAACTGAAGCAGGCCGTGGGTATCCCGCTGATCGCCACGAACCGCATCAATACGCCGGAAAAAGCCGAAGAAATATTGGCCGCCGGCATGGCGGATATGGTATCTATGGCTCGGCCGCTGCTGGCGGATCCCAATTTTGTAAACAAAGCGCGGGCCGGTCAGGCAGCGCAAATCAATACCTGCATCGCCTGCAACCAGGCCTGCCTGGATCATATTTTTGAAGGCAAGGAGGCCTCCTGCCTGGTCAATCCCCGCGCCTGCCGGGAGACGCTGCTGCCCGTTCCGGCGCCGGATGCGGGTAAGGCCGGGCGAAAAATTGCGGTCGTCGGCGCCGGTCCCGCCGGTTTGTCCTGCTCCACCGAACTCGCCGCCGCCGGCTTCGAGGTACATCTTTTTGAAGCCGCTGCGGAAATCGGCGGCCAGTTTAACCTGGCCAAACGCGTACCCGGAAAAGCGGAATTCAACGAAACCCTGCGTTATTTTAGCCATTTAATAGAAAAAACGGGCGTCCGCCTGCACCTGCAAACCCGAATCGAGGCCGTGCAATTGCTGGCCGGCGGCTTCGAGCAGGCCGTGCTGGCTACCGGCGTCCGACCCCGGATGCCGGATTTTACGGGCGCGGATCACCCGAAAGTCCTCCTCTATACCGAGGTATTGTCCGGGCGGGTCGCTCCCGGCAAGCGGGTGGCCGTCCTCGGCGCCGGCGGAATCGGATTTGATGTTGCGACCTACCTCACGCAGTCGGACGCCGCCGCCGAATCGCTGTCCGACTACCTGGCGGAATGGGGCGTTGACGCCGCCATGGAACGTCCGGGCGGGCTCAAAGCGCCCCGGCCGGCGCCCGCGGATCGGGAAGTCTGGCTGCTGAAACGCTCAAAAGGCAAATTCGGCGAAAGCCTCGGAAAGACGACCGGCTGGGCGCACCGCATCGCGCTGAAAAACCGGGGTGTGCAGACCTGGGCGGAGGTGCAATATGATAAGGTGGACGATCAGGGACTGCACCTGCGGGTGAAGGGAGCGCCGGTGTTGCTGGACGTGGATCACGTGGTGGTCTGCGCCGGGCAGGAATCGTGGAACGAACTGGAAGCGCCCTTGCGCGCGGCCGGATTGTCCGTGCATATGATAGGCGGTGCGCGGCTGGCGGCGGAACTCGATGCGCAGCGCGCCATCGAAGAAGGCTTGCAGGCGGCGCTGGCAATAATCGGGTAGCGATCAGCCCGGGGACAGGCGGTTGTTTTCGTCCGGGAACACGGCGATCGGCCGGTGCGCCTTCGCCTCCTCCGGGGTCATCCACGCATACGAGATGATGATCACAATATCGCCGACTTGCACCAGGCGGGCGGCGGCGCCGTTCAGGCAGATCACGCCGCTGTCGCGCTCCCCGCGGATGACATACGTCTCGAGGCGGGCGCCGTTGTTGTTATTGACAATCTGGACTTTTTCCCCTTCGAGGAGCTGGGCAGCCTCCATCAGGGCCTCGTCTATGGTGATGCTGCCGATGTAGTTCAGGTCGGCCTGCGTGACGCGAACCCGGTGAATTTTGCTTTTGAATACTTCTATAAACATGTTAGTAAAACCTGTGCAGAAAACAATCGGCGTTGCAAAGGTATCATTTTACGCGAAAGCCCGCGCGGAAAATTCAAACGCCGTTTGGCCGAAAAAACTTACCTTTGCGGCCGTTTTTAAATACGTTTTACAGATTTCGTTTTTATGTCGCGTACAAAAATCGCCGAAATTCTCCGATCGGAGCCTGTCAACACCCGTACTACCGTCAAAGGCTGGGTGCGTGCCTTCCGCAACAACCAGTTCATTGCGCTGAATGACGGCTCTTGCGCCGCCCATTTGCAGGTGGTTGTTGATTTAGAAAAGACCGACCCGGCGCTGCGGGATCGCATCAAATTTGGCGCGGCCATCGGCGCGACCGGCCTGCTGGTGGAGTCGCAGGGAAGCGGCCAGAAAGTGGAATTGCGGGCGGAGGATTTGGTGATTTATGGCGACTGCAACCTGGAGGAGTATCCGCTGCAGGCGAAAAAGCAGAGCCTTGAATTTTTGCGCGAAGTGGCGCATCTGCGTTTTCGCACGACCACCTTCGGCGCGATTTTTCGCGTGCGGCACGCGCTGGCGTACGCCGTCCATCAGTTTTTCAACAACCGCGGCTTTTTCTATATCCACAGTCCGATCATTACCGGCAGCGACGCCGAGGGCGCGGGCGAGATGTTTCACGTTACCACCCTGCCGATGAACGCTCCGCCCCGCGACGAAGCCGGGGAGGTAGATTTTAAGCAGGATTTCTTCGGCCGGCCGACCAACCTCACCGTGTCCGGACAATTGGAAGCCGAGCTCGCCGCGTTGGCCCTGAGCGACGTCTATACCTTCGGACCGACGTTCCGGGCTGAAAATTCCAACACGACCCGGCATTTGGCGGAGTTTTGGATGATCGAGCCAGAAGTTGCCTTCGCCGATCTCCACGACAACATGAACCTCGCCGAGGATATGCTCCGGTACGTCATCCGGCATGCCCTCGAGCACTGCGCAGCCGACTTGAAAATTCTGGAAGACCGCCTGCTCGAAGAGGAAAAATCCAAGCCCCAGGATCAGCGCTCGGACATGGCGCTCACGGAAAAATTGCGTTTCGTGACCGAAAACCAGTTCGAACGCCTCACCTACACGGAAGCCATCCACATTCTGAAAAATTCCAACCCGAATAAAAAAGGCAAATTCCAGTATCCCATCGAGGGTTGGGGCGCCGACTTGCAGAGCGAACACGAGCGCTACCTGGTGGAAAAACATTTCAAAAAGCCTGTTATCCTCACCAACTATCCCGCCGCGATCAAGGCGTTTTATATGCGCCAGGACGAGCCCCGGGAGGACGTGCCCGGCCCTACGGTGGCTGCGATGGACATCCTTTTCCCCGGCATCGGCGAAATCGTGGGCGGCTCCCAGCGCGAGGAGCGCTTTGATCGGCTACTCCGGCGCATGGAGGAAATGCACATCCCCGCCGAAGAAATGCAGTGGTTCCTGGATACGCGCCGGTTCGGCTCCTGTCCGCATGCCGGCTTCGGACTCGGCTTCGAGCGCCTCGTGCTTTTCGTGACCGGCATGGGGAACATCCGCGACGTCATTCCGTTCCCCCGTTTTCCGGGCAGCGCTGAATTTTAATTTTCCGTTTTCTGCTGATTTCGACCGGTTTTTTGAACAAAAAACCGCTTTTTTTATTTCTTTTAAAAATAAATGTCTCTACCCCTTGCGCAACACGTTAAGAGAATCTTAAATTGCATTGTTTTTAGCGCCCTCGCCCGGCCAACCGGGTTTTGTGTTGCCTGTTTTAATCCGCATCCGTGAACATTTGCCGGTTTTTAATCCCTCGTTTCAGCGCATGACTGCGTTTTGCCTGCCAGGGTAAAAATCACAGACTTGCTTTTAATCGTTTTCATCGCGGTGTTATTTCGTCTTTTCCCAAAAAAGATGCAGGCGCCGTCCCGGTATTTTCTCCTGTCCTGAAAACGACATTGCAACGTTTCATTCGGCGTATCTCTAAAAGTAAAACCTTGGATTTACGCTTAACCCATCCTTGCGAATGCGCAAACTGAACTCGGATTTCTGTATTTCTTCGCACCCGGAGAATGTTGACAAAATTGAATGTATCGTCAATGAGTTAGCGTCCCGGTATCACATTTCGCCCGACATACAGGGCAATTTGTTGCTCAGCCTTACTGAAGCGGTTACGAATGCCATCCGGCACGGAAACCGATGCGATTGCTCAAAAAAGGTTTCGATTTCGCTGCGCGCCGAAAACGGCGCCTTGGCCGTGCGGGTCTCGGATGAAGGGTCGGGTTTTGATCCGAATATGGTGCCCGACCCAACTGCGGATGAGCAATTAGAAAAATGCGGCGGCCGCGGGCTGTTTATCATGCGCAATTTTAGCGACGAATGTGAGTTTATGCGCGGCGGCAGTACCGTGGAAATGCGTTTCCGCCTACCGGGGAAATAACGGTCGTCGGCAAAAATCCCGGACACGCTTTCATGGCCTGTAGCGGCCCAAACGACCAAGCCCCCGCCGAACCAATTTTTTAGACATACGCTAACCTGCGCGAAAATGCATTTTCCGGAAATACCCGGGCACGCCGCCGAAACTTCCGTTTCCTTTTTCTTCGAAGATACCGCCGAATTTGACTTCGGCGACGAAGCGGCGCTCGCCGACTGGCTGGTCGGGCTGGCTGCTGCCGAAAAAATACCTTTCCACGAAGTATCCGTCATTTTCTGCTCCGACGAGCGGCTGCGCCAAATCAATGTCGAATTTTTGCAGCACGACTACTACACGGATATCATTACTTTCCCTTACGCAGATAACGCCGTGCACGGCGATCTTTTCCTCAGCGTGGATCGCATAGCCGACAATGCGACCCAGATGAACGTGCCCTTCCGCCAGGAACTCTGTCGGGTGCTGGCGCACGGCGTGCTGCACCTCTGCGGATACGGCGATAAAACGCCGGAGGAAATAGTCCGTATGCGGGAAAAGGAAAATCAATATCTCCGCTTGCTTCCGCCGACACCATGATTGAATTACCGCCTGAACTGGCGCCTTTCCGCGACCAACTCTTCGCTACCCGCCTGCCTTTGCTCCGCCTCAAAGCCGGAAAGGTGCAAAATACGACGCCCTGGCAAAGTAAAATAGGCGGCCGGCCTTACCGTCCGAAGGGAACCGCCTGGCCGACCGCCCCCGACGGGCAGCCCCTGTATTTTCTGGCGCAGATTAATTTCGCGGAAGCGCCCGCCCTCGCGCCGTTCCCGGAAAAAGGCATCCTCCAGTTTTTTATCCATGACGACGATCTGTACGGCATGGACTTCGACGACGGCGAGGCGCAGGATACTTTTCGCGTGTTGTATTTTCCGGAAGTATCGCAAGCACTCGCCGGGCTGGAGCCGGCCGTTGAAATGCACGACGACTACGAGCTGCTTCCGCACCACCCGGAAAATTCTCATCCGCTGACTTTTGAAATCGCAGAAGAAATTGCGTCGGCCTGCGACTATCGTTTTGCGGCGCGTATGGGCGCCGGATTTTTTGAGCAGTTTGGCGAATCGGAGTGGACGCTCCTCGACGCCTACAACGCGATCGCCCGTGCGCAAGGTCATAAAATTGGTGGATATGCCTATTTTACCCAGGACGATCCGCGCAGCGCGGCCGATCCGATGCTGTTGCTCTTGCAAATTGACTCCGACGAGGCGCTGGACCTTATGTGGGGCGATATGGGCGTGGGCCACTTCTTTATCCGGGAAAAAGACCTGATTGCCCGCGATTTCAGCAGGGTGTTATACGATTGGGACTGCCTGTGACGGGCGGCGCACCCATACGTGGAAATAGGTTGCGCCGCTACAACATTGCGCGCACCACCTCAATGATTTCCACTTCCGGCGGTTTCAGCACGCCGTGGATACCCAGGCGGCGAGCCGCCTCGATATTGTCCGGGAGATCGTCGAAAAATATTGTTTCGGCCGGGTTGAGTTCGGCATCGGCCAGAACGTATTCATAGATTTCCGGTTCCGGTTTGCGCAGGCGCAGCAGGTGCGAGTAGTACACGCCGTCGAAAAACCGTGTTTCAAAGTCCGTGATCCCGTGGGTTTCCTGCATATAATTTGCGATCCACCGTTCGTGCAGGTCGTTGATATTGCTCAGGAGAAAGACCTGGTATCGTTGGCGGAGTTCCTGCAACATCTCGAATCGGGGCGCCGGCATGTCCCTGAAAATACTATTCCAGGCTTGGAGCGCCTGCGCCTCGCTGATCGGCGGGTCGGAGGCGCAGCAGAGGGCGTCGAGGAACTCCTGCGTGCTGAGTCCGCCCGTTTCATAGAGCAGAAACACCCTGTCTTGTTCCAGTTTGCGGCGGGCTGCGTCCGCCTTTTCGTCGCCGAGTATTTCCCGGAAACGGCGCGGTGTGGCGGGCAGATCGAGATCGAAAAGGACGTTTCCGAAGTCGAAGATGACGTTTTTGTATTGCGGCACGGGAAAAAGACTTATTTAAGTGAAGGATCCAGTCGGTACGCTTTCTCCAGCCAGGGCTGCGCCAGGTCGGGTCTTCCGGCATCTTTGTACGCTGAGCCGATGTAAAAATTGAGCGTCGGATTTTCCGGTTCGTACTTCAGGCCTTCTTTCCACTGTTCGATGGCGGCGTCGAATTCCCGGCGCATGGCCAGCACGGCGCCCAGGTTGCGCCGGGCGTCTAGGAAGCGTGGGTCGGCTGCAATGGCTTTGCGGTACACGTCTTCGGCGTTCGGAATGTCTTGGCGCATAAAGTAAATAAATCCCAGGTTCGACAGCACGCGGGCGTCGTTCGGGCGGTATTTCAGCGCGGTTTGGTAGTCTTCAAACGCCTTGTCGTAGTTTTGGAGTCGGAAATAAGCCAATCCGCGGCTGCCGAAGGCGTCGTGGTATTCCGGATACAATTCAATTGCTTTGGAGTAATGCGCGATGGCTTTTTCCACCAATGCGCGGTCGGTCACGGCGCTGGTTTTTTCGTCCTGCCCGCGTTTGGCTTCTTCGAGGGCGATGTGGTAATTCAGTTTTGCGCAGTTGGGCGACCGGTCAATATCTGCCAGGTACAGGCTGTAGCTGTCGTACCAGGCTGGATTTCGTGTGATGGTTTTCAAGCTATACAGCGCGAGGATAACGCCGGCGACGCCCAGCGCCAGGGAGGCTTTGCCGCCGCCGCTGAGATCCTGGCTTTTAAAATCCACCTTGGCTACGCGGAGCAGTCCCCAGGCGAGCGCCATGGCGAAGCCCAGCGAGGGGCCGTACAGCAGGCGTTCGCCGTAGGAGGTACCGATCGTCATGAGGACGTTGCTGAACAGGGAAAACGCGGCGAGGTAAAAGAGGATAGCGTAGGCCAGGAAATGTTTTTTTGACAAATTCAGCAAGGCCCAGACGCCCATGCCAGCGTACGTCAAAAAACCGAGTAGCGCCCGCCAGTCGCCAAAGCCGACCGGTTTCATTTGCGGGTAGCCGAGGTCGGATATCAGGGGGTGCGGAAAAACGAGCGTCCACAGATACCGTCCGCACATCATGAAGGCCGAAGCGAGTTTTTCCGAGGAGTTTTTGGCGCCCATCATGAAGTTATCCAGGATCGAATACGCTTCTGGGAAAGATTGGGCTTCCAGCACCCGATGCCGGACGAGGAGGTACAGGGCTGCCGGCGCCAGAAAAAGGGCGGACACTTTGAGGTTTTCGCCCAGGGATTTATTGGTAAAAAACCAGATAGACAGCGGAAAAATGGCCAGGAAGGTAATCACGCTCTCTTTGGTGAACAGGCTAAGTCCGTACAACAGTACGGCCAGCGCCAGCCAGGCGGTTTTTCGGTGGTCGAAATATTTAAAAATTGAGTACAAGGCGGTGATACTCAGGAGCAGGGCGACGATTTCGTCGCGGCTTTTGATATTCGCTACCACCTCCGTGTGGGCCGGGTGCGCCATGAACAGCAGCGTGGCGAGGGCCGGCAACAGCGGGGTGTAGTCGGCCAGCATCCGCCGGAGGGTCAGCCACAGCATCCCACCGGTGAGGGCGTAAAACGCGATATTCATCAGGTGGTGGAGCAAGGGCTTTTCGGGCGAAAGGCTGTACTCCAGCGACAGCATAGCGAGGGTAAGCGGGCGGTAGAGCGAGCCCGGGCTGTTCCAAGCGCCGTAGCGGTACTCGGTGCTAAAAATGATGCCGATATTTTTCAGTCCGCCTTTCACTACCCAGTTGTCCAGGATGACCGAGTAGTCGTCCAGGCAATATTGATGCCCGATCGTATTGGCGTACAGGAGGCCGCCCAGCGCGGCGGCGAGCAGGCCGATCCACCCGTACCGAGCGAATTTAGGCGCGGCGGCGGATTCGGTTGCGGGTTTCCGGACGTTCGTTTTTTTTCCGGCGGGCGGCGGCGTTTGATTGCGTTTGGCCATAATCTGTATGTGCGTTTGCGGCGGCGCGGCAGGCGTTTTGCGGGTACCGGCTGCCTGTTCGCTGCTTTTCAGCGGCGAAAATAAGAAAAACGCAGCACTAGTGCTGCATCCGGCTCACGCACTGCGAATTGGGGCGTCAAATTTTTCCTTCATCAAGGCGCGAGGCGGGCGAAATGCGGGACATTTTAACCGACGAGCAACGCAGCGGAAGGGAAAATTGGGTCGCCATATTCATGCACTATTTGCTGGACGCGGCACTAACCATACAATTCAAAATGGATTTGCCGTCGGTCGCAGCCCAATTTTGTCAGCAAATTGGCGACGGCCTCATCAATCATATTGCTCCAGCCGCAGATATAGAATGCGATATCCGGTCGCATTTCGCGGTATTTTTCCAGATAGATGGGGTGTACATAGCCCTGGTAGCCGGGCCATTGCGGCGCGCGAGACAGCGCGATATCGTAACGAAATCCGGGGAGGGTATTCTGGAGCGCTTCGAATTCCTGCCGGTAGAGGATGCTTGCTTCGGATCGGGTTCCGAAAATAAGATGGATATTGCGATGCGGTTTGCCGGCGGCGACCAGTTGTTGGATCATGCTTCGAAACGGCGCCACGCCCGTGCCGGTGCAGATAAAGACCAAGTCGTGTTCAATCTTTTCCGGCAGTACGAAAGCGCCTTCGGGGCCTTTAAAGCGCAGGGTATCGCCCGTTTGCACGGCGTCGAACAGGTATTTGGTGCCTTCGCCGGTTTCGGATCGCGCGATGCAGAGCTCCAGTTCTTGGTTGCCGCCCGGCACGGGCGCGTTGGCGATGGAGTAGCTGCGCCAGCGTTGCAGGCGTTTTTCGCCGATTGGGAGATCCAGGGTAATGAATTGTCCGGGCTCAAACGCCAGGCGTTGATTTTCGGGCATTTGAAGCCAGTAGCGGCGTACGTTGGGTGCGGCGGTTTCGATTCGGGAGACGGTGGCGTTGTACCAGACGGTGGGCATAAGGACGGCGATTTGTCTGATTTTTGGGATTTTTTTGTATTTGATGGATCGTGGTCGGGGGTGTATCATAAGTCCGTGAACGATCCGTTAAACAAAAAAATATTTTGTTTGGTCGCCTTTTTTTTTGATTTTTTTTAAAAAAATCAAAAAAAAAGGCGACCAAACATTGTTTTATTTCGCCGCCGGAGGCGGCGTAATACTTGTGACACCCTCCTTCGGGGTTTTAACGGCAAAATACCAGAGGAATAATGTCACCCCTTCGGAGTTAGGTTGGGTAGTTACAGGCTTTTTAAAGCGCCAATTCACTCCATGGGATAAACACGTCGAAGCCCAGATCGTTGAAATAAGTGCGGGTTTCTTCCGTTGATTGCTTGCTGGTTGCCAGCACGAAATCGCCGCCCCAGGCGCCGAGGCTTTTCACGGCGCCCGGGTAATTTTTAAAATATACGTCTTTTGCCCGCGGCAGTTGGAGCGTTTCGGAAATGCGTTGTTCGTGGTTTTCCAGCACCTGTTCAAATTCGCGGAGGGTATCGGCGCGGAGCGCCTGCTCGGTGAGGGCGCTTAGGTCGGCGACCAGCGATTGCGGTTTGCTTTTCATGGCGCGGTAGCGGCTGATTCCGGCCCGGCTGTCTTGTTTTTTCCCCAGGTACACGAAATACAGTTGTTCGGCGAAGGGCGGGTGAAAAGTGACCGGGCGCACGTCGGGCGCGCCGTCCGGGTTGCGTTGGTACAAGATTGGGCCGGCGGCGTACGCGCAGGCGACGTCGTAGCCCGAGCCGCCGAAGCTGTCGGCGAGCAGGCGGTAGGGATTGACGTCCGCCCATTTTGCGACGGCTGCCACCAGCGTGCTGCTGGTGCCAAGTCCCCAGGCGCGGGGGAAGTCGGTGCGGGTTTCTACGGCGGCGTTGGGTTCGTTGGTGAGGAAATCGGGATTTTGTAGTCGGGCGGCGCGGAGCAAATTTTGCAGTCCTGCCGCGGTAGGCGGATCGTTGGTTTCCTGAATATCGAAATGGCGCAGGTTGATGCTTGCTTCCAGCCAGCAGCGGCCGAGTTCGTCCATTGCGCGCCAGTGCAGGCTACCAGTTGGCGCGCCTGTTTGGGCGCGCAGCGCCTGGCCGCGCTGCACCGGTACGGCCAGCGCGAGGGCGCCGTCGAGCACGGCGTATTCCCCGGTGATCAGCAGTTTGCCGCGGGCGTAGGTTTCGAACAAGGTTTCCGCCATTTAATGCGCGATTATTTCATCCAGGAATAGCCAGGCGCCATTGCCTTCGCCGGCTGCGCCGGGCGGGATCGGTCCGTAGTTTTTCACCAGCACCTTCAGGTATCGGCCGCGTGCGCCGGGCGTGGTGATCCGCACGGCTTCCACGGATACCCCTTGCAGGGCGTCGGCGTCTATGTCCAGCCGGGCTGCCGGCGCAAATTTTTTCCCATCTTCCGAGGTCCACACTTCCACGCTGCGCGGCGGGTAAATCCAGGAGGCCTTTGCATTCATAAAATGGGTGGTGAGGCTGTCAATTTCGAGCGTTTGTCCCAGATCAATGACCGGATCCAGGTCATCGCCGGCCAGTCCCACCCATTTGCCCCAGCTTCGTGCGCCGCCGGTGGCGCCGTTGGTGAGGGCGTAGGTTTCGCCGCCGGTGTACTGCACGGGTTGTTTAGACAGCGTATAGGGGCGGCCGCTTGCTTTGTGCAGATTTATATTGGCGCTGAGCGTAGCGCCCTGTTTTTTTCCCTGATAGAAAACGGCGGCTTTGATGTTTGCGCTTTTTTTGATTTCGAAAGGTTCGAGGTACAAGTCGCTTTTTTTATCCGGCTCATTGCCGTCGAGGGTATAGCGGATTTCGAGGAGCGGCAGTGCGGCGCGCAGGCTCACTTTGCCGGTATCGTAGGCGGCGCTGACGTCGAAGAACGCGCGGGAATAGGTGCTGCCCAGCATATCCAGGCGGGTAAAATGCGTGAGCATGCGCGTAGCGAAATCCGTCCAGTTCCGGAGTTCTTTAGGCGACCAGGTTACTTCCGCCAGGGCGATTGCCCTTGGATAGGCCATATACTCTACATAATCGGCGCGTTCCATGTATTCCGTCCAGACATTTCCCTGTGCGCCGAGGATATAGTGCGCTTCTGTTTCCGAGAGTTCTGCGGGGATTGGTTCGTAGCTGTAGGTTTTTTGGAGTGTGGTGAACCCACTGATTGCCACCGGCTCCGTTTCCGGGTCGCTTTGGTAGTGATCCAGGTAGCAATGCGAGCCAGGCGTCATGATGGCGTTGTGGCCGGATTTTGCGGCGGCGACGCCGCCTTCGATACCGCGCCAGCTCATCACCGTGGCGCCCGGCGCGAGTCCGCCTTCCAGAATTTCATCCCAGCCGATAATTTTCCGGCCTTGTTTGGCGAGGATATTTTGCACTCGGCGGATGAAATAGCTTTGCAATTCGTGCTCGTCTTTCAGTCCTTCCTCCTGGATGCGTTTTTGGCATTTTGTGCAGGATTTCCAGCGTTCTTTCGGGCATTCATCGCCGCCGATGTGGATATATTCGCTGGGGAAAAGCGCGCACACTTCCGTGAGCACCCCTTCCAGGAATCGGAACACCTCCTCGTTGCCGGCGCAATAGACATCTTCGAAAACGCCCCATTTGGTAGCGGCCTCATACGGGCCGCCGGTGCAGCCCAGTTCCGGGTACGCAGAGAGGGCGGCCAGCGAGTGTCCGGGCAGTTCAATTTCCGGTATGATGGAGACGAAGCGTTCTTTGGCGTATTGCACAATTTCTTTAATTTCCATTTGGGTGTAATACCCGCAGTAGCGCGTGCCGTCGAAGCGTTGCGGCTGGTCGTTGTAGTGTCCGATCAGCGTTTCTTTGCGGCAGGAGGCGACTTCCTGTAGTTTGGGAAATTGATTGATTTCGATGCGCCAGCCCTGGTCTTCGGTGAGATGCCAGTGAAAGCGGTTCATTTTGTGCATTGCCAGCAGGTCAATGTAGCGTTTGATGAAGGCGACCGGAAAATAATGGCGGCCGACATCGAGGTGCATCCCGCGGTAGGCAAAACGCGGGTAATCATAGATCGTGCAGGTGGGCGCCGTCCAGGAAAAATTTTCCGGTGCGCGGGGGTAGTTAAACAGCGGGGGAAAGAGTTGCCGCAGCGTTTGCACCGCATAGAAAGCGCCGGCGGCGGAGCGGGCGCGAATCGTGATATGCTGGATGGTAATTTCCAGTCGGTACCCTTCCGGGTGGCTGATGGAGTCCTCTTCGATAAAATAGACGGCGTTTTCGGTCAGGCTTTTGAGTGATCGTTTATAGGGCTGGGCGACCAGCGCGTATTTGGTGGAAGATTGGGCGAGCGCCATGAAGGCCTGCGCGACGGCCGCCCAGTCGGGTTTGTTATCCGGGTAGTAAATGCGGGTGTCCGGTTTCAAAACAAATTGACTTTGTCCGGTTTGCACCGATACCGGTTGGGGGACGATTTGGAGAACCGTTTTGTTGTTTTGCGACCACAAGGAGAGGGGCAAAAGCAGCAGCAGCAAAAGGCGTAGCAACATGATAAAAAAATTGAGCGGTTTACGGGTTGCGTAAAAAACATTTCGCCGCCGGAGGCGGCGAAATAAAATGATGTTCAGGCGCCCGTTTTTTGATTTTCTCAAGAAAATCAAAAAACAGGCGCCTGAACAAAATATTTTTTGTTCCAAGTGGCGTCAACGGATTTATTACACAACATCATCCGGTTTGCGTTTGAAAATTACGGCGTACTTTTTATATTCTCTTGGCGCAAGGCGTAATAGTCAGTCGTTGCTTCATACGATCCCCTGATCGGGAATTTTTCCCGGCACCCCTTTGAAATAATTCCAGATATAGGCCAGATCCTGCTCTTCATTGCCGGTGGGATAGAACGGTTCCGGGTCGAAATGCACCTCCTTTTTGCCCCAGTCGAACGTGCACAGCAGAATCGGCACGCCGGCCAGTCGGGCGATATGGTAAAAACCGGTTTTGAAGCGCTCCACTTTTTTGCGGGCGCCTTCCGGTGAAATGACCAGGTGCATTCGGGGTTCGCGCTCGAATGCTGCGACGGTAGCCGCCACGAAATTATTCTTTTTGGTGCGATCCACCGGGATGCCGCCCAGCCAGCGGAAGAAAAAGCCGAAGGGCCCGCGGAAGAGCGTGTGTTTGCCGACGTAGTTTGCGTGGAGACGGTACGCGCTGTTGACCAGCGCGCCCACCGGAAAATCCCACGCGGAGGTATGCGGCGCGACGGCCATGACGAATTTGGGCAGGTCGTGGCGGTATTTGCCGGTTACTTTCCAGCCCCAGAGTTTGAGTATAAAAGCGGAGAGATAGTGGAACATGAGCGAGACAGCAGGTTGCGGTTGGCAAATATTCAGATTGCTTTTCAGCGGAGTTTTTCCGGATTGTCTTTAGCAAATGCAGCCCAGCCGCTGTACGTTTTGCGGCCCGGCTGCGCGGAGGAGCCTTGAAAATGGTGGCAAACGGCGGTAGCCAGGGCGTCGGTCGCGTCAAAATATTTTTCCTGAAACTTGCGGTGCAGGATATTTTCAAGCATACCGGCCACCTGTTCTTTCGAGGCGTTGCCGTTGCCGGTGACGGCGCGTTTTATTTTTTTGGGCATATATTCTGTAATGGCAAGTCCGTTTACCATTCCAGCGGCGATGGCCACGCCCTGTGCGCGCCCGAGTTTGAGCATGGCTTGCACATTTTTTCCAAAAAAAGGCGCTTCGATGGCCATTTCCACCGGCGAATACTGTTGGATGATATCCTGCACCTGTTCAAAAATATACCGGAGTTTATCCGTGTGCGCCTCGCTGATATGCGCAAACGTCAGCACGCCGATTTCAATCACCTGAATATGTTTAGTATCGGCGTCAATAATAGCGAAACCCAGCACATTGGTGCCCGGGTCAATACCCAAAATGCGTTTGGTAGGCGGTGCGGACATGGTGGACAATCTGTCAATCAGGCGACAAGATTGTTTAAAAATATTGGTTTTTCCAAAAACAATCATTCCAAAAGCGCGCCGATAGCATTTTGCATGCGGCGGTTTGCTACCTTTGCGGCTCAAATCTGGCCGCGCTCGAAACCCCGGATCTGCGCCCGATGCCTGCCGTTCAGGGCCTTGCCCCGGGTCGGCTTGTTATTCACCACTCAAATTCAGCGAATTAGTCAGTACGATGGAAAAGATTGGAATTTTAGGCGCGGGCTCGATGGGAAGCGGGATTGCACAGGTTGCGGCTGCAGCCGGCCATCAGGTCATTATTTGCGACAATATTACAACCGCATTGTCGCGAGCCGGGAAAAAAATCCAGGAGTCGCTGAAAGTCGTGGTGGAAAAAGGGAAAATGAGTGACGCCGAGGCCTACTCGCTCTTTAGCCGGATCGAATTTACGGATCACATGAGCGATTTCAGCGAGTGCGCGCTGGTTATCGAGGCCATTATTGAGGAGCCGGAGGCCAAGCAGATCGCTTTCAAGAGCATGGAGGCGGTCGTTTCAGCGGATACCATTCTGGCCAGCAACACCTCCTCGCTCTCCATTGCCGCCATGGGCGCCCACCTGAAGCGTCCGGAACGCATCCTGGGTATCCATTTTTTCAACCCCGCGCCGCTGATGCGCCTCGTAGAAATTATCCCGGCGGTTCAGACCGACCCTGCCGTGACGCAGCGTGCGCGCCAATTGATAGATACTTGGGGGAAGAACACCGTACTGGCAAAAGATACGCCCGGATTTATTGTGAACCGGGTGGCGCGCCCCTTTTACGGCGAGGCGCTGCGCATACTTGATGAAGGGATTGCCGATGTGCCGACGATAGATTGGGCGATGCGCGAAATCGGTGGCTTTCGGATGGGGCCGTTCGAGCTCATGGATTTTATCGGGAACGATATCAACTATACCGTCACGGAAACGGTATTCAAGGCTTTTTACTACGATCCGCGCTACAAACCCTCCTTCACCCAAAAACGCCTGGTGGATGCGCTCTACTACGGCCGCAAAACCAATCGCGGGTTTTACGACTACCGGCCCGGCGCCGTCGCGCCGGAACCCGTTCGCGATCACGATCTCGGCCGCGAAATCACCAGCCGGATTTTGGCCATGCTCATCAATGAAGCGGCCGAAGCGCTCTATCTCCGCATCGCCTCCCGCGACGATATTGATCGGGCGATGACGAACGGCGTCAATTACCCCAAAGGCCTGCTCGCTTGGGCCGATGAAATTGGGATTGAGAACATCGTGGGTAAGTTGGATGCGCTGTACGTGGAATATCTCGAAGACCGATACCGCTGTTGCCGCCTGCTCCGAAAAATGGTGCGCGAGGGAAAACAATTTTATGAATAATCGTATGTCGCCGCTTGAGATTTTTCACCGCATGTTCGACAACGACCCGTTCAGTCAATGGATGGGCATGGAACTTGTTTCTATCAGCCGCGGCGCTTGTACGCTCCGGATGACCGTCCGCGAAGAGATGCTAAACGGATTCGGCGTTGCGCACGGCGGCATCACCTTTTCGCTGGCCGACAGCGTTTTTGCGTTTGCTTGCAACTCTCAAGGTCGTCACGCTGTTTCCATACACTGCGCCATCGAACACGTGGCGCCGGTACGAGCGGGGGATGTGCTTACGGCGACGGCGCAGGAGGAAAATTTGGGCAACAGTTTGTCCAATTATGCGATTCGGGTAGAAAAGGCGGACGGCGCGCCCGTGGCTTTTTTCCGGGGCGTAGCGTTTCGGAAAAAAACGGACTGGGAATAGCGTCCCGGGCAAATCCCCCATACAGGTTAGGCACGCTTTTTGTCGTATATACGACACAACCCCGTAGGGTTGTGTAAAATGTCCATTGACGACCCTTTAAACAAAAAAATATTTTGTTTGGTGGCCTGTTTTTTGATTTTTTCTAAAAAAAATCAAAAAACAGGCCACCAAACATCATTTTATTTCGCCGCCGGAGGCGGCAAAATAACTAGAATAATGTCACCCATTTGGGGTTTGGATAATCAGTTACGTAAAGTTTTTGATATGAACGCCTTTCGGGCCGCTCTTGTTACTTTCTGGGGAACCGCACTGCCCGCTGTCGCCTGGGCGCTGTCGGGCGGGCCTATTCAGGCGACCCTTTCGTCAAATCCGGCCACGTGCGCCGGCAAAAACGACGGCCAGATACAGATCTCGCTGATGATGGGCGCGATGCCGGCCAGTTATCAGTGGCAAAACACGGCCACCGGCTTGTCCGGCGGCGGGACGCTGACCAGTGCGTTGCCGATGGGCGCCATTACGAGTCTCGTTGCCGGGCCGTATCGGATTACCCTAACGGACGCTACGGGCATGGATACCGTATTGAGCGCAAGCGTATCGGAGCCCTTGCCGCTGTCCGCCACCTTGCAGGTGATTTCCAATTACAACGGATTTCAGGTTGCCTGCGCCAACGGTTCGGACGGGCGCGCGCAGGCCTTCGTCAGCGGTGGTACGCCTCCCTACGCCTATCTTTGGTCTTCCGGCGAAACAGCCGGCTTGGCCATTGCCCTGCAGCCCGGCTTGGCGAGCCTTGAAATCAGGGACGCGCAGCAATGCCCCGCCTTTTTGAGCGCTCTGCTCGCCGCCCCGCCGCCGATCACCGTTTCGTTGGACGTCGAGGGCGAAAATTGTTTTGGTGAAAACAACGGCCGCATAGAAATTACGCAAGTTGCCGGCGGCCTGCCCCCCTACGCATACCGACTCAACAGCGGCCCGGTGAATTACCAGACCGTCTGGGAAGACCTGTTGCCGGGTGGGTACTTCTTAACCGTGGAGGATGGAAACGGCTGTGAAAAACTGGAAGGCATTGTGTTGCCTGTCGGATTGGAATTTATCTTTGACGCCGGGCCCGACCAGGAAATATTTACCGGCGACACCCTGAATCTGCAATTTACGGCGGATCGGCCGGTGGACAGCCTGCTATTTTTTCCGCCCGGATCCGCTGTCGGGAGCGGCATAAACGCAGCCGTTTTTCCACGTTTCAACACGGAGTTTCGGGTGGTTGCGCTGGACGAAAACGGCTGCGCCGCGGAGGACGTCTTTTATGTTACCGTTCACCGCCGCCGCGACCTATACGCGCCGAACGCATTGATGCCGGGGGGCGATTTTAACGCCAATCGTTTTTTCACCTTGTACAGCAGCGGCGGTGTGCGCGCGATTCAGACCCTTCAGGTGTTTGATCGGCAAGGGCGGCAGGTGTTTGAAAAACGCGATTTCCCCTCGGACCAGCCCGCTGCCGGTTGGGACGGCCGTATGGGCGCCGAGGAAGCGCCCGCCGGCGTCTATTTCTGGCATGCGATGGTGCAGTACACCGACGGTCGGGTGGAGAAGATGACCGGCGACGTGACTTTGCTGCGGTGAGCGGGTTTGTTATAAGTTAAATTCATGCCAAACGATCCGAAAATTGGTTCGAAGGGATGGCGGATAGGGGCTTGTGTAATAAGGCCATTGACGACCCGTTAAACAAAAAAATATTTTTTTTAGGCGCCTTTTTTTGATTTTTTCTAAGAAAAAATCAAAAAAAGGCGCCTAAACATCATTGTATTTCGCCGCCGGAGGCGGCGAAATATTTTTACACAAACCTTCAATTATTTTACTGCTTGGCGGCGCGCTTTGCCGGCGGATGCAGCTTTTTTCTTTATCGGCGGTTTTTCTCCGATGAAAATTTGCACGGCCAGCGGCGCGAGTTTCAGCGCAATAGAATAATCCCGGCCGTGGGCGGTTTTTTTCGCCGCTTTCTGGGGCTCGTTTATGATACCGCTACCGCCGAAGCGCGGATCGTCGCTGTTGAGCGCTTCCGTCCAGACGCCGGGATAGGGTACGCCGACCGTATATTCTTCGATCGTGTTGGTGTAAAAATGGCAGATGACCAGCAAGGTTTTGTCGTCCGAGTCGCCTTTGCGCAGGTAGGCCAGGACGCAATTTTCCGTATCGTCTCCGCTGATCCACTCATAGCCTTCGGGGGAAAATTGATTTCGCCAGAGAGCCGGTTGCGCGGCGTAGAGTTCGTTCAGGGCTTTCACCCAGGCCTGCACGCCTTTGTGGTAGTTGTGTTGCAGGAGTTCCCACACGACCCCGCGGTCGTGGCTCCATTCTGTGGTTTGGCCGATTTCTCCGCCCATAAACAGCAGTTGGGCGCCGGGATGCGTCCATTGTTGGCCGAACAGCGCGCGCAGGTTGGCAAACTTCTGCCATTCGTCGCCCGGCATTTTATACAACAGGGCGGCCTTCATGTGCACCACCTCATCGTGGCTAAGCGGCAGCATAAAGCGCTCCGAGAAGGCATAGACCATAGAGAAAGTGATTTCATTTTGGTGCCATCGGCGGTAAATGGGTGGGCGTTTAAAATAATTGAGGGCGTCGTGCATCCAGCCCATCATCCATTTTTGGTCGAAGCCCAGGCCACCCTCCCAGATTGGCCGGCTGACGCCGGGGTATGCGGTGCTTTCCTCGGCGATGGTTTCCACACCGGGATACTCTTTGTGCACGGTGTCGTTGAATTCGCGGAGCAGGGAAACTGCTTCGAGATTTTCCCGGCCGCCGAATACATTGGGGATCCATTCGCCTTCTTTGCGCGAGTAATCGAGGTACAGCATCGAGGCGACGGCGTCCACGCGGAAGCCGTCGGCATGGTAGTAATCGAGCCAGAAAAGCGCGTTGCTGATGAGGAAGGCGCGCACCTCATTGCGGCCGTAGTCGAATACGTAGCTGTTCCAATCCGGATGATACCCCTTTCGCGGGTCGGCGTATTCGTACAGATGCGATCCGTCGAAGAGGTACAGTCCGTGGATATCGCTTGGAAAGTGCGAGGGCACCCAGTCGAGGATCACACCGATTCCCGCCTGGTGAAAGGCGTCAATGAGAAACATCAGGTCTTCCGGAGCGCCAAACCGGCTGGAGGGGGCGAAGTATCCGGTCACCTGATAGCCCCAGGAGGGGAAGTACGGATGCTCCATCACCGGCATGAGTTCCACGTGTGAGAAGCCCATTTCCTGCACGTACGGCACCAGT
>JAUMBL010000106.1:0-11860 GCA_032115775.1 Saprospiraceae bacterium | reverse complement strand
GCAAATTATTTATCACTGCTTTTCTGTTGCTCGTGCTCGTCGTGTTCCCGGCACTCTCTTGGCTGTATTTGCGCGGCGGCCTCAATTGGCGCAAGGAAGCGCTGGCAGAACTCGGCAACTACGGCAAGATTCGCGCCGTGAATATGATTTTCCCAGGTAACGATAAGGTCAATCGCGTGGAAAGTGCCGTGTGCGTGGTACACAGCTTCGGCGCCGATCCCGATCTGAGCGGAGAAAACAAATTTATCCTGGATACCGGACAACGCCTTTTCGAGCAATTCGGCTCGAATATGAACTTCCGCCTCGTAATGATCGCCCAAGGCGGTACGGCGGAATTTAAAACCCATGCGCAAACTCTGCCGAGTGCCGATTACGCTACGTGGGTGTGGACGGGTGCGCTAGGTTCCTGGAGTACGATCCTGAATAACGGCTACGAAAGTTACTGCATCGCCACAGACAAGAGGGGCTACAAAGAATTTTACGCCCTGACCGACACTTCCGGCACGATCCGTCGTTTTTACAACGCGCTGGATGAAAAGGAAGTCGGCCGGATGGTCGAGCAAATCGCTATTTTATTGCCAAAAGAATAAAATTACAAGATATGTCTGCCAATACGCCGGAACGGCTACTCGAAAAAAGACTCAATCTCGTCGCCTATATCGTCTCGGCGGTCGTACTCCTTTTGGTTGGATTGATGCGCCGGGTGAAAATTGACCTGGGGATGGATTTTAGTTTTCTGCCCCCTTTTCACGCCTCTTTGAACGCGCTCACAGCCGTTATATTGGTCTATGCGCTATACCAGATCAAGCAGAAAAATGTGGAGGCGCACCGGAAGGCTATCTATTCGGCCATGGGCACTTCCGCCCTGTTCCTGCTCTCTTACGTGCTATATCACTTTACGACGCCGGAAACGCGCTTCGGGGGAGAAGGTGCCATCCGAATCGCTTATTTCTTCTTGCTTATCACGCACGTCGTGCTGGCTGCGGTCATATTGCCGTTCATCTTGTTGACCTTTAATCGCGCGTTCACCGGTCAATACGACCGTCACCGGAAAATGGCGCGTTGGGTCTTCCCGCTCTGGCTGTATGTCGCCATTACCGGCCCAGTTTGCTATCTGATGCTCAAACCGTATTACTAAATTCGCACGCTTCCCCGGCGTTTTAGCCAGTCTCCACGGCCAAACTGCCGAAAAGTAATTTGTTACAATAAACGTTGTTGCACTATGAATACGATGCAGAAAATCAGTCTGGTCTTTTTTCTCGGATTTGTCCTGCTGCTCTGCGCGCCCGCCGACGTGGTTGCGCAATGCCCCATGTGCAGGATGTCGGCCGAATCCAATTTGGCCAATGGCGGCACGGACGGGAAAGGCCTGAACGCCGGTATTTTATATATGTTGGCCATGCCGTATTTGCTGGTAGGCGCGATCGGCTTTTGGTGGTGGAAAAACCGCCGGAGGGATTGACGGGTTTTTCTGAAAATTCCTCTAATTCGTTTCGAATAAAATAATACTCCGAACAGGGTGTATCATAAGTCCGTGAACGATCCGTTAAGCAAATAAATATTTTGTTTGGTCGCCTGTTTTTTTGATTTTTTCTAAAAAAATCAAAAAAACAGGCGACCAAACATTATTTTATTTCGCCGCCGGAGGCGGCGAAATACTTGTAATACACCCCCTTCAAGTGCAGCACTAATCCCCTGCGGCGGTGCGCGCGTTCTTTATTTTATCCGCTACTTTCCGAATCCAAAGTAGCCAGTAGGCGCCGAGCACAGGCGTCACAATAAAACTCAGTTTGTTGTAGTAAATGGCGCTATCGAAGTCAAAATGCACCAGGTGCATCACGGCGCGCGTCATGCCGCAGCCTAGGCATTCGATATCAAAAAAACGTTTGGAGGGGCACAGCACCGGGCCGGTGTCAAAATAATCTGCCGGCAAAAGCAACACCACGATCGGCGTGATGATTAGAAAAGCGAGGTGAAAGTAATCGAACCAGTTTGTGCGCTGCATATCAATTTTATACAGGATAAAAAAAATTGCCGATTGCCGCGAACGGCAATCGGCAATCAGGCTGTTTGACCGTCTTAATTTCGGTAGTAATCCTTCATTTTTACCAGCGCGTGGATGAGTCCGGGCAGCAAGCAAACAATCGTCAGCACCAGATTGATGATCCAGTCGGAACCTTCCCAATCGGAGAGGAGCCCCATGGCCAGCCAGCCAAATCCGAGGAGCGCAAGGAGCACATAGAGGCCTTTCGAAATAGCGGGGTCTTGACCGCCGAAATCATTCTTTTTAATTTCGTGCTTCACTTTGGCCTGTGCGGCTTTCAGTGCCAGTGAATTTTTCAGCCCCAGGCGTTTGCCGGTAACTTCTTTGTACTTCGCCGGCGTCAGGCTGAGGAATTGATCCATGCCCATTTGCAGGAATTTTGGATCAATCGCTTGGACGTCCGTGGCACTGCTCAGATCGGCCATTTTAACCGTTTTCGGCATGATCTCTGCAGAAGCAGAAGCGCCGAGGAACAACACGCAAAGTGCTGACAGGATAATTTGTTTCATAAAACAATAGCTTAGGTTAATTTGCCTACTCTGTTTAAGGCTTTTCGGCTTGGGCCCGCGCGCCGGCTCAGCACCAGTTCGCAGTGCAAATATAGGATAAAGGCGCTTTTTTTCGCACAGCGCCACCTAAAATTTGAATATTGAAATTGGGTAGTATCAAGCGGTGTGTGCGGGCAATCACTAACCCGGCGATGATCAAACCTTTGTTGCTGCTATCGTATCAAGCGGTGTGTGCGGGCAATCACTAACCCGGCGATTTATCGCCGGGAACACGACACGCCCATTTGTCCGGGGTTTCAACCCCTACACTTTTCAGCCCTCCCCCTAAAAGCCGTGTTGTCCGCCTGGTCACCCAAAATTAGACACGACCTGAAATTGCGGGCCCGGAAGTTTGCGCACTGCCTGAAAAAGCGGAACTTTGCCTTGATTTAGAGCGATATGATGAAAATAGCTGTTTTTCCCGGTTCTTTCGACCCCATCACGGTGGGACATGTAGAAATCGTCAAGCGCGCGTTGCCGTTATTTGATAAAATCGTCGTCGCCGTGGGCATCAACTCCAACAAGCGGCATCTTTTTAGCGTGGAACGCCGCCTGGAGTGGTTGCGCCTGGTATTTAAAGACTACCCCCAAATCGAAGTGGGATCTTTTGAAAAACTTACAGCGCATTACTGCCAGCGCATCGGCGCGCGTTTTTTGCTGCGCGGATTGCGCAACGCCTCGGATTTTGACTACGAAAAAACAATTTCCCAACTCAACCACATCGTGGGCGGGGGAATCGAAACGGTGTTTCTGATTTCGCAGCCCGAATTTTCCCATATCAGTAGCACGATTGTCCGGGAGATTATCGTAGGCGGCGGCGATGCCCAGCCGTTTGTGCCGCCCGGATTGGATTTGTCGCTGCGGCAATAACCGGACGCCGTGCAGATATTTGTTTGTCTGATCTTTGCCGCCATACCTATAAAAATAAAACGACACTATGTCCGACGCCATTTTTTCCGTTCCTGTGCCGGTCAACGAGCCGGTACTCAACTATGCCCCGCAATCCCCCGAACGCGCCGCGCTCAAAGCGGCAATCGCCGAATTAAAAGCCGAAACGAAGGATATTCCGATGTTTATCGGCGGCGAACGCGTGTTCACCGAAAAAAAGGCGGCTATGCACCCGCCGCATGATCTGCCGCATCTACTTGGACACCACGCTGTGGGCGACGCCGGCCATGTGCGCGCTGCGATTGACGCTGCACTGGCCGCAAAGCCCGCCTGGGAAGCGATGCCCTGGCAGGAGCGCGCCGCCATCTTCCTGCGCGCCGCCGACCTGCTGGCCGGACCGTACCGCGCCAAAATGAACGCCGCCACGATGCTCTGCCAAAGTAAAAATCCGTTTCAGGCGGAAATAGACAGCGTGTGCGAATTGGCCGATTTTTGGCGCTTCAATGCGTATTTTATGCAGGAATTGTACCGGCAACAACCGATGTACAGCCCGCGGAATACTTGGAACCGGCTCGATTGGCGGCCGCTGGAGGGCTTCGTTTTCGCCCTGACGCCGTTTAACTTTACCTCCATCGCCGGAAACCTGCCCACAGCGCCCGCCATGCTGGGCAACGTCGCCGTCTGGAAACCGGCGGAATCCCAGATTTATTCCGCCGCCGTCATCATGGAAATCCTCGAGGAGGCCGGCTTGCCCGCCGGCGTTGTGAATCTGGTGTACGTGGACGGTCCGACCGTAGGTGATGTGGTATTCTCGCATCCGGACTTCGCCGGCATCCACTTCACCGGCAGCACGGGTGTTTTCCAACGTATCTGGAAAACAATCGGGGAAAATATCAGCTTGTACAAATCGTACCCGCGCATCGTGGGCGAAACGGGCGGTAAAGACTTTGTCGTCGCCCACCCCTCCGCAGATCCCAAAGCCGTGGCCGTGGCCTTAACCCGCGGCGCCTTCGAATTTCAAGGCCAAAAATGCTCCGCTGCTTCCCGCGCCTATATCCCGCAAAGTATGTGGGAAACGGTTCGTTTTCACCTGCTGAACGATCTAAAAGATATGAAAATGGGCGATCCGGCAGATTTTTCCAATTTCTTCAATGCGGTAATTGACGCCCGTGCGTTCGACAAAATCGCCGCATATATCGCCAACGCCAAACAATCCGACCAGGTGGAGGTGATCGCCGGCGGCCATTGTGATAAATCGAAGGGCTACTTCATCGAACCTACCGTGCTGCTGGCTAAAGACCCGCACTACGTCACGATGTGTGAAGAAATATTCGGCCCGGTACTCACGGTGTATGTTTATCCAGACGCCGAATTTGAGGCCACGCTGGATCTGGTGAACAACACGTCGCCGTATGCGCTCACCGGCGCTATTTTCTCGCGCGACCGCGCTGCCGTCGAACTGGCAAATCGCAAACTCCGCCACGCCGCCGGAAATTACTATATCAACGATAAGCCTACCGGCGCCGTCGTCGGCCAACAACCCTTCGGCGGTGGCAGGGCTTCCGGCACGAACGATAAGGCAGGCTCTATTATTAATCTGTACCGCTGGGTGTCCGCCCGGACAATGAAGGAGAATTTCGTGCCGCCAACTGATTATCGGTACCCCTTCCAATCGGAGTAGGGGATCCCGCGGAATACGCAGAATTCGCGGAATTCGCAGAACGCGCGAAATTGATTTTGATTAGAAGGTTTTATTGATTGGTTTGAATTCGTTAATCCGAAATTCCGCAACTATGTTGTTCTTAAGACTTCCGGGATTTGAGTACCACGACCTGTACCGGCCGCACAAACTGGCCGAACTGACCGATGTTTTCTTCCAGTCGGTGGCGGATTCCGATCCGGATCTCGCGGCGGACTTTTCGGCCTATCGGAAAAATCAGGGCGCCGGACTGACGCCGGTTCAGGTGTCCGATCTCCTGGTGCGTATGGCCGGGCAACTCGGCGTGTTCGTTGAGCGGCTGTTCGGCGTGGAAGACGCGTGTAAAACGGCCCGGATTCTGGCTAATCAACACGAGACGATCTTTGCGTTTAAAAGGGATTTTTTTACCCGCCGCGCATTAAAAAAACACCCGGCGGAAACGGTACCCGCCGATTTGAATCTGGCAAACCGCCGGATGTCGGCGCTGCGCCGGGGCTTTGTGGGGATTCCGACGGATGATGCGGAGCTGGAGACCGCCGCCGCCGCGCTCGAACTCGTCGCCTGGGAGAAAAAACTCCGCGACGGCATGACGGATGAGGGGCGGACGTATCTGCTTGGGTTCCTGGATCGGGTAGGGGCGGCGCCTGAATTGGCCGACCTGCTGCCAACCAGCCGGGAAGACGGGGATTTGCAGCAGTTTTTGACGAATTTAGTCGTTTTTGTGGAGCAGTGGGTGGTGTCGCAGTATTACTATCGCGCGCCCGACACCCGCGACTGGGTTTCTTTCAAACTTGCAGCCAAGGTGGATTTCGAGCGGCTCGTCGAACTCGAACCCGCCCCGTTGGCACTCCCCAATGCCTTCGTCGGCCCCAGCGCGCATTACCGCCGCCGCGACGGCTTCGCGCTCACCGATCCCCGCTGCTCGCACCGCGAGGCAGCCTCGGAAGTGGATTATTGCGTGATTTGCCATGAACGCGATAAGGACTCTTGCTCTAAAGGATTTCCGGAAAAAGGCGGGTACAAGAAAAATCCGCTGGGCTATGCGCTGAAAGGCTGTCCGCTGGATCAAAAAATATCCGAATCGCACCTGCTGCAAAGCCGGGGCGATCAGATCGGCGCGCTGGCCGTCATTACGCTCGACAATCCGATGTGCCCGGGGACGGGCCACCGGATTTGTAACGACTGTATGAAGGCCTGTATCTATCAAAAACAGGAACCGGTCAATATCCCGCAGGTGGAAACCCGCATCCTCACGGATGTGCTGAATCTACCCTGGGGATTTGAAATATACGCGCTGCTCACCCGCTGGAATCCGCTGTCTGTCCGCCGACCGCACGCGCTGCCTTACAACGGCAAAAAAATCCTGGTGGTGGGCATGGGCCCGGCCGGCTATACGCTGGCGCACTATCTCCTCAATGAGGGATTCGGCGTGGTGGGGATAGACGGACTCAAGGTGGAACCGCTGCCTCTGCCGCTGACAGGCGATGCGCAAACGCCGTTCGAGCCGGTACACGATTTCAATATGCTCCGGCAACATCTCGACGAGCGCGTGCTGCTGGGATTCGGCGGCGTGTCGGAATACGGCATTACCGTGCGCTGGGACAAGAATTTCTTGACGGTCATTTATCTGAACCTGCTCCGCCGGCAGCATTTCCGGCTGTTTGACGGCATTCGCTTCGGCGGCACGCTCACGGCCGAAGACGCCTGGGCGCTCGGATTCGACCATATCTGCCTGGCTACCGGCGCCGGAAAACCGACCTTCGTGCCGATGAAGAACAACCTGATGCGGGGCGTGCGCAAAGCCAGTGATTTCCTCATGGCGCTCCAACTCACCGGCGCCGGCAAAAAGGATAACCTGGCCAATTTGCAAGTGCAACTGCCGGCTGTGGTGATTGGCGGCGGCCTCACGGCCATTGATACGGCCACAGAACTGATGGCCTATTACCCGGTGCAAGTGGAAAAAATGAAGGCGCGCTACGACCGGCTGCTCGCAGGCGCCGGTCGGGAAAAACTGGACGGCCTGTTTAACGAAGAAGAAAAACAGGCGCTGAATACCTTCCTCGAACACGCGGATGCCTTGGCGGCCGAACGCGCCCGCGCTGCCGCCGCAGGCGAAAAACCGAATTTCATCCCGTTGCTGCGCCAGTGGGGCGGCGTACAGGTTTTCTACCGCAAAGAAATGAAGGATTCGCCGGCCTACCGACTCAACCACGAGGAAATTATCAAGGCACTGGAAGAAGGTATCGGCTTCGTGGAAAAAATGTCGCCCCTCGAACTCGTCCCGGATGAATACGGCGCGCTGCAAGCGGTGATTTTCGATGAAACGGAACAAGTGGACGGCAAATGGCGATCCAGCGGCCGCACCCACACCGTGGCCGCAAAAAGCCTCCTGGTAGCCGCCGGCACCTCCCCGAATGTCATGTATGAACAGGAACACCCAGGGACGTTCCAACTGGACGACTGGGGTGCATACTACCGCCGGTATGTCGCCGACCCGCAACAGGAAGGTAAACTGGTGCAGGCGGAAGTCCACGAATCGGGATTTTTTACCTCGTACGAAAAAAACGGCAAGCATATCTCCTTCTACGGCGATAATCACCCCGACTACGCCGGCAATGTGGTCAAAGCAATGGCATCGGCCAAACACGGGTATAAAAAGGTCGTAGAACTACTTAATCCGGACGGACTGCTCCGCGAAGCGCCGGAAAATGAACTGCACGACTTCTTCGGGCGCCTACGCGCGGAGTGGGTGGCGGAAGTCACAGAGGTGATCCGCCTAACGCCGACCATTGTCGAGCTCGTCGTGCGCGCGCCCATGGCCGTCCGGAAGTTCCAACCCGGCCAGTTCTATCGCCTCCAAAACTACGAAACGAACGCCCCCCGGACGGATGGCGTCGTACTCGCCATGGAAGGCCTGGCGCTTACCGGCGCCTGGGTGGACAAGGATAAAGGGCTGATCGGCCTCATTACCCTCGAAGTGGGCGCCAGTTCCCGGATGGTCGCCCTGCTAAAACCCGGCGAACGCGTCGTGCTGATGGGGCCTACCGGAGAGCCCACGCACATTCCTTGCGATACGACCGTCTTGCTGCTGGGCGGCGGACTCGGTAACGCGGTTCAGTTTTCGATCGCCCGGGCGCTCAAAGAAAACAACTGCCAGGTCATCTATTTCGCCGGATACAAGAAAAAGGAGGATTTCCACAAACGGGAAGAAATCGAGGCCAATACCGATTTGGTCGTGTACAGCGTGGACGAAGGCGAGCCCATCGAGGCCATCCGCCCGCAAGACAAATCCTTCGTCGGCAATATCATCCAGGCAATGATCGCCTACGCCGAAGGCCGCCTGGGCGAAGCGCCGATCCGACTTGACCAAGCCACCCGGATCATCGCCATCGGCTCCGACAGGATGATGCGCGCCGTAAAGGAATCGCGCCATACCGTACTCAAACCCTTCCTCAAGCCCGACCACGTCGGCATCGCCTCGATCAACTCGCCCATGCAGTGCATGATGAAGGCGATCTGCGCGCAATGCCTGCAGCGCCATGTCAATCCGGAAACCGGCAAGGAGGAGTTTGTCTTCAGCTGCGTCAACCAGGATCAACTGATGGATTTCGTGGATTTTGACCACCTGAATGCGCGGCTCAAGCAGAATCAGACGCAGGAGAAAATGGCGGATTTGGAATTTAGCGTCATTGGGGGAATCCCGCAGAATGCGCAGAATGCGCAGAATTAAAGTAATTTGGTATCGTTAGAAATTTGCTTCGTTATGACTTACATTTTAATTGCCGCCACTGTGCTTTCTTCGATCATCGGTTTCAGCAATGCCGAGGTCATGTACCATGGCAAGCACTGGCCGTATGCCGAGCAGCAGCGCCGCGAATACTACCGGATGCTTTTTGCCGGATTTTTACACGCTGATGTCGTCCATTTGTTGTTCAACATGATGACCTTGTATTTCTTTGGTCGGTATGTCGAGTCGTGGTTTCAGGCGGTGTTCCCCCAAATCGGCGGGGTAGTATTTCTGCTTTTCTACTTGGTTGCGGTCGTAGCGGCTTCGCTGGGTACGTATTACAAGAATAAAAACAACCCGTCCTTCGCCAGCATCGGCGCGTCCGGGGCGGTGTCGGCCGTGCTATTTGCGGCGATCCTGCTCAACCCGACGATGGGCATCAATGTGTTCCTGATCCCAATTCCCGTTCCCGGATTCATTTTCGGCGCCTTATACCTCTGGTACTCCAGTTATGCTGCCAACCGCTCGGATGACCATATTGATCACCTCGCGCACTTTTACGGCGCGGTGTTCGGATTTTTGTTTCCGCTGGTGTTGCAGCCGGGCTTGATCCTGCAATTTTTGGCCCAACTCCAGCAATGGATTTTGTGAGTTGTATTTTTTCAACTATTTCACGATTTCCCTGTTTATGGGGTTATTATTTCTGTAACTACTTAGCCGGTCGCGTCTGAGACAAAAAAGGATTCATTTTTTGCCAGACGAAGCGATTTTTTGCAGGCCGTAGCAGCGCTACGGTCAAAAAAAATTGCGAAGTATGGCGGAAAATGGGACTTTTTGGGCCAGACAGCGAGCCGGCTAAGTAGTTACGTATTTCTAATAAAATAATTTGAAACAAAATGGCAAAAGTTTTTTCTGATAAGGTATTCGAACAAGAAGTGCACGACAAATCCGGGGTAATTCTGATTGACCTCTGGGCGGAATGGTGCGGCCCGTGCAAAGCCATGAATCCGGTGATTGAAGAACTGGCCTCGGAGTACGAGGGGAAGGCTGTCATCGGCAAATTAAATGTGGATGAAAATCCGAACGTGCCCACACAGTTCAATGTCCGGGGGATCCCAACTTTCCTGCTTTTCAAAAACGGGGAGTTGCAAGACAAGATTGTAGGCGCCACCACCAAGAAAGCGCTGGCGGAAAAAATCAATGCTTGTCTGTAGTTTTTCTTAAATTTTCTGCTATCTGAGAAGGAGGGGGGTAAAAATCCCTTTCATCCTATTCAAATTAAAATGTTGTGGGACATAATTTCTTGTTTGATTTTTTCTAAAAAAAATCAAACAAGAAATTATGTCCCAATTCCTTATTTCGCCGCCGAAGGCGGCAAAATATTACCTCAAGCGCCTTCCAACGCCTTCCAGGCATCGCCCAGGCAGGCGGCGATGCTACCGGCGGTCATCCCCGGCCGGCTATATTTGTTCGCCGCCAAATCGCCCGCAAGTCCGTGTAGATAAACGCCCAGACAGGCGGCGTCTTCCGGCGGATACCCTTGCGCCAGGAGTCCGGTGAGGATGCCGGTGAGCACGTCTCCCGCGCCGGCGGTGGCCATGCCGGGATTGCCGGTGGAATTGAAGCGACAGCGACCGTCCGGGCCGGCAATCACCGTATGCGCGCCCTTCAGGATAATAAACACGCCGTGCGCCGCGGCCTGTATGCGCAGCAACTCCAGGCGCTCAAAATCATTCCGACTAGGGCCGAACAGGCGTTCAAATTCTTTCGGATGGGGCGTCAGCAGGCTGTTTGGGGGGATTTTAGACCACCAGGCCGGGTGTGCAGCCAGCAGGTTCAGCGCATCGGCGTCCAGTACCAGCGGGGAACTTGCCTGATCGAGCAGGGCCTCCATCGCAGCGGCTGTTTCCGGCGCCTGTCCGATGCCGCAGCCTAGTCCGACGGAACGAAACAGCCCGATCTCAGGCGCCGCCGACCACAGTTTAGCCCGGCGGTCGGCGCTGAACATCGCCTCGGGCACGGCGGTTTGCAAAATAGCGCCGCCGCAGGCAGGCGCATGTACGGTCACTAAGCCCGCGCCCGCGCGGAGCGCAGCCCGGGCAGCGAGCACTGCCGCACCCATCTTTCCGTAACTTCCGGCGATTAGTAAGGCATGTCCGAACGTGCCCTTATGATCAAATTTCCGCCGCGCGCGCAGGTTGAGCGCAGCCGCCGTCAGGTAGGTAAACGGCGTGTCGGTTTGTGCGGCGTATTCCGGATGCAAGCCGATCGAGCCGAATGCCCATTCGCCGAGCCAAGCCGCGTTTTCCGGCATAAAAAAGGCTAATTTTGGGGTTTCAAAGCTGAATACCCGGTGCGCACGCACGCAAGGGCTGGCGGTGTAGCGATCTACAAACAGTCCACTAGGAACATCTATAGACACGATTTCATTGGGTAGATTGTTGAGGAAAGCGATCGTCTCCGCCCATGCGCCTTCCGGCGGCCTCGAAAGACCGGAACCGAAGAGTGCATCCACTACCACCGCGGCGGGCGGTACCGACGGCAAACCCGCCGATGGGTGCAGGGTTTGTACCGGCAGGTTGTCGCGTGGCGGCAACATCTGCAGCTGCCGCTCGAAATCGGTCGAACGCTTGCCGCCGAAATCGCAGATAAACAACCTGATTTCATACGATTTGCGGTGCAAAATCCGAGCCAGCGCAAGGCCGTCGCCGCCGTTGTTGCCTGTGCCCGCAAATACAAAGACCGGTCGGCGGGTATCGGCGTATAAGCCAGTAAACCAATGCGCAAAGGCTTGCGCTGCCCGGTTCATTAAATCCACCGAACGAATCGGTTCGTTTTCGATCGTATAGGCATCCCAAGCGCGAATTTGTTCGGCGTTAAAAATTTTCATGAAAATATGTTGTTTGGTGACGCGGATATTTGCCAACTTGCAGCATGCAACACGTTTTTTCCGG
>JAUMBL010000105.1:0-7670 GCA_032115775.1 Saprospiraceae bacterium | reverse complement strand
GTTGGTAGAAGACGATTTGCAGCGCGCTATTGCCGATTTGCCGCAGCGCAGCGCCTACGCGCCGTCCGATTTAGGCAGGATCACCAAAGGCGCCGCACAGGCGTTGCTGGTCAAAACCCTGCTCTGGCAGAAAAAATGGGCGCAGGCGCAGTCCGTAGCGGAAGCGATCGTGGCCGACAACCAATACCAACTGGTAGCCGATTACGGTAGTATCTTCACGGCTGCCGGGGAAAACAACAGCGAATCTGTATTTGAAATTCAATACATGAACGCTTCCGGCGGTAATTGGGGCAAAAATAACGCCAACGAGGGCACCTTTACCAATGTATTCCAGCGCGCGCGGGGGCAATTTGAAGGATTCGGGTTCAATATACCGACGGAAGACTTCGTCCAGGAGTTCTTTAAAGAAGGATTCGAAGATCCGCGGCTGAAATTTACCGTCTTTCGGGAAGGCGATGCCATGGGTGATCGCGGGATATTCACAAAGGACGCCACCGGCGGGTTCCCGCATAAATATTATCCCCGGAAGTATTTCAGCAATAAAAGCGAGGAAGCGCCCTTCGGCGATCCGAACCCCAACGGCGGCGCAAACGATCGCGTAATCCGGTATGCCGACGTGCTGCTGATGCACGCCGAAGCCGCCTTCCATAACGGTAACGAGGCCGCCGCCCGACAGTCGCTGAACGCCGTGCGCGCCAGAGCGCGGGGCAATACACCCGGCGTCCTGCCGAATATCACCGCATCCGGACAAGCGCTGCTCGACGCCATTTACCGCGAGCGCCGCCTCGAACTCGGACTGGAAGGCCACCGCTTTTTCGACCTGGTGCGCGCGGGTCGGGCTCAATCCATCCTGGGGCAACTCGGTTATGTGGAGGGCGTGCACAATCGCTTCCCTATTCCTTTGTCGCAAATTCAGGCGACAAACGGCGCAATTCAACAAAATCCCGGATATTGATTTTTAACCTGCACACCATGCGTAATACACTCTTTTTTGCCGGTCTTTTGCTGCTCGTCGCAGCCTGCAATCCCTTCGAAGCCGAAGATGTGGCGTTGCCGCTTCTGCCGCAACCGCCCGCCCTGTCTGTTGAATTTTTGCCAGGCGATTCCAATCGGGTGGTGGTCAAAGACCTGTCGGATGGATTTTTTGATCGCAGCTGGGATTTTTCCGGCGGGATTCCCGCTAAGTCCAAGCGCACGGTGGATACCGTGTTTTATCCCAAAGCCGGGGAGTACGCCGTTACGCTGTTCGCGGCGGCGGCAGGCGGTGGCGGCACGGCGCAAAACACGGTGCTGGTGCAAGTTCCGCGCGATGCGGCCGGACAGTGCGATCCGCAGGTTGCGTTGCTGACCGGCGATTGCGAGCCGGCCGGTAAATGCTGGACGCTCGCCCGCGAGGCCGGCGCCGTGCGGGTCGGCCCTACGTACGGCTCTTCCGAATGGTATTCCTCTCCGCTGAACGGCTTGCAAGCAGCCCAGTACGATGACGGTTTCTGTTTCTACTTCGACGGCTCCGCCTTCGTGTATGCCAATAACGGCCAAACGGTGGATCCCTTCAACGGGTACGCCGTGGTCAATTATACACCGCCTTCCGGTCAGACTTGGTTTATCTCCAAAGGAAGCGGTCAGGGTGGCGCAGATCAGATCGTCCTCCCGCAAGGCGCTTTCCTCGGCGTATGGGACTCCGGGCCGGTGTATGATATCGTGACCCTGGCCGATAATAAATTGGTCGTGCGCAGCAAAATATTGAATGTAAACGGCTGGTTCGAACTTACTTTTGTGAAAAAGTAACTACGTAGCCGGCTCGCTGTCTGGCTCGAAAAGTCCCATTTTTTGACTCAGACACGACAGGCTAAGTAGTTCAAAAAATAGCCTGCGCTCGTCCCTGCAGCGCATTTGCCTTTACAATATGTCTTTTTTAAATTTTAAGAATAGCACCGCAGCCATCCTGGGCATTTTGCTCACGGCGACCGGCTGTAACATACCCAGTAAATCGCTGCGGACAAACAGTGCTTCGTCCAAACCGCAACTTCTCTGGTCGGACGAATTCAACTACAACGGTCTGCCCGATTCCACAAAGTGGTCCTACGACCTCGGCGACGGATGTCCCACAATTTGCGGCTGGGGCAATAACGAATTGCAGTACTATACCGAAAAACGGCTGGAAAACGCCCGCGTGGAAAAAGGAAGCCTGATTATCGAAGCGCGGCGGGAAAAAACAGGCGATCGGGATTACAGTTCGGCCCGGCTCGTCAGCCGAAATAAGGGCGACTGGCGCTACGGCCGCATCGAAGCGCGGGCCAAACTGCCCAGCGGACTCGGCACCTGGCCGGCAATCTGGATGCTTCCAACCGAGTGGAAATACGGCGGTTGGCCGGCAAGCGGCGAAATTGATGTTATGGAACACGTCGGCTACTTGCCGGATTCCGTCTTTGGCAGCGTGCATACCCAGGCATTCAATCATATCCAGGGTACACAGAGCACGCAGGGCATCTACCTGAAAAATTGCGAAAAGGCCTTCCACGTGTACGCCGTCCAATGGACGCCGGACTATGTAGAGTTTCTGGTGGACAACCAACCCTATCACCGCTTTGCAAACCAAAAAACGGGCCCGGATGCCTGGCCCTTCGACCAAAATTTCCACCTGATCCTGAACCTCGCCGTCGGCGGCAACTGGGGCGGCAAAATGGGCGTCCGAGAGGATATCTGGCCGCAACGCATGGAGGTGGACTGGGTACGGGTGTACGGATGGGAAAGTGTCCGATAGATCACTTGAATCAATTAAAGAGAATATCTGTAACTATGACAACGAGCCAATTTCAGATTCCGATTGCCGCGATGATTTTAATTGCGGGATTATGGATCTCCTCCTGCAACAAAGAGGAGGGTGGGGAGGAACCAACACCTGCCCTGCCGGCGCTTTCCATCGCCGATGCCAGTATGCCGGAGGGAAACCAAAACGGCAAACTGGTTTTTACCGTCACGCTCAGCAAAGCGCCCACCGCCAATGTCGTGGTGAATTACGCCACCTTGAACGGTACGGCCATCGCCGGCCGGGATTATGTCGCCAAAACGGACGGCAATCTCTTGTTTAAACCCAACGAAACCCAAAAAACAATTGAAATTGACATTCTCGCCGACGAAATCAAGGAAAGCGACAATTACCTCGAAGTGCTGCTGCTCAATCCGGTGAATGCCGGCCTGGCGAAATCCCGCGCCCGAGGCACAATTTTGAACGACGACCAGGACAACGCCCTCGTGATCCCGACCACGGGCTTTACCTCGCCTTTGAGTTATCCCGGCCGAAATCTCGTCTGGGCCGACGAATTTAGCGGTACGGCGCTCAATACCAACGATTGGACTTTTGAAATCGGTACCGGACAAAGCGGCTGGGGCAACAACGAACTGCAGCACTATCGAGCCGAGAATACTACGCTGGTGGACGGTCACTTGGTGATCGAGGCGCGGCAGGAAAACTTCGGGAGCAGCGCATACACCTCCTCCCGGATAATCACCCAGGGGAAAAAAGAATTCAAATTCGGCCGTATTGATATCCGCGCCGCATTGCCCAAAGGGCAGGGTCTTTGGCCGGCCCTTTGGATGTTGGGCAGTAATTTTCAACAAGCCGGCTGGCCGGCCTGCGGCGAAATTGATATCATGGAACTGGTCGGCCACATCCCAAATCGCGTACACGGTACGGTGCATTTCGGCCCCTCGGTTGCCCAGCGCCAGGAGCGCTCCGCCTCCAGGGCCTTGTCCGGAAACGCGACTTTTTCCGATGAGTTTCACGTGTTTTCGCTCGAATGGGAGCAGGATCGTATCCGCTGGTTCCTGGATGGCCAGCAGTTTCACGAAATTACGCCGGCAGATATGGGCGGCGCGGCGTATCCTTTCAACCAGCCGTTCTTCTTTATCTTTAATATAGCCGTCGGCGGCAACTGGCCCGGCAGTCCGGACAATACCACGATGTTTCCGCAGCGGATGATCGTGGATTATGTGCGGGTGTTTCAGTAAAGTGTAAAAAGTATTTCGCCGCCTCCGGCGGCGAAATAAAATAATGACTGGTTGTCTTTTTTTGATTTTTTTTGGAAAAAAACCAAAAAAGACAACCAGTCGAAACATCATTTTTGTTCGGTAAGAATCAAGGGATTTTTTTGCAACTCCATAAGTTCGGGGGGGACTTTAAGTCATCCCCGAACTATGCTCATTTTATTCAGTCGCCTGTTTTTTGATTTTTTCTAAAAAAAATCAAAAAACAGGCGACTGCCCCCCTTTTATTTCGCCGCCGAAGGCGGCGAAATAAAAGGACAGTTCCTTACCGTTGGAACAGCAATTCCCGGTATTTCACCAGTGGCCAGTACTGGTCGTCCACCAATCCTTCCAGCGTATCCACCGCATGTCGGAGGATTTCCATTTGCGGCTTCACCTCGTGGCAGAAAATATGGGCTTCTTCGCGGACGCCCGCGGCGTGGTGCGCCTTATCCAGGCGTTGCTGGATTGTTTCCAGGCCGGATTTGATGGTCTGGATATTATCGGTGATCAGGCGCATTTTTTCCTTCTGATAGGTTGCCGCATCGTCCATATCCAGGGCGCGCAAGGCGGCGATGTTTGCGGCCAGTTCCGTTTGGTAGCGTAGAACCGCCGGCATCACCATCGAGTGCAGCATTTCGATCAGCGTTTTGGCTTCGATGTCGAGTTTGGTGCAATAGATATGGAACTGGACGTTGTGCAGGGCTTCCAGTTCGGATTCGCGCATGACGCCCGATTTGCTGAAAAAGTCCTGCGCGAGTTTCGTGCCCAGCACATCCAGCGCTTCCGGGGTGGTGGCGTGGTTGCTGAGGCCGCGTTGCGCTGCTTCCGCTTTCCATTCATCGGAGTAGTTGTTGCCTTCGAAGATGATCGGTTTTGCCTTGCGGATATAGTTTTTCAGCACCATGAGGATCGCTTCCTCTTGTTCTACGCCCTTTTTGAGCAATTTATCCACATCGCTTTTGAATTCGATGAGTTGCAGGCCCATCATCGTATTCATCACCGTCATGGGGCCGGCGCAGTTTTGGGAAGAGCCTACGGCGCGTATTTCGAATTTATTGCCGGTGAATGCGAACGGCGAGGTGCGGTTCCGGTCGGTATTGTCCATTTCCAGGTTCGGCAGTTTGGAGATCAGGTCAATCGCGCGTTTGACCGCTGCGTCGTCCGTTTTTTTGCCGTTGGCGATTTGATTGAGCAGGCGAGCCATGGCTTCTCCGATGAATACGGAGATGATGGCCGGCGGCGCTTCATTGGCGCCGAGGCGGTGGTCGTTGCCGGCATGCGCGATGCTTGCGCGGAGGATATCGGCGTATTTGTACACCGACATAATGGTATTGACGAAGAAGGTCAGGAAGCGCAGGTTGCGCTGCGGGTTATCGCCGGGCGAGAGCAGGTTCACGCCCGTGTTCGTTGCCATGCTCCAGTTGTTGTGTTTGCCGGAGCCGTTGATGCCCGCGAACGGTTTTTCGTGGAACAGCACTCGCAGTTTGTGTCGGCGCGCCACGCGCTCCATCACGTCCATCAGCAGTTGGTTGTGATCAACGGCCACGTTGATTTCTTCAAAAATCGGCGCGACCTCATACTGGCTGGGCGCCACTTCGTTGTGGCGGGTGCGCACGGGGATGCCGAGTTTGTGTGCCTCCGTTTCCAGGTCGCGCATATACGCGTACACGCGCTCCGGGATCGAGCCGAAATAGTGGTCTTCCAGTTGCTGGTGTTTCGTGGCCGTTCTGCCGACCAGTGTTCTGCCGGACATCACCAGATCCGGGCGGGCGTAGAACAGCGCTTCGTCCACCAAAAAATACTCCTGTTCCCAGCCGAGGGTGGCGGTTACTTTCGTCACTTTCTCGTCGAACAGTTGGCACACCGGCGCCGCGGCCTTGTCCAGGAAACTCTGGGAGCGCAGCAGGGGCAGTTTATAATCCTGCGCTGCGCCGCCGAACGTCACGAAAATCGTCGGCACGCACAGCGTTTTTCCCGCTCCGATCGCCATGATAAAGGCTGGGCTGGTCGGATCCCATACGGTGTAGCCGCGGGCTTCGAACGTGCTGCGCATCCCCCCTGAGGGGAAAGACGAGCCGTCGGGCTCCTGCTGTACCAAGGCGCTGCCGCTAAATTCTTCGATCACGCGTCCGTCGTGCGTCATGGTAAAAAACGAGTCGTGCTTTTCTGCCGTTTTGCCCGTCAGCGGCTGAAACCAGTGCGCGAAGTGCGTACAGCCGTGCGACATGGCCCAGGCCCGCATACCCTCTGCCACTACATCCGCAACGTCCCGACTCAATTTTTGTCCGCCTATCATGGCTGCTTTCACCGCCAAATACGCCGATTCCGGCAGGTGTTTTTTCATGGCGTCTTCGCCGAATACGTTGGCGCCGAAGTAGGAGGCGATGCTTTCGCTGCGGCCTTCGGGCGCGTCAACCGGGCTGTCCGACCGGTTTTCGATGATTTGTAGTGCTTGGAAGCGAGAAAGGGACATGCGGAGGAAGTTTATGTTTGTAAAAAAATGATCGTTTCAGCGAAAAATGAGCGTAATGCTGATTTTAAACGGCATTTTTGCCCGAATTGTTCGTTCAATAGGGTGAAAATTGGTTTTTAAAATTTAATTTTTGGCAAAAGTAAATGCTATTTCAGCGAAAACGGGTATTTTTTAAAAAAAATAGACTAAAATATTTTTGTGAGCCGGCGAAGTAGTTACAAAAAAAGCCCCCCCGCAACTTGAGCGGAGAGGCCATCCCAAAAACCAATTGTTAAATCGTTATTCAGGCAATACCACTTTTTCTTTCCGGTCGAACGCGAGCGCGAGGGTAATTTCGTGCGAGCCGCCGGTGTATTGTTGGAAATTGCCGAAGTTTAGTTCGTAAGAATAGCTGGCTTGAATCTGGTTGAATTTCGTTCCGATGAGGAAGGCGGAAGAGCCGTTTGCGGAACCCGGGCGATAGATCAGGCCGGTGATGAGTTTTTCGTCGAGGAACCTGCCCTGGAGGTTGATGTCCACCTGGTAGGGTACATTGCGGAGATTGCGCAGGGCAATTGAGGGGACGATTTTGAAGCCCTGGCTGGGGACGTCCACGATGTAGCCCAATTGGAAGAAATAGTGTTCGAACAGCCGGCCGCTTGGGCCCTCATTTGCGAGCGGAACTTGGTCGAGGCGAGCCCGCACCGTGTTGGGCAGCGCGAGGCTGATGAAAAAGCGGTCGTCGTACAAGGCGTGGATACCGAGCGAGGCGTCGAAGAGTTGCTGTCCGTCGGCCAGATCTTCCAGAATCGGGTCGTTGGGATTGATGATGGGATCATCCAGCACGTCGTTGTCGATACTGCGGCGGAGAAATTCGGTGGTGAGGCCGATGCCCACGCGCATTTTTTGCAATTGGAACCGGAAGGCGTAGTTTGCCTGCAGGCGGAACAAGCGTTGCGAGCCGATCGTTTCGGAGAACATTCCGCCGCCGAGCGCCAGCCGATCGTTTACCGGGCCGGTGTACAAAAAGGTGTAAGACCGGGGCGCGCCGGGAAATCCGGCCCAGCTGCTGCGGACATTCCCGATAAACTGATGCTGGTTGTCGAATCCGGTATTTCCGGGATTGATCAATACGGGAAATATTTGGTATTGGGAGTAAATCGCCTGTTCTTGCGCGAAAGCGGACAAG
>JAUMBL010000104.1:0-11014 GCA_032115775.1 Saprospiraceae bacterium | reverse complement strand
GTTTTTTTGGGGCAGAAAATCCCAAGCCCGCCCTTACGGATTTTAAAATTTGGATTTTCGGAACTAAACAGTGATATTCTGCGTTTCGTGACCATACGCGCAACCGCATTACCCTTTGTATTAATCCGTGGACAACAAATATTGTAATCGCCCCTGTCGTATAATTCCTATAATCCTTTGCATTGTTGGGATTTTCGGTATATTCCCTGTTCTGGCGCCGGCACAAAAAGCGGTCATCGAATCCGTCAACCCCTGGCAGTTTGCGCACCTCACGGAGGCCGACGGACTGGCATCCAAATTCGTAACTGACATCTGCCAGGATGACGCCGGTTTTTGGTGGCTCGCCACGGACAACGGCCTGCAGCGTTTCGATGGCAAGCATTTCGTCACGTTCCTGCACGACCCGGAAGATCCGGGTTCTCTGCCGGCCGACAGGGTCATTGCGCTGCTTCTGGATGAAAAAAAACGACTGTGGATTGCCACCTCGGGCGGAATGTGCCGGTATAACCCGGTGTCCGGTCGCTTCGACCAAACGCAGGCCAATGGAAAACCGGTATCCGCCGGATTCCCCTCCAGATTTTTGTACGACGGCCAGGGCGGCTTTTGGTTCGGTACCACGGCTGTCAATGGCCTCTATCGTTATCTGCCGGAGGCGGACGCCTGGGAAAACGTGCCGGTGTCGGATAAAGAATTGATGTACGGAAACCTCTGCGCCGATAAACAATCGGGCGATCTTTGGTTTTTATTCAGAACCGGGTTCGGGGTGCTGGAACGGGCCTCCGGAACGGTAAAACATACTGCCTTGCACCCGGATGCGCATCCGGTGTTTAAAAGAATCGGATTGCCCCGAGTCGTGTGTACGGACTCCCGGAATAACCTCTGGTTCCTTCACAAGCCAAACGGACCCCACCACAATGAATTGTTGCGGGTACAGGCTCGAAATTCACCGGTCGTCGCCCTGCCTGGAGAAATAAAGGGCAACCGGATCCGACTGCTTGAAGACCGTCGCCGGCGTGTCTGGTTCTTTTCAGACACCTGGCAGGAATTTGGGTATTTCGACTCTCAAACCGGGACAAAACACCAGTTTTATTGTGTGCCGGACGTAAAAAACAATCCGGAAATGGAAATGGAGGGCCTCAATGCCGTTTTTGAAGACCGGGAAGGGAATTTCTGGCTGGCTACTACCACGGGGGTTTATTCTTTCCATCCGGATCGCCAGGTATTCCATGCCGTTCAGGGGTTACTAGACCCGCAAAAAGAAGTCATAATGGCGAATAAGGGAACAAGAAAAAGGTTCTATGCCGCTCATGGGTTATTAGGCCCGCAAAAAGAGGTAATGCCCTTGCAACCTGCGCTTTCATTTTTTGAAAGCGCCCGGCAGGAAATCTGGATGGGAACGTATTTCGGCGGATCTGTCGTGTTTAGTTCCGAACTGCAATTGCGGCGGCAGTATGCTAATCCCCCGTCGCCTCCCGGGACGGAAGACTTGGAAAGCAACGATAATTACAATTGCGTCTGGGCTTTTCAAGAAGACCGGCAGGGCCGTATCTGGGCCGGCGGACAACTTGGGACGCTGCAGTTGTTTTCACCGGAAGGCCGGCTTTTGCAGCGGTGGCGTATGGATTCGCCGTATCGTACTACCATCCGGACGCTCATGCGTGGCAGCGGCAGCGATACGCTTTTTTTGGCTGCCCATCGCGGTTTGGTGGGCGCTATCCCGCCGGACGGCCGGGTTTCTTTTTTTAAACCGGAAACGGAACATCTAATGACCCTGCCCGGGCTGCCGGACAGCGATAGCCTGATCTGGATGCGGTTTAAAAACAGTATCGCGCGCTTCAACTGCCGGGAAGGCCGTTTTGATCTTTATGCACAACCGCCGGGCGAAGTCAATCCAATTATGGATATCTCCTACTGGGACGACACTACCCTTCTGGTCTGCGGCAGCTCCCTGTTTCTCTTCGACAAGAACCGGCGGTCCTTCAAGCGGCTGTCGCTGCCGGTTCGAAACGCAACCCGGGCAATCCGGGACGCCGCCGGCGTCGTGTGGCTCTGTTCCCGGCAGGGCTTCGCGCGCTGGAATCCCGCGAATAACCAGATTGTTTGGTATAACCGCAACGACGGACTGCCAGAGACGGATTTTGGCATGCAGCGCGCTGCTTGCCAGTTAAAAGACGGCCGCATCCTCGTCTCCACCGGAAAATTCGGTTTTTTCTGGTTTCATCCGGATTCAATTGCCGCTTTGCCTCACCCGCCGGACGTCGTCATCCTGGGCGCCCGCGCCCCCGGGCGTACCGTACGCGTGCACGGCTCGCCCGGACAACTGGAGTTCGCGCATGACGATAATTTTATTACCGTGGACTATGCCTGCATGACCTGGCTGCAACAACCGGGGCTCCGATTCCGCTACCGACTGCTCGGCCAGTCTGAAGAATGGATAGACAACGGCGCCGAACGACGGGTTTCGCTCAACGGCATCGCGCCCGGGAACTATACGCTCCAGATTCAGGCGATAAACCGGGAAGGCTTAGCTTCCCGGAATATTACCGCGTTCCGCATTTGCGTCCGCCCGCCCTGGTGGGCCGGCGCCTGGGCGCTCGCTTGCTATACCGCCCTCCTCGCCCTCGGCAGCTGGATGCTGTACCGGCGCCTGCTGCGCAGAAAACTCGAACAAGCCGAAATACGCCGAATCCGCGAGCTGGAGGCATTCAAATCCCGGTTCTTCGCCAATATTACCCATGAATTCAGAACCCCGCTCACCATCCTCTCCGGCGCGGCCGATCTGATCGCCCAAAATCCGCGGGAGGAACTCGAAAAAGGCCTCGGCATCATTCGCGCCAACACCCGCCGGATGCTCCAGCTCGTCAACCAACTCCTGGATCTCGCCAAGTTGGAAAGCGGTTTTCTGCCCCTTCATATTCAACGGGCCGATCTTGCCGGTTTCCTCCGGTATCTGGCCGAATGCTACCAATCGCTTGCAACGACCAGAGCGATTTCTCTGCAGTTTGAATCTTCGGTTCCGGAATTGCAGCTCGATTTCGATGAGGAGCGCCTGCGGCAAATCCTGGACAACCTGCTTTCCAATGCCCTGAAATTTACGCCCGCCGGCGGCAGGGTGACCGTGCTCCTCGACCGCCCCGACGATCCGCCTCGTGCGCGCATCCGCGTGCAGGACACGGGCAGCGGGATCGAAGAAGATAAATTGCCGCTCATCTTCGATCGTTTTTATCAGGCCGATACGCCCGCTGCGCGGACAGGGGAGGGTACGGGCATCGGACTGGCGCTGGCCCGCGAACTGGCCCGGAGCATGAACGGGGATTTATTTGCAGCGAATGCGGCGGGACAGGGCGCTATTTTCACCCTTGAGTTTCCGCTTCCGCCCCGGGAAAACGCCGAGCTGGACGTCCGCCAAGCATCGCTTCCGCCCGCACGACCGGCCGGTCAACGCCCCGAAGTGCTGATTGTGGAGGATAATCCAGACATTGTGCGATACCTGATCGCCATCCTATCGCCGACGTATGACGTGCAGGCGGCGTCTGACGGGGCAGCCGGACTTCGGGAGGCGCTGGCCCGCGTCCCCGATCTCATTATTTCCGACGTTATGATGCCCGGCATGGACGGATTTGCCCTCACCGCGGCGCTCAAAACGGATATTCGAACCAGCCATATCCCGGTCATTTTGCTTACCGCCAAAGCCGGCCTCGACAATAAATTGCAGGGACTCGAGCGCGGAGCGGATGCTTATCTGGAAAAACCGTTTGTAAAAGAAGAATTGCTCGCCGTGGCCAGACAAATGGTGCAATCGCGCATCCTCCTGCGGCAGCATTACATGGCGTCGGTCGGACTGGCCGAACCGCCCGCTGCCGCCGTGCCGCCCCGACTTTCGGAACAGGAAAATGCTTTCCTCCGCGCGGCCGTAGCGGCCGTCGAAAACCGCCTGAGCGATCCCGCTTACTCGGTAGAGCAACTCTGCGCTGATCTGCTCATGAGCCACTCCAACCTCCACAGAAAGCTCAAGGCCGTCGCCGATCTCTCGCCCACGCTGTTCATCCGCCAGATTCGGCTGCAACGCGCCAAAGCGCTGTTGCTGGAACAACCCGACTTGCCCGTGTACGCCGTGGCCGATGCCTGCGGGTTTGAGGATTCGGCTTATTTCATCCGCGTTTTCCGACAGGAATTTGACACCACGCCGGCCAACTGGCGCGCGTCGCATAGATAAACGCTGCAGGCTCCCGGAGTCACCGGATGCAGATTTTTGCATTTCTGGTTCGTAATTACAAGAGGCAGACGACTTAAAAATGTGGTTATTCTGCCATTTTGGCAAAATAATCCTGTAAAGTGGGCGCTCAGTCCTGTCGGAATTCGGCGACGGAAGGGACATATTTGCAACGTATTCAATTTGATGTTTTAGTTGTTCCATCGAAATTGCAACGACTATTTTTCTCTTTTCGCAAAAAGCAGGTTGCACGCAAATGCACGCCTACAAATGCAAAGCGGATAAAATTTCTCCTGTCTCGCGCTTGGAAAAACTTCTTGAATTCGCCCCCGGTGTTTTATGTAAAGCGTATTTCACATTTTTTCAAACCATAATGTTCACACTAATTTCTTTTCACATGAAAAAACTATTTGGAATCGCCCTTGGAGGCCTTTTACTCGTATCCGCCGCGCTGGTGATGCCGGGATGTAAAAAAGACAAGAGTTTTTGCATCGAGGATATTTCCATCCCGACCAACGCCACTTCCGGTACCGTCTCTTTCACCCTCCCGAACGGTACGGCCTACGCCGGCCTGGGCGCTTTGCCCTCCACCGTGAAATTCGGCAACTACGAAGGCCAGTTTCAGTCGGTCGTAACCAAGCAAACCGTCGTCGGCCTCGGCCAGGAAGTCGAACTCGTCCACTTCTTCGACGATGGCAACGGCAACACGTTCTGGACCGCCGACAAGGCGCTGTTCCTGCCGCTCGACAACACCGGCGCACTGTTCCGCCTCACGAACGTCATGGACATCGCCGGCGGCACCGGCGATTTCAACAACGCATCCGGACGACTCGTCACGCAGGCTGAGGTGAATTTTATCACCGGCATTCTGTCCGGTACGCTGACCGGCCAGATTTGCGGCGACGGCGGCGAATAAACCGATTACCCGGAGAAACAATCTGCCGCAAGCATCGGTACAATCCGCTATCGCGGGTTCTTTCCATAATTCTGCATTTCCGCATTTTCAAATGAACACACTGATGGATTTGCCAGGCGTCTCGACCCCCTCGAGGCGCCTGCTCCATTGCGTCCTATACGCGCTATCAAACACCTAAATCCATGCATCCAAGACACGCAAATCTTCAATGGAATATCCTCATCGTAAAACCAAACACAGAAAACAAAACCCGCCTGCAACTCGCCCGCATCGGCTATGAGGCCTGCGTGCCGATGCAGCGACAGCTCCGCCAATGGAGCGACCGGAAAAAATGGGTGGATGTCGTCCTCTTTCGAAATTATGTGTTCGTCCAACTGGACTCCAAAGGCCGCGATCAGGTGCGAGATGAAAAAATCGGCCTGCGTTTTGTGCAGTTCGATAAGAAATTCGCCGCGCTCACCGAATCCGAAGTGGCGCTCATCAAAGGGCTGCACGGTATCCAGGCGCCTGTACAGATACACTGCTCGGAAGCGCCCGGAACCGGCGCGGAAGTCGAAATTCTCCGCGGCAGCCTCATCGGCCAGCGCGGTTTCGTCGTTGCAGTCAACGGTAAAACCCGCCTGCGCATTGATCTGGCAAGCATGGGATGCTTCGCCGAGGTGGAATTGTCCGCCGCAGATGTGCGCGTTCTCAGCCTCCAGCCGCCGGCCGATACGGAGCGCCATCGAAACGGGCCTTTCGCATCGCATTGAATGCGATTTTGGGGTATGATTCCGAACGCGCTGTCCTGCGCGTGGTTGGAATTTTTTTGCCGAAGGCAAAAAAATTCCAACCACGCGCAAAAACGCTTTTTTTGGCCAAAGGCAAAAAAACGTATGCGCCATTGGCAATCGCCATTCCTACATGCGCGTTAAGTTACCTTGTTCCATACAAGCGTAATGACAGACAGCTATGCGATCAATATCCACCTTTATAGACGAAATCGTACCGTTAACCAGCGCGGAAAAAGAAACAATTGAAAACGCCTTTCGGGAGATACACGTCCCCAAAGGGACGATTTGGATTAAACAAGGTAAGATATGCGACCAGGTTGCCTATCTTGTAGATGGCAAGATGCGCATTTTTTATTATAATGATGCAGGGGATGAGATCACCTGTTATTTCGTCACGCCGGATATTGTCTTCTCTTCTTTTACCAGTTTCCTGACGAATACGCCGAGCGCCGAAAATATCTCAGCCATTGAAGACGCTACTTTAAAGGTCATCTCAAAAGATAATCTGGAGGCGCTTTCCATCTCGGTTCCCAAAATGCACATATTCAGAAGAGTAATCGCTGAAAATCTCTTTATCACCATGGAAAAGCGCATTGCCGCGCTGCAGTCGCAATCCGCCGCCGCGCGCTACGAAAACATGCTGCGCGACAATCCGGACATCCTGCTCAGCGTTCCGTTGCAATACACCGCCTCTTTTTTGGGTATAACGCCCCAACACCTGAGCAGGCTGCGAAAAGAATTGCTGAAGTGATTTTTGAACATTTGTTCAGAGGATTTTTGATTGGGCGCTGAAACTTTGCTGCATCATTTAAAATGCAACAAAATATGAAAAAATCAGTGCTCTTATTCGGAATAGTTAGTATGCTGACCCTGTCCGCCGCCGCTCAAACCGGGCAAAACGATCGCAAATACGCCCTCGAAACCGATATTCTTTGGCCGTTTTTTCCCGGGGCTACCAGGACGCACTTCACCATCAAACTTTGGCAGAAAGGACATTTGCGGGGAGATGTTTACGCAGGTTTGAACATCGATTTCCCGGCAGATCGTGAAACAGAAGGTCGCTTTGCCGACTACAGCCTTGCCAGCGGGTACAGACAATACTTCTGGAAAGGCCTGCATGTCGAATTTTCGCAGACTACCGGACTTGGCGTTTTGCAAAACCACGTAACAACCGGAAAGACCTACAACAGCTTTGATTGGCTGGCTACCGGATACATCGGATACAAGTTTGAGTTTGCTCGAAAAAAGCTGTATATCATACCGCAATTCGGTGTGGCGCGCGTGATCTATAAATCAAACCCATGGCCGATTTACGAAGACGATACGCTGACCAAAGAAGTCGGCGAGACGCCGTTCCCGCTTGGATCCCTACGAATGGGATACAATTTTTAGATCATGTTTCGTGGAAAACAAACATGGAATGAAAAGCAAAAATACCGCATCCGCAAAAAAAACGGTTGGCGGCCCCTGCTCACGATTGTAGTCCTGATGCTGTTTATCGTAATACTCATGGTACTATTCGCCAAATTGATCCTGCCCCATGTTTGTCTGCCGCCTTTGAGCCGCGATTGCATGAATCTGAAATGAGATCGGATATTCCCCCAAACCCATCCCATGCCCCTGTTTGATTTACGCCGAGTTCGAGAAGAAATCCTCCGAAGAACTGCCCTGGGAGCAGCGAATTCGGCGGGAGATCCACACCGTGGATGATAAGGAAGTGGTGCTGTTGGGGATGTGACGCGGCACTAGTATTTTCTCGCCCGCACCTCCAAATCATTCAATCCGAAACATCCAAATGCATCTTATGAAAAAAACGGTGCAACAGGGGCGAGAGAATCAACCCCGATGCCGCGAGAAAAACCACCCCGCTGTACAGGGCGTAAATTCCGGCAAATATCCGCACGTCATCCTGCCGTTCCGGCGCTAACTCCTCGATATTCAGGGCAGGCCCCATACCCGTCAGGATCATGGAGGCGTTGTAAAAAGCGTCCGTCCAGCCGATACCGGCCGTCAGGTGGTAGCCTGCCATCCCGACCAGCAGGGACGCCAGGATAAGCGCTGCGGAAAAAAATGCGAATTTGAAAGCCCTGCCCACAAATTGATTACCGGACAAGAGCGGTTGGGTTTTGTGTTCGAACATGCCAGTGTACTTTTTCGCAAATATACGGTACCGCGTACGCATCCTCCACACCCTGCGGGCGCTGCTGCCCGAGAAAGTGCAGGCAGGGTAGGGGAGCGGCTGGTGCGGATACAACACGCTGGAAATATTCAAAAAAATTGGCAAAAGAAAAAAAATAATACATTTTTCGTGAATAAACGCCAAACTATCTGGCACTCAGCACGTGGATTGCCTTACTTTTATGCATTTTACTGGGGTAATGGGACGCACAAGGGCTCTGCCTTGCCCTTTTTTGAAATTTCTTTGGGTGTTTCGGCTTGTTCTGGGGTAGTGTAAGAAGCCCATGAACGCCCCGTTAAGCAAAAAAATATTTTGTTTGGGGGTCTTTTTTTTGATTTTTTCTTAGAAAAAATCAAAAAAAAGACCCCCAAACATCATTTTATTTCGCCGCCGAAGGCGGCGAAATACGCTTTTATAGCCGTCAAGCGGTTTTTTAACAATCCCTGAGCTCATCCCAATTTGGTAAAAACGCTACATTAGCTGCCAAGCTGAGATGCGCCCCGGCATCCACACACCCGCGCGCGCAACGGTTAAAAATCGAACCACACGGCAGATAATATGCAAATCCTCTACTACAACGACCTGGATTATTCCAAAATCAAAAAGAACTTTGGAAAAGTAGTCGAACACCTCAAAAATGGCAATTTTGCTGCAGCCGATGTAAAAAAAATGAGCAACACCGGCTACTATCGCGCCAAACTGGACGATTCCAACCGCCTGCTTTTCAAATTCGCCCGCTACAACGGCAATACCTACCTGCTCCTGCTGGAGGTCATCCTCCACCACAATTACCGTGATTCGCGCTTTCTGAACGGCGCCGGCATTGACGAGTCGAAAATCGCCCCGCTCCAAAAACCCGAACAAATTGACTCGGAAGACATCCTGCCGCTGCCGTATATCAACCCGCATTCGACAAAATTTCACCTGCTCGACAAGGTCATCTCGTTCGACGACGACCAGCAGCAGGTGTTCGATCTGCCCACCCCGCTCATCGTGATCGGATCGGCCGGCAGCGGGAAAACCGCGCTGACACTGGAAAAAATCAAAACGCTGCGCGGCAATATCCTCTACGTCACGCTCTCCCCGTATCTGGTGGAAAATTCGGCAAGCCTCTACTATTCGTTCCAATACCGCAATGAAGACCAGGAAATCGAGTTTCTCTCCTTTAAAGAATACGTGGAAACCCTGCAAATTCCGCAAGGCCGCGAACTGACCTTCCGCGCGTTCGACGACTGGTTCACCCGACACCGGAATGCCGTGAAAATCCGCGACAGCTACAAACTCTACGAGGAGTTTAAGGGCGTGCTCACCGGCATGCGCGTGGAAAAAGAATACCTCTCGCGCGAAGATTATCGCGCGCTCGGCCTCCGCCAGTCGGTGTTCCTCGGTGAAGAACGCGAACAGGTCTATACCGTGTTCGAAAAATACCTGCAGTTCCTGCGCGACAATAACTTCTACGACCTCAATATGGTGGCCTACAACTGGCTGCCGCTTTGCAAACCAAAATACGACTTCATCATCGTGGATGAGGTGCAGGATCTGACGAATGTGCAGCTTTCCCTGCTGCTGAAATCCCTCAAAACACCCGACCGGTTTGTGCTCTGCGGCGATTCCAACCAGATCGTACACCCCAATTTCTTCTCCTGGGCGAATGTAAAATCTATGTTTTACCTGCAGGACAACCTCGACAACGAACTGCGGATCCTGCGCACCAACTATCGCAATTCCCCCCAGGTGACGGATATCGCCAACCGACTCCTGAAGATAAAAAATGCCCGTTTCGGCTCCATTGACCGCGAAAGCGCCTACCTGGTAAATCCCGTTTCTACCAAAACCGGCGAAGTGGTCTGCTTGCCCGATAACGCGCAAATTAAACAGGAACTGAATCAGAAAACGCGCCAATCCACCCAGTTCGCCATCGTAGTAATGAGCAACGAGGACAAAGCCGAGGCGCGAAAAATATTCCAGACGCCCCTGCTTTTTTCCGTGCAGGAAGCAAAAGGTCTTGAATATGAGAATATTATCCTCCTGAATTTCATCGCGAACAAATCGCGGGAGTTCATGGATATCACCCAGGGCGTGAGCCGGGCGGAGGTGGAAGCCGAAGAATTGCGGTATGCGCGGGCCCGGGACAAAACGGACAAATCGCTCGACGCCTATAAATTCTATATTAATTCTTTCTACGTGGCCATGACGCGCGCTGTGCGAAACCTCTATGTCGTGGAAAGTACCCTCAAGCACCCGCTGCTCGAACTGCTGGGCTTCGCCAATCTGCGCCAAAAACTCGATATCGCCGAGCAAAAATCCTCCCTCGACGAGTGGCAGCGCGAAGCCCGCCGACTCGAAAAACAGGGCAAAACAGAACAGGCGGAAAAAATCCGCCACGATATCCTCGGAAACCAAAAAACGCCCTGGACGCCCATCACCCTCGACGAACTCCAAAACCTGAAAACGGAAGCCCTCAATCCCGATCATTTCAATAAAAAAGCCAAAGACCGCCTGTTCGAATTCGCCCTGATCTACAACGAACACAACACCATCCGCCGGCTCGCCGAACTCAAATACCGGCGCGCCGACAAGCCCGAAGCCGAACGGATATCTGTTTTCCGCCGGATCTACGGCCCGTACAGCGCCGACGATGTGAAAAAAGTGTCAGAGAATATCCGGAAATACGGCCTGGACTATCGCGATGAGTTCAATATGACCCCGCTGCTTGCCGCGCTGAAAATCGGCGCCAACAAGGTGATTGACTTTCTGCTCGAACAGGGCGCGCAACGCAACGTCACGGACAACCTCGGCATCAACCCCTTCCTGATGTCCTTGCAAATGGCGCACGCCAATCCGGCATTTATGAAAAACCGCCTGCCCGCGCTGTATCCGCAACTCCAGCCCGATTCCGTGAAAGTGAAAATTGACAACCACCTGGTCAAAAT
>JAUMBL010000103.1:0-1981 GCA_032115775.1 Saprospiraceae bacterium | reverse complement strand
ACGCCGCCATAGACAAACAGGGAAAAATTAGGAAATAGTTCTTTGATCGTGCTTTTTCCGCTGCGCTCCAGCAAGCGCTCATAGTACATCTGCACCCAGGGCGGAATGCCGCTGATCAGCCGCATATCGGCATGCAGGGTTTCATCTACGATGCGATCGAGTTTTTCCTCCCAGTCTTCGATGCAGTTTGTGTGCCAGGAAGGCATTTGGTTGGTTCGAAACCAGGCCGGCACGAGGTGGTTGCTGATGCCGCTCAGGCGACCGGTGGGAATGCCGCCGACGGTCTCGAGTTCCGGACTGCCCGACAAAAAGATCAGCTTCCCGTCTATCCAGCGGCTCTTACCGGTTCGGGCGATGTAATTAAACGACGCATTGCGCGCCGTGCCGAAATGCAGGGGCGTGCTTGCTTTCGACATCGGGATATACTTCACGCCGGACGTCGTGCCGGAGGTTTTGGCGAAATACGCCGGCCTGCCGGGCCACAACACATCCTGCTCGCCTGCTTTAACGCGCTCGATGTAGGGTTTCAGTCCCTCGTAATCGCGGATCGGAACTGCCTGCTTAAAATCCTCGTACGTGCGTACCTGGTCAAGGCCGTGATCCCGGCCGAAGGCCGTCCGGCGGCCGTGTTCCAGCAGCCGATCCAGCACGCGTTGTTGGCTGGATACGGCGTTGGCCGACCAGCGATCTATGTCGCGGGCGATCCAGTGGGCGACAGGGCGGATAATGGCGGAGCGAAATCCCATAGTGCAGCAAGTTTGGTAGCAAAGATAGCAATAACCGGGTATGAAAAAGAAACCGGTATTGCAGGTATATGTTGTTTAAATAAATTTGTTTGCCGGGATGCAACGCACGCGCGGTTTGCCGGAAGTTTGGGCTTACAAAACCACACCCGTATGTTTACAGAAGAAAACCGCGCCATACGCGCCTGGGCGGAGGAGGATCGCCCCCGGGAAAAAATGCTGTTAAAAGGTCGGCAGGCGCTTTCCGACGCCGAATTGCTGGCCATCCTGCTGGGTTCGGGTTGCGTAGGCGAAAGCGCCGTGGCGCTGGCCATGCGCATCCTGGGTTCGGTAGAAAACAACCTGCACGAACTGGGCAAGCGTTCCCTGCGCGATTTGCAGCAATTCAAGGGCGTCGGCGAGGCCAAAGCGATTTCGATTGCCGCCGCCCTGGAGCTGGGTCGGCGGCGGCAGTTGTCCGACCTGCGGGAGCGCCCGCGCGTGACCTGCAGCCGCGATGCCTACAATACCATTGCGGCTTTGCTGTCCGATTTGCACCACGAAGAATTTTGGTTGCTGCTGCTCAACAAGGCGAATGAGGTATTCGCCCGCGAACGGCTCAGCACCGGCGGCATGGCCGGCACGGTGGTGGACGTCAAGATCTTGTTCAAGGCCGCGCTCGACGCGCGCGCCTGCGCCGTCATCGCCATTCATAACCACCCCTCCGGAAGCCTGCAGCCCAGTCAGGCAGACATAGATCTCACTCGCCGGCTCAAAAAAGCCGGCGACCTGCTCGATCTGCCCCTGCTCGATCACCTGATTATTTCGGAGCGGGGCTATTATAGTTTTGCAGATGAAGGCGCGCTTTGAGCAACAAAAACGCGCGTCGGTTGTCTTTAGGAAATCCCGGGGATCAGTCGGCGAGACACCTGTACTTTTGTAACTACTTAGCCGGTCGCGTCTGCGCCAAAAAAGGATCCGTTTTTCGCCGGACGAGGCGATTTTTTGTTTTTGTAAACCGTATTTCGCCGCCTTCGGCGGCGAAATAAAATAGTGACAATTTGTCTTTTTTGGATTTTTTTTTATAAAAAAAATCCAAAAAAGACAAATTGTCAAAATATTATTTTTATTCGAAGTAACTACTTAGCCGGTCGCGTCTGAGCCAAAAAAGGATCCATTTTTTGCCAGACGAAGCGATTTTTTGCAGGCCGTAGCAGCGCTACGGTCAAAAAAAATTGCGAAGTATGGCGGAAAATGGG